>CAZGIX010000119.1:0-14081 GCA_964525785.1 uncultured Anaerolineaceae bacterium
GTGCTAGATCCACCACCTCTCAACTGGCTGCCCGTTTTTCATGAACCAAGGATACGCTAACTTATTATTGGTCACATCCAAATTAGAGTAAAATTGACCCACAGTAAGTTATCAGGAGGTCGTATAGATCATTTAGTGGAAGCTCAAGTGATCGACTCGCGTCACCTCAAGTTGAAGAGACCGATACAGATCGCGCCAGGATCAACGGTGATGATCACCATCGAGCCTACCGAGGAACAAGAATGGTATCTGCTTTCTGAACAAGGCTTAGAAGAAGCCTATAGCGAGGATGAGCCGGATCATTCCCTGGAAAGGATTAAGATCCCCAATCCGGAATATCAGCCGTGAAAGAGGGGGATATCCTCCTGACGCCAATGCCGCAGGCTGACGGCAAGGTTAAACCGCCCTGCCATCTACTTGTGCGAGATGCCACCCTTCCGAGACGCGTTAGTGCGCGGTGTCAGCACCCAGACGCACCAGCTTGCGCCTGATTTTGACGAATTGATCACCATCCAGGATAGCGACTTTGCCGCCAGCGGTTTGGTAAGCAACTCGCTTATCCGGCTGGGTTTTTTGGCGGTGTCGCCACGCCGGAATATCATCTACAGCATCGGATCGATCTCACCCGAAAGACATAAACGTTTGCTCCACCGGCTGAGCGAATACCTGGTCAAGGCCGCTTGACCGGGACACCCGTTCGCACCAATGGTGCATACCCCCTTAAGCCGTTACCCCCGTTTACACCTGGTGTAAACCCCTTCACACTAGGGGGTATGAACCAGGCGATCAGGGTTTACACCAGGGGTTCGCACCAGTCAGCTGACTGGAACCAACCATTGCTCTCAAACTGGAGTACAATAAGTTCCAGTTCAGGCATTTGGAGGTACCCATGAGACGACGGTGGCAAGATCGAATTGTAATAGACCCTGACATCCATCACGGCGACCCCTGCATCAAGGGCACCCGCATCCCTGTGGCAATGGTGGTCGGTAGCCTGGCGGATGGCCTGACTTTCGATGACATCCGGCAGGATTACCCTCAATTGACCGGTGATGATCTCTATGCTGCCCTCGCTTACGCTGCAGAAGTGATGCGCCAGGAGATCGTCTACCCGCTTTCCGCATAAATACACTTCATCCGAGCGCCTTGCATGCGAATCAAAATTGACGAGGACCTGCCCAGGCAAGTTGTCGCCTTGCTGCACGAGAAAGGCTATCAGGCCGATTCGGTAGTAGATCAAGCCATGTCAGGCTGGATGGACGCCGAGCTTTGGCGCAGGATACAGACTGAGAGCCGTTTCCTGATCACCGCCGATAAAGGTTTCGCCGACATTCGCGTGTATCCACCCGCTACCCACGCCGGTGTCATGTTGCTGCGCCCAGATCAGGATGGCATCCGCCCCATAGTCGAGTTGATTGAAAAAGTGCTTCAAAGCTACGACCTCAATGCATTAGCTGGAACAACCACGGTGGTCACCCCGCGCGGTGTGCGTGTACGCAAAAGCGTTTGACTTGGTTATCATCTGGATCGGACTCGTCTGTTACCGCTCCCATATTCATGTAGATTCAGATTCTTTCACTCTCGAAGTTTATCCTGAACCTGAGAAGGGCTCGTTCAGAGTGACGTCGTTCCGGGTGCAATTGGGGTGCAATTCGCACAGACAGACCAGACAAAACGCACAAAATGGACTCGGTCTACCCCCAGATATGCTCCCCAATGCCGCTTGCGATCCCCACCTGTACGGGATAGACCGCCCAGACTCGCTCTCAACACGCCTTCGGATCAGACGGTTGTGAGTTCGAATCTCGCCGGGGGCGCCTAATAGTGGGATTTGGCCTGCTCGATGAGCAGGCTTTTGTTTTCGGGGAAAATCAGGAACCTATGCTCCGTCAGACCCATCCCATGACGCAGTTCTTTGTCTACAATCTTTATGACAATTAGGTGATTTTTGTAACGCCATTTATCGATTGACAAATGACAATAAATTTGGTATCCTATCCTTGTATTGTCCTATAAAACACATTTTCATCTAGTGATACAACAAGCCAATTTGGTCCGAAATAAGTTCAGCCTATCACCCGACTTTCGGTGCATGCCTGCCCCAGAATAACGATCCCGGGTGAATTTCAGTCAGGAGGATAACGGATGTCAGACACCTACAGTTTGGTTGAGGCAACAGTAAAAGTCATCCAGGACCGCCGCAGCATTCGCGAATATACTTCTGAGCCGATCTCGGAGGAAGACCTTAAACTGATCTTCGATGCTGCCCGCCTGGCCCCTTCCGGAGAGAATGCACAGCCCTGGCGTTTTGTCATTGTGAAAGATGAAGGCATGCGCAAAAAGATAGGGGCGCTGGGAGGCGGCGGCAGCGGCCGGCGCTTTACTGCTGAATTCGTCACCAAGAAAATGCAGGAGCGCTTTGCCACCCTGCAAGATGAGGAAAAGAAAAAAGCCGCTTTCGAGAAGCTGACTTCCGGACAGGTGTCGGCTTTTGCGGCGACTGCCCCGGTCAACGTGGTGGTGTGCGGTAAAAAAGATGTCTGGGACCTTAACTACGACACGTCCGCCGCAATCGAGAATATGCTCCTCATGGCCACCGCTCTGGGTTTAGGTGCCTGCTGGGTGATCGCTCCCTGCATTGATATCCGCGATGAGCTGCGAGTCAAAGAGCTACTGGGTGTCCCGGAGGAATTCAAAATCATCAGCATAATCTCAATCGGCCATCCAACACGACCCCACCGGCCTCGACCCCGCCTCCCCATCCATGAGATCGTATTCCGTGAAAATTGGGGTGAATTTTACTACGAGGAACAAGCATGAACGACCAATCGATTTCCCTGGATTACGCCAACAGCCTGGTGTTTGAGCTAGAAAAAGCCTTCTGGGATGAACGAGGCAAAGGGGCGCGCTTCCGCCTGACAACCATTGGACGCGAATTTTTCAATAACAAGGTGCGTTCTTCCCTCAAATCTACCAACCTTGACGATATCCTGCGCACCATTGAAGAGGTCCTTAAGCGCGAGGGGATCGCCAGTAAGGTTACCTACAGCAGCGAGGAACGATTGCTACGCGTGCAGATTGAGGGCTGCGTCCATCGCCCAGTCGAAGAAATGATGATTGCGCGCGGCATCGAACCTTTTACCTGCCTGCCGATCAACTTGCTTGTGCTGGCCATCGAAGAAGTGTGGGATCGCCCTGCCGAGCTGGCTGAGATCAAAATAGAGCCAGCGGCCTGTCAGCTTCTTACAGTCCTTTTCGATAAGCGGCCTACGCTCGAATAGGAGGCCTTTATGACCAAGCTGGTCACTCTTGCCGAAGCGGTAGCTACTATTCCTGACGGAGCGCACGTCGCACTTTCGGGATTCGCTACTGCTCGCTGTGCAATTGCCTTTGCTCACGAGGTGATCCGCCAGGGAACAAAGAAATTGACGGTTTCACAATGTGTAGGGGCAATCGACGCAGACATCCTGGTTGGCGCCGGGGCGGTGGAGAGAATCATTTATGGCGGCGGTTCACGCGGCCGATCAGGCCAACACTCCTGTATCTGCCGGGCAATCGAGCAAGGGACCTTGATCACAGAAGAGCTAAGCAGCCTCTCGATGACCTTCCGCAACCTGGCTGGATCCCTCGGTCTGCCTTTCATTCCAATACGCTCGCTCAACGGTTCAGATATTCTCAAGAAACTGGAAGGGATTACCCCGCCGGTGGTTAGCTATGTGGATGATCCATTCACCGGCGAAAAGTGGTTGGTCCTGAAACCCCTTATACCCGATGTGGCCGTTATACAAGTACAAGCTTCGGATGAAGACGGGAATGCCTGGATTTTGGGGCCTCGCTGGGATAACGAAGAACAGGTGAAAGCCAGCAAGAGGACAATCGTCATCACTGAGCGCCTGGTCTCCACAGACGCCATCCGCCGCGAACCAGATCGAACGGTAATTCCGGGCTTCCGGGTCTCGCATGTGGTCCACCTGCCTTACTCGGCCCACCCATCGTCTGTATACGGCATCTACGATTTCGATGAAGCGCATATCGATGAGTATGCAGCCGCTTCAAAAACACCCGAGGGATTTCAGCAATACCTGGAGAAGTACGTGTATGGCGTCAAAGATCACTGGGGTTATTTAGAGCAGGTTGGTGGGCTGCAGCGCTTGAGCGCTCTGGAAGCTGACCCGGTGCTGGGGTATTGACCAGGGAGGAGAATTATAGTGGCTGAAGATCTTGAATATACCTCCTTTGAATTGATGGCAGTAACAGGCGCCCGAGAGTTGAAAGATGGCGAGATCGTGGCAGTGGGACTGGGTCTGCCTGTGGTGGCATCGTTCCTGGCGAAGCGCACGCATGCCCCCCATCTCACGATCGTTTTAGAGCTTGGCATTGTTGATCCCGAACCGATCGAGATTGGATCGGGCCTATCGGATCCCAGGTTTTGGTATCGTGCCAAGATCCATTCCAGTTTTGTCGACATGCTGGGTATGGTGCTGCATAAGGGCTTGGTAGACGTAGGTTTCCTGGGCGGTCTTGAGATCGATGCTTATGGCAACCTGAATACAACCCTGCTTGGCGATCCAGAGGGTAAGTATCGCCGTTTCACGGGCAGCGGCGGCGGCAACGACCTGGCATCCTGCGCCCGCCGGACGGTGATCATCATGCGCCATGAGGCCCGTAAGCTTAAAGAAGCGGTATCGTTCATAACCAGTCCGGGCTACTTAAGAGGCAGCGGAGAGCGTGAGAGCTTAGGTTTACCCGGAGGTCCTGCCCGGGTGATCACGGATAAAGCGGTCTTTGGTTTCGATCCAGAGACCAAACGGATGAGGTTGGAGGCGATCCATCCGAACACCACGCTTGAGGATATCCTCTCGAATATGTCCTTTCAGCCGGTCATACCCAGCCACGTACCTTTCACTGAGCCGCCGACTGCAGAACAGCTGCGGTTGATCCGGGAAGAAATCGATCCCGACCGGATGTATGCCGGAAGTTAGCCAGCAATCATATTCGACTTGACTTACCAATTCTTAGAGGTGAATCCATGCCCTACATTGTAACTGCCGAATGTATCTCGTGTGGAGCTTGCGTCTCCGGCTGCGAAAACGAGGCCATCACAGAAGGTGATACGCAGTCTCACATTGACATTAACCTTTGTATTGAGTGCGGCACCTGTGAGCGCAACTGTCCCATGGACGCCATCATCTATGTAAGTGATGAGGAATATGCGGCGCAATACGCCTCTCAGGTTGGGGAGCAATCTACCGTTGCCAAATAAAATGGCGAATGACAGGCACGCGCCGGTCATTCGCCATTCTTTGATCGTTGTTCTTTTTGTTGTTCTTTTCGTTGTCCTAATTACTGCCCGAGTAGATATTCATAAGCTGATAGAGCGGCTTTAGCCCCTTCGCCGATGCAGATAAGCACCTGTTCGGCGAAGGTATCCGTCACATCACCCGCCGCAAAAATCCCTGACCGGCTGGTAGCGTTGCTGCTGTTTACAACGATCTGCTTCTTCTCGTTGAGCTGGACAAGCTCTTTAACGCTATCCGAATTCGGTTTCAGACCCAGCTCCACGAAGGTCACATCCACCGCCAGCTCTTTTTCTTCACGGTCATTGGCTACCACAAGGCCGCGTGCGTAATTATCTTCGCCGGTGATTTCTTTTACGCGGTAACCAGCCAGCACGGAAACATTTTTGGATGCCAGTAGCTTGCTTCCCATCGCATTATCGAGCTCTCCGGCTGATGGGACAATGTAGTAAACCTGGCGCGCATTCTGTGCCAGCTCTAAAGCACTCCGTATCCCCAGGACACCTTCACCAACTACGGCTGCCGTGCGATCGATGAACAGCGGAGCATACGAGACAGCGCTGTACGCCAGGCCTCGCAGACGATATTTGTTCTCGCCTGGAACTCCCAGAGGAACAGCTCCTGCCCCTGTGGCGACGATGATCGCCTTGGCTTCATAACGATTGCCTTGTTTTGTTTTGACCGCAAAACCGCCTTCGATAACCTCCACCTGTTCGCCTGATTCTGATTTGTGGGCGTAATCCAGGTATTCAATTTGGCTCTTGAAGCGGTTGACGATCTCCATCCCGTTGATGACTTGAAAACGATCGAGATACTCAGGCAGGTACATGTGGTAGCCCGTCTTGCCGCCCAGGTCGGGCGAGATGACCAAAACCTCCAATCGCTTTCGGATCGCATAAACGGCTGCCGTCAGGCCGGCGGGACCTGCTCCAAGGATGATCAAATCATACATGAGAGTCTCCTTTTTATGACTTTCGAGACGCAGCTTTTGTGGCTGCCTGAACGGCCATTTCGCTTGGCTCGGGTGCTGTGCTGCCTTCGGGCATGCGAATATAGCCGGTCGCCATGGCATCCTGTACCAGGCCGCGAGCACGGGTAATGATCGTTTTAGCATTTTGATACTCTTGCTCAAAAGACACATTTGTGATTCCGGCAACGCCTTGCTCAATGGCTTTCGTCGCTACTGCGGCTGCTTCGCGTGGAAAGACATCCACTTCATCCATAGTGGGCATAATGTACTCGTCGCTCAGGCCGTTCTCTTCAGCCAGTTTTGCCAATTCCACTGCTGCGGCGATGCACATTTCGTCGGTGATCGTCCGGGCGCGCACGTCCAGCGCCCCGCGGAATATACCCGGAAAGCCCAGGCTGTTATTCACCTGGTTTGGAAAGTCACTGCGCCCGGTTGCCATGATTGCAGCCCCGGCTTCCTTGGCGTCCCACGGCCACATTTCCGGGATTGGGTTCGCGCAGGCAAACACGATCGCATCTTTGGACATCTTGCTTACCCACTCTTTTAGGATCACATCCGGGCCGTTGCGCGAGAGCGCAATGCACACATCTGCCCCAACCAGTGCCTCTGCGATGCCGCCGCTGCGCCCTTCGGCGTTGGTCGTATTGCAAAGTCTCCATTTGTCAACGTATTCGGCTTTGCGCAGCGCAAGATCTGCCCGCTCTTTGTTCAAGATCCCTTTGCTGTCCACGATGGTGCATAATTCGGGCTTCGCTCCGTAAGCAAAGATCAAGCGGCTGATGGCGACGTTGCTGGCGCCCGCGCCGATAAACGTTATCTTGACCTCATCGACCTTTTTGCCCACCACCTTCAGGGCGTTGATCAGCCCGGCGAGGGTGACGCAGGCTGTGCCCTGCTGGTCATCGTGCCACACCGGTATCTCGCACTCGGCGCGCAGAGTATCCAGAATATAAAAACACTTCGGATTGGCGATGTCTTCCAGGTTGACTCCGCCCAGGCCTGACTGCAGCAGCTTGACGACCTTGATGATGTCTTCAGGGTCCTTGCTGCCGACCATCAGCGGGAAGCCGTCCACACCGCCAAGATACTTATACAAAAGCGATTTGCCTTCCATCACCGGCATACCTGCCTTGGGGCCAATGTCGCCAAGGCCCAGGACCCGGCTGCCGTCGGAGACGACTGCTACTGTGTTCCACTTATTGGTGTGTTCGTACACCATCTCCGGATTGTCCCGGATATCCAGGCAAGGCTTGGATACACCGGGTGTATACCAGATGGCAAAATCGTTAAAGTCGCGCACACAGCACTTCAGCGTCGTCTCGATTTTGCCCCGGTAGAATGGGTGGAGCTGCATGGCATCCTGCATGGGCTGGTAGGCTTTTGCCTTGAGCTCCTCAATGGTGGGTTTGTGTCCTTCTTCAGGCATTGGTTGCTCCTTAAGCATTGTTCCTTAATAATTTGGATTGATCGCGTCTTACGATATTTGGTTTATATCTTATTGGTTATTATTTTATATTGACCCGCCTTTCACTGCCTTAAAAGCCCAGGTTATGGTCAGGGAGGTTCAGCTCTTTCACCAGGATATTTAATCCCCGTTGCACGCCCGGCGTAATTTCTACGCCCTGCTCCGTCACAAATTGGGAGTTGTAGTACTCCTTCTCGCCTGCCGTATAGATACGCTCGGCATCCGGTGCGGTCTGCGATCCACGCAGCTCGCGCATCATATCCCCGGTGATGCGCTTGAAATCTGCCAGCGGAAGGAAATGCTCGATATCAATAGCCAGGAAGAAATGACCGATGCACAAGAAGTGCGGGTTGCCCTGTGCATCTGTGTCGTGCAGCTGGGATAGAAATGCCCCATTCTGGAAGGCAGCCGTAAAGATCTCGACCATTGTCGCCAGACCATAGCCCTTATGCCCGCCCATCAGCTCGCCCATCCCACCGATGGGCATCAATGCTGCCCTATCCTGGTTCATCTGCTCGATCAACCGGCTGGTGTCCGTCTGCGCCGTTCCATCTTGACCGATGACCCAGCCTGCCGGGATGGGCTTACCGGCCCGAGCCGCTACTTCGATCTTGCCGCGCGTGACTACGGCAGTTGCAGCATCGAACATGAACGGGAACGGCTCATCGGTTGGGGCAGCCACAGCAATGGGGTTGGTGCCGAGCAGTGGGATTACGCCAAAGGTCGGCGCAATGGATGGATGAGCGTTGGTGAGGCTTATTCCCACCATTCCCTCACGTTCCGCCATTAAGGCATAATAGCCGGCGATGCCGTAATGGCTGGAATTTCGGACAGCCACTGCACCCAGTCCATATTGCCGGGCTTTCTCGATGGCGATTTTCATTGCATGGTGCCCAACCACCATGCCCATGCCGTTGCCGCCATCGACGACTGCTGTTGTGGGTGTGTCTTTGACCACGCTCCAATGGGTAACGGGGAGATGCAGGCCGGCTTTCATCCGCTCGTGATACATCTTCAAGTGAGCAATCCCGTGTGATTCTACACCCCACAAATCAGATGTGATGATGACCTGGGCGATGATTTTCGCATCCTCTGCCGGTATTTCCATGGCGATGAGGACTTCTTCTATGAACTGAACTAACTTCTTGACGGGAACGCGAACGCTTTGCTGTGACATGCTGCTGCTCCTGGATTGGTTTTTATATGGGGAATATTTTGCCCGGGTTTAGAATATTCATTGGATCGAGGGCGTTCTTGATCTGCTTCTGGACGCCAATCGACACTGGTCCAAGGGCATTCTCCAGGTAAGGGCGCTTGAGCACTCCAACGCCGTGTTCACCAGACAGAGTGCCTCCCAATGCCAGAGAGGTGGCAAAGATCTCCCCGACCATCTGCTCCACCTTAGCCCACTGCTCCGGCTCGCGTTTATCGAAAAGGATATTGGGATGCAGGTTACCGTCCCCGGCGTGCCCGAAAATCACAATCGGTAAGCCGTAGCGAGCGCTGATGGCGCGCAAGCGCTTCACTACCTCCGGAATGGCGCTGCGCGGCACGGTGATATCTTCACCGAGCTTGTTTGGCGCTTTGCGCGCTAAGGATGGGGAAATCGACCGGCGGGCTTTCCACAGGCTGTTTCGTTCTGCCTCGTTCTGCGCCATTTTCGCTGAACGGGCCCCGTTCACCTGGCAGATCTTGACACAGACCTCGATCTCGCGATCGACCGTCTGTTGATCTGCACCATCCGTCTCAATCAGCAGTAAAGCTTCCACATCGGTTGGTAAACCCAGGTGCATGGCTTCTTCGATGCAGGTGATGGCAGTCTGATCCATCAGTTCCAATGTAGCGGGCAATATGCCGGCAGATAAGATGGCGTTGACCGTGCAGGAAGCATCCTCAAGTGAATTGTACTCTGCCAGAGCAGTGCTGGCATAGATAGGTTTGGCTATCAGGCGCAGCAGCGCGCCGGTGATCAGCCCCAGGGTGCCCTCCGAACCGGTAAAAAGGCCGTTTAGATCGTAGCCGGTGACATCTTTGATGGGCTTTCCGCCGGTAGTGAGAATCTGCCCATCTGCCAGGACAACCGTCAATCCCAGGACGTAATCGCCGGTGACGCCGTACTTCAAGCAGCGCGGCCCACCTGCGTTGCAGGCGATATTGCCGCCAATGGTGGAATGCCGGATGCTCGAAGGGTCGGGTGGGTAAAATAGCCCGTGCTTTTCAACTTCTCTCTGCAGGTCAGCCGTCACCACACCCGCTTCAACTGAGACCGTGGCATTCTGGGTATCTATCTCCAGGATATGGTTCATGCGGGTAAGGCAGATCACGATCCCACCTCCCGGCATTGGAATCGAGCCAGCTGCCAATCCCGAGCCCATCCCACGCGGCACGATGGGCAGTCGCGCCTCGCCTGCCAGGCGCACAATCTGGCTCACCTGTTCCGTGGTTTCGGGCAGGAGGATCAAATCCGGCTGCCCTTCAGCGAAAGTGCCGTCATAGCTGTACACTGCCAGGTCTTCTGGCGTGTGCAAGACGCCAGCTTTACCTACCACATCAACAAATCGATCAATCAATCTGCTTTCCATCGCCTGCCTCATAAGCTTCGTCCAAAAGCGTCACCGGGTGGACGACCCGCACAGGAG
Organism: uncultured Anaerolineaceae bacterium; assembly: GCA_964525785.1. Classification (GTDB taxonomy): domain Bacteria; phylum Chloroflexota; class Anaerolineae; order Anaerolineales; family UBA4823; genus JAQBDA01. The sequence goes on from CAZGIX010000119.1 coordinate 10,372, forward strand.
TCCCACGGCGCCGGATGCCGCTCAGCAGCTGCATCTGGCAGCCCGGGCAACCGGAAGCAATGACCTCTGCCCCAGTGTTAGCGAGATTGTCCAGCTTACGGTCCATGACCCGCCGCGAGGTCTCATAATGGGTGATGAGCTGGCTGCCGGCTGACCCACAGCACCAATCCGCCTCGGGGAGCTCGATAAATTCCAGCCCCTGGATAAGTCCGAGCAGGGAGCGGGGCTGTTCCCACACCTGCTGCGCCCGGCGCAGGTGGCAGGGATCATGATAGGTTACCCGTAGATCGACTCTGCCTCGCGGCTTTTCGAGGGGGATCTCCATCAGGTATTCGCTCACATCCCTGACCTTGCTGCTAAAATCCTGCGCGCGCGCGGCCCAGATTGGATCGTCCGCCAGGATAGAGCCGTATTCCTTCAACGTCGAGCCACATGTGGCGCAGTCGGTGACGATCACATCCGTATTGTATTGTTCAAACACGGCAATGTTGTGCTGGGCCTGGCTCCTCACCAGATCCAGGCGACCGTAACCGCTGGCCGGCATACCGCAGCACTGCACATCCTTGGGTGTGATCACTTCGCAGCCGTTGCGCGCCAGCACGCGAACTGTGGCAGAGCTTTCTTCAGCAAACATCAAACTCTGGGCGCAGCCTAAAAAGAAACCAACCCGGCTGCGGGTGTCCCCGCGAGCGTTGGTCACCTGGGGCAACGCTGGGCGCAGTGGGCGGCGTGGGAGATGGGGCAGCATGGCTTCCAGGTCTCGCAGCTGGGCAGGGAGCAGGTGGTTCAGTTTGAGTGTATACACCAGCCGGCGCAGGCCTGATATCTGGTACAGGCGCAGCGGCAGCGTCGCCGTCTCCATTCTCCCCGGATGAGGGATCAGTCCGGCAAAGAGGGTCTGTTTCCAACTGGCAGGATGGAGCTGTTCTTGGATTTGCCGCATGGCGAGAGCCAGATCAGCCGGATGGATGCCCACCGGGCACACTTCGTTGCACGCCATGCAGGCAAAGCAGCCGTACATTTGCTCCACCAGGTTGGAGCTGAGCTCCATTTCGCCTTCCAGGTTCTTGCGGGCCAGCGCTACCCGGCCGCGGGGTGAGGCTGTCTCTTTCAGGTACTCGCGGTACGTGGGGCAGACAGCCAGGCACAAGCCGCAACGGATGCAGTTCAAATATGCGCTTTCATCTGGTTTTTCTATACCATTCGCTTGATTCATATTTCTCGTTTCATTTTGGGTTTTCTACCATTTAGTCGCATCCAGCACGGCTTTGACAATCCCATCCTCCCGGCGCTCATACAGGCTAAAGGCCGTCTCGGCCTCTCGGATCGGAAAGCGGTGCGTCACCCAGGGCTCTAACTCCTCGCGGAAGGAAAGAAATAGATCTCTCACCTTGCCCATATATTCATCCCACTGTGGGGTGACGGACGCCATCAGTACGGCGTTCTTGCGGAAAAATGTCTCGTACTCTATGGAGTATACGTTGTGGTCCGGCACTCCAAAAGCGACCACGGTGCCGCGCTTCCGGATCAGCTCGAAGCAATCGTTCAGCGTATCCATCTGGTGCCCGACAGCTTCGATACAAATATCGGGCGGCTGCAACTCTTTGGGGTCTTGCCGGGCCAGGTGGACTACTTCGATGCTGCGCATTGGATACACCTGGTCTGCGCCGATAGTTTTCGCCACGCTGCAGCGCTTATCACTTGGATCGATCCCCACGATGCGTCCTGCACCCCGCTTACGTAAGAGCCAACAGAAGAACAACCCGGTCGAGCCCAGCCCAACAACTGTTACGGAACACCCTTCGATATTCCCCAAACGGTCGACAGCGTTCACCACTGTCGAAAGCGGCTGGATCAGGCAGCTTGTGTCTGATTTTCCCAGGTCAGGAGGGAGCAGCGCGCTTTTACTTGCCCGAGCGACAAAATATTCTGCCAGTGCCTGGTTCCCTTCGGGCATGGCAATAACCGCATCACCCGGTTTAAACAGACTGGAAGTGCTCTCAACGATCTGCCCGACACACTCGTGGATCGGGAAGCCAGGTGGATAGGGAAAGTTTTTGTGGCGCTTGCTTCCGGTAAAGAAGGGGATATCACTACCGCACATCGAGACCCATTTGGTTTGGATCAGCAGGCGGTCTGGGCTGACGGCACTCAAACTCGGGATGGCTACTTCTACTGTCTCAAAAGATCTCGGGCGAAACATCTGTAATGCTTTCATCAGCGTTTGTCTTTTCGATGTTTCCTGTGTGCGCTGCCTTCAGAGATACGATTAGTGCTCCCCCGGCGCGTTCAGCCTTGATATCCCCGCTGGATCACGGGCAGCGTGAGCATTGCGTGAGGGACGACCAGCACATCGCAGTTTTTCCCTGTCTCACGGGTGGCAAGGTCCAGCGCTTCCAGCATGCTGGCGACGGGGATCATCTTGCAGGCTGCCACCAGGTCCGGACATTCGCTGCCGACGATAACAATCCGTGCCGCCTCCAGCACTTTGGCGATGACAAAGGCGCGCTGCTGTCCGGGCGGGTAGCCGTTGCGGCGGGCATCCTCCAGGATAAATTGGACATCCGGCGCATCCCGCAGGGCTTTCAGGAAGCGTTGCTCGCCCACGCCTGACCCGGCGCCCTCTTCGCACCGAGCAGGGATGATCAAATACCCGCCTCGTCGCACAGCCGGGACGGCGGCAAAAAACAGGTACGAAGGTGCCCGGCTGGCCTGGTACAGGTTCGTGTCTTTGGGATAGCCGACACCGCCAATAACGATATCGAATTGTTTTGGCACTGGCACTTCATAAACGGAGCGCGCAAACTCCACCAGGTGCAGGTAGGCGAGATCCGGATCGCCAGCTGCCGCTTGTAAGATGCGGTGCTGGTCATCTAAGACGACATTCAGGATGAAGCGCAAACCGGCTCGCCGGGCAGCCTCGGTGACTGCCTGGTGGAAGGGGTTGCCTTCGATGCGACCCAGGCGGGTGTTCGGGTGATCGATGAACGACGGTCCGTGGGTATGGGCGATCAAAGGCTCTCCTGCTGCGCCAACTGCAACGGTCTTGCCTCCACCCGAGTAGCCGGCATACTGGTGAGGCTCGACGATACCCGTAGCAATCAGGAGATCGGCTTCGGCAGCTGAGCGATGCACCTGCACCGGGACCCCTCCGGAGGTATAGCCCAGGTCCACCAGGGCGGCCGGGTTTTGGGGCTCGTGATCGATGACCCGGTAGCGATCAACCAAATCTGCTCCCAGCTTGGCAATCTTTTCCTCGGGTGTGGATGGGCGGTGTACTCCGGTGGCGCACAGAAGGGTGATATTCTCATCCCTAACCCCGGCTTTTTCAAGCTCAGCCAGTAATGCAGGCACCAGCAGGTGATCGGGGCTGGAGCGGGTGCTGTCAGTAAACACGATACATGCACGGTCGTCCGGCCTGGCAAGCTCGCGCAGGGGGGCAGATCCTATGGGGTGAGCGAGGGCTTCCTGGATGAGACTCCGGCTATCCATTGCTGGTTCAACGGCCCGGGAATCAGCCAGGGTACCATTCATCTCCGGGTAGAGGCTGAACTCCAGGGAGGATTTGCTGTAGGAGAGACGATACAGGGGTCTATTCATGGTGAAACTACGGTGTAATTACGCTGGGTAATTTTAATCTAATTTTCGTTGTCGGGCAATTTACCTGCCATAGTTTCGCCTGACGAAAATCGGTTTCAGAATAAAGCATA
>CAZGIX010000120.1:0-14043 GCA_964525785.1 uncultured Anaerolineaceae bacterium
CCGCCTCAGCCGCCTGAGACTGCGACCCGCCCACGTGCAGGTTAAAGGTCACCTGGCTGTTGCTGGTGGAAAGCCCGGTCGTGTAATCTTGCAGCCAGATCTGGCGCGGCGCGGTCGGGTACAGGCTCTGCGCCAGGTCCACCCGCCCCCAGCCGCTGACGTTGTTGGGGCGCTGGGCAGGGATTTCCTGGGTCCCCCCGGTGCCATACTGCCCGGGGTTGATGTCCATCGCCCCGTTGAGCAGCACAGCTTTCATCAGGGCCGCGCTGGGGTTGCTGAAATTGCGCTGCTCGACCAGCCACTCGCGCACCAGGGAGGCCGCCCCGGCGGTGAGCGGCGTCGCCATGCTGGTGCCGCCCATGTAGGCGTAGTCGCTGTCGAACGGCGCCCAGAAGTTGCCCGGGTCCACCGTCGGGTCCTGCGACTTGTTCGAGAGGATGAAGGTCCCCGGGGCGACGATGTCGGGCTTGACCCGCCCGTCGTCGGTCGGGCCGCGCGACGAGAAGGCTGCCATGCCCTGGCTGTTGTTCGCCAGGGGATCGCTGGCGACCGGATCGGCCGGGAAATCAAGGCCCCAGCCATCTCCCCAGGTGACATTAAAGCTGGGCCGGTTGTTCTCGGTGGCGCCCACCGTCAGCGGGTTCTTGGCGGTGCCCGGCGAGCCGATCGAATCGGGGTCCACCCGCCCGTCGCCGTTGAAATCCGTGCCGTTGTTGCCCGCTGCGTACAGGATCAGCATGTCCTTCAGCATCCAGGCGGCGTGGTCGGCGTTGCTGGCTTGGGTGTTATAGCCGCCGTACGGGTTGGTGTTGTCGCCGGTCGGCCCGCTCCACGAGTTGCTGTGGATGCGGGCGTTCAGGTTGTAGGCCGGCTGGATCAAGCCCGCCAGCAGGTTAGCCGGGATGCACTCCAGGTATTGCTCGGTGGGGTCGTCGATGGACTGGAACACGAGCTGCGCTTCGGGAGCCGAGCCGGCAAAGGAGCTGCTGTACTGGTGCGCGCCGGGGTTTGCTCCGGAGAGCTTTCCGCTGCTCAGCACGCTGCCTGAGACGTGCGTCCCGTGCCCGTGGAAATCACTCCAGGTGCTGCGGTAGCCCAGCCCAGCGCAGATCGCCTGGCCCTGTACCAGGCGCCCCTCGAAATCGTCGCTCAAAGTGGCGTTGTTGGCGCCTACGTCCAGGCCGGTGTCCGCCACCGCCACCACCTGCCCGCTGCCGTACAGGCCCAGGCTGGTGCGGGCGGTGCTGACGTACATGATGCCCCCGCCCACGTCGTTGAAGAGCACCGAGTGCAGGTAGGGCTCCACCCATACCACGCCGTCCAGCGCCGCCAGTGCGGCGGCTTTGCCCTTCTCCAGCGTCACGCGCAGGTAAGACGTCAGCTCGTCGGCGTATTGGGCCGTCACGCTCCCGCCCAGGGCTTCCACCTGGGCCGCCAGGGCGCTCAGGTCGGCGTCCGGCAGCGCCTGCACCGAGAGTTCCACGGGCTCCACGGATTGGGCTTCCAGACCTGTCGCCAGCGAGCCCTCCATCCGGTAGGCGGTCTGGTAGGCGCCGATCCAGCGCACAAAGGGCATGCTGCGCACGGCGGCGGCGGCTGCCGCATCCATGCGCGCCAGGAAAGCGTAATCTGGCAGGTAGCTGTACAGGCGGGCGCCGGCGGCTTTCACCGCCTCAGCCCATTCTGCCTGCACCGGACCGCTGAACTGCACGATGTACACTGCGGGCGCGCCCGGCGCAGCCTGCACCTGCAGCTCTGCCGGGACGGGCGGCTCGCCTGCCAGCGGGTCGAAGGTGGCGAACTGCAGGCGGATCATGGGCGCCTCTTCCGTCTGGGTCGCCAGGACGCTGAGGCCCGGCAGGACCAGGATGAGTATCGCTGCGGCAAGCAGCAGTCTGGTGAGGCGCAGTTTGGAATTGGTGAGGGTCATTGAATTCTCCTTTTGGCTCGCTGTCCCAAGGGGTAGATAGCATGTCTACCGGTGAGGGTATAATAGGTGAAACCGCTCTAGCGACCATTCGCGCAGACCGGATGGTCAATTGTATTACAAAATTATTGTCTGCGAACCTACTTTCTTGCAAGGGGACATTCTGGTTGATGACACAACCTCTCAAAGTCGTTATCCCGATGGCAGGTCTGGGCACCCGCCTGCGCCCGCATACCTGGAGCAAACCCAAGCAGCTCATCAGCGTGGCGGGAAAGGTGGTGTTGGATCATGTGCTGGATACGCTCAGCTCCCTGGCCGATCCAGGCAATATCGAGCTGATCAATATCGTCGGTTACCTAGGAGAACAGATCGAAGACTATATTGGGGAGCACTATCCCCATATCCGGGCGCACTACGTCATCCAGGATAACCCGCTCGGGCAGTCGCATGCCATCTCGCTGGCGCGCCACCTGCTGGGCGGGCCGATGCTGATGGTCTTTGCCGACACCCTGATCGAGACGGACCTGTCCTTCATCGGGCGAGAGGATGTCGAGGCGGTGGTGTGGGTCAAGCCGGTCCCGGACCCGCGCCGCTTCGGCGTCGCCCAGGTCGGCGAGGATGGCCTGGTGGAGCGTTTGATCGAGAAACCACAGAGCATGGAAAACAACCTGGCGGTGGTCGGCTTTTATTATTTCCAGCGCTCGGAGGACCTGCTGGCAGCCATCGATGAGCAGATGAAGCGCGACCTGCAGCTCAAGGGCGAATTTTTCCTGGCGGATGCGGTCAATATTATGCTGCAGGGCGGCCTGCGCATGCGCCCCGAGGTGGTGGATGTCTGGCTGGACGCCGGCACGTCCGAAGCGCTGCTGGAGACCAACCGCTATCTGCTGGATAACGGGCGCAATAACTGCGCCGCAGACACGTCCGCTGAGGACAGCGTGATCATTCCCCCGGTCTTCATTCACCCGACCGCGGCGTTGAAGCACTCGATCATCGGACCGCATGTTTCCATGGGGGCGGGCTGCGTCGTGGAGAACAGCATCCTGCGCGACTCGATCCTCGAGGACGGTGCCTGCGTGGATGGCGCCATCCTGGAGGCCTCGCTGATCGGGCGTCAGGCGCAGATCCGCCGCCGCTCGGCGACCATCAACGCCGGCGACCAGACTGCGGTGACGCTGTGATCTCGCCGGCCCAGGTGGAGTGCCGCTCGGATGCCTCTTACGGGGAACGACCGCAGGCATTCACCTGGGCAGGCGAGCGCTGCCAGGTGGCTGAGATCCTGCAGCGCTGGCGCACACCCCTGGGGAGGGGTTTCCGGGTATCCACCCGGGAAGGAGGGGTTTTCGAGCTTTTCTACGATACGTCACAAGACGTTTGGACCGTGCGTGAACGGTGAGCAGGCTACCCCCACCAAGTAGCAGCTCACATTGCATAGACCCTGCACAGTACTCGTCCTACTAGTGGCTATCACAAAAACAGGAGAAATTGGGGTGTGTGTGGCGGCGGAGCCGCCACACACACCCCAAATAACCATTTTTGATTTGTACAAGGAGCTGAAGTGACCAGAGAATATCTCGCAACTCGTGTCGTCGGATTGAAACCCTCTGGGATCCGTAAATTTTTCGATATTGTGGCGACCATGCAGGACGTGATCTCGCTGGGCATCGGCGAGCCGGATTTCAACACCCCGCAGCCGATCTTGCAGGCCGGGATCCGCTCATTGGAGGGCGGCGCCACCCACTACACCTCCAATGCCGGGAAGCTGGGCCTGCGCCGGGAGCTGGCGGCTCACCTGCAGCGCCTGTACGGGGTGAACTACAACCCCGAGAGCGAGATCTTGATCTCGGTGGGGGTCTCCGAAGCGCTCTACCTGGCAATGAACGCCATCCTCGAGCCCGGCGAAGAGGTGATCATCCCCACACCCTGCTTTGTGGCCTACCAGGCGGAGGTCATCCTGGCGGGCGGGACGCCGGTGGAAGTGCCCACCTTTGTTGAAGATGGGTTCCAGCTGCGCCCCGAGGCGCTGCAAGCCGCCATCACCCCGCGCACCAAGGCCATCCTGATCAGCACGCCCAACAATCCCACCGGCGGGGTGATCACGCGCCAGGTCATGCAGGAGATCGCCCGCATCGCCGAGCAGCACGACCTGATCGTGATCTCCGACGAGCTGTACGACCAGCTGGTCTACGGCGTGCAGCACGTGTGCTTCGCCAGCCTGCCCGGGATGTGGGAGCGCACCATTTTGCTGGGCGGCTTTTCCAAGAACTATGCCATGACCGGCTGGCGCGTGGGCTTTGCGGCTGCGCCGGCAGATATCCTCAAGGGGCTGCTGCGCATCCACCAGTACACCATCATGTCGGCGCCCACCACCGCCCAGGATGCCGCCCTGGAGGCGCTGGTCAACGGCGCTCCGCACGTGGAGGAGATGCGCCTCGAGTACGACCGCCGCCGCCGGCTGATCGTGGGCGGCCTCAACTCCCTGGGGCTGCCCACCTTCGAGCCGCACGGCGCTTTTTATGCCTTCCCCAACATCAGCGCCGCGGGCATGGATGAAGACACATTCGCTCAGAAGCTGCTCCAGGAGCAGCGCGTGGCGGTCGTGCCCGGCACAGCCTTCGGTCCCGGCGGCGAGGATTTTGTGCGCTGCTCGTATGCCACCGCCTACGAGAAGATCGAAGAGGCGCTTGAGCGCATACAGCGTTTTATGCGTCAATATGGATAAACGAGAGTGGAGAGTCGAGAATAGTGCTTTTAAACGACTCTCTACTCTCTACTCTCTACTCTCGACTCTCTGCTCTCCTTTCTCTCTATGCAATACCAAGCCGTCATCGGCCTCGAAGTCCACGCTGAGCTGGCGACGCAGTCCAAGATGTTCTGCGCCTGCCGGGTGGTCGATTCGACGCTGGCAGAGCCGAATGTGGCGGTCTGCCCGGTGTGCGCCGGCATGCCGGGCGTCCTGCCGGTGGTCAACCAGCGCGCCGTCGAATACGCCCTGCGCGTTGCCCTGGCGCTGGAGTGCGAGATCAACCACACCAGCATCTTCGCCCGCAAAAACTACTTCTACCCGGACCTGCCCAAGGGCTACCAGATTTCCCAATACGAGCAGCCGCTGGCGCGCCACGGGCGCCTGGCAATCATTACCAGCCAGGGCAAGTACCTGGTGCGCATCCGCCGCGTGCATCTGGAGGAGGATACCGGCAAGCTCACCCATGTGAGCCGGGATGGGGGGTCCTTTTCGCTGGTGGACTTGAACCGGGCGGGTGTACCGCTGTTGGAGATCGTCACCGAGCCGGACCTGCACACTGCCGAGCAGGTGCGCGCGTATGCTTCCGCCCTGCGCAGCCTGCTGCGCTATCTGGGGGTTAACTCGGGTGATATGCAGAAAGGCGTCATGCGCATCGAGCCGAACATCTCGGTCCGCCCGCTTGGCAGCCAGGAGTTCGGCACGCGCACCGAGATCAAGAACCTGAACAGCTTCCGCGCCCTGGAGCGCTCTGTAGACTACGAGATTCAGCGCCAGGGCGACCTGCTGCGCAAGGGGCAACCCGTAATGCAGGAGACACGCGGTTGGGACGAGGCGCGCGACGTCACCTTTACCCAGCGCGTCAAGGAGACCGAGGACGACTACCGCTACTTCCCGGAGCCCGACCTGCCGCCGCTGGTGGTCGATCCGGGGTGGGTCGATGAGATCCGCTCAAGCCTGCCGGAGCTGCCGGCAGCCCGCTTCGGGCGCTTCCGCAAGCAGTACGGTTTGAGCGCCTACGATGCTGAGGTGCTGGTAGCCGAGCGCCTGGTAGCCGACTACTACGAGACGGCCCTGAACGCCAGCCAGGCTTCCCCTAAGCTGGTCGCCAACTGGGTCACCGGTGAGCTGTTCGGTCTGCTCAACCAGGCCGGGGAGAGCATTGAGACCAGCCAGGTCAGCCCGGAGGCGCTGGCAGGCTTGATCCAGATGGTCAGCCGGGGCGAGATCAACCAGAACACCGGCAAAGCGGTGCTGGGCGAGATGTTCCGCAGCGGTAAGAGCGCCGATGAGATCGTGGCTGCCCGGGGTCTGCGCCAGATCTCCGATGCAAGCTCGATCGCCGCCCTGGTAGCGCAGGTGTTGGATGAGAACCAGGCCCAGGTCGCCAGCTACCTGAGCGGGAATGAGAATGTGGCGCGTTGGCTGTTCGGGCAGGTGATGCGCGCCGCCAAAGGCCAGGCCAACCCGCAGGTGCTGCAGCAGGAGCTGGACCGGCAGCTTGCATTGCGCAGGTCATAATGTGGCATTTGTCACTTGACGGTTTGTCAGACATTTGCTATGTTAACGTCAGTATGGGAATACGTTGGCACCGCAACCTCTTTTCCCGTGCTCATGACAGATCGAATGCCCTGGTAGAGGAGTAAAAGGTTTCATAGATGAGCCAATTGGCTTACATAGACGCTGCTTCGGCGGTTTCTTGAGCGGGTGCCCGTCCGGGGTGCCCGTTTTATTTGCTCGCGGATAAAAATAAAATCTATAGGAGATAAATCGTATGAGTGAGACAATCAATGCCTTCCAAATGGCGCAGAGCCAGTTCGATCGCGTCGCCAGCCAGCTCAACCTTGACCCGCAGATAGCGGAGATGATGCGCTGGCCCAGCCGTGAGTTTAAATTTATGATCCCGGTCAAGATGGATGACGGCAGCATCCGGGTGTTCTTCGGCTACCGGGTGCAGCACAACGATGCCCGCGGCCCTGCTAAAGGCGGCATCCGCTTTCACCCCGCCGAGACGCTAGACACTGTGCGCGCCCTGGCGATGTGGATGACCTGGAAGTGCGCCGTGGCGGATATCCCCCTGGGCGGCGGCAAGGGCGGCGTGCCCGTCGATCCAGCCACCCTGACCGTTAATGAGAAGGAAAAGCTGGTGCGCGGTTGGATCGGTCAGATGTGGCGCAACATTGGCCCGCGCCAGGATGTGCCCGCCCCCGATGTGGGCACCACGCCGCAGATGATGGGCTGGATGATGGATGAGTACTCCAAGCTGGTTGGCCAATTCACCCCGGGTGTGATCACCGGCAAGCCGGTGGGCGGCGGCGGATCGCTGGGCCGCACCGAGGCGACCGGCTACGGCGTGATCTATACCGTGCGCGAGGCTATGAAGCACCTCAAGATGGACCCCACCAAATCCGTGGCAGCCATCCAGGGCTTCGGCAATGTCGCCCAGTACGCAGCCATTGGATTCAGAGAGCTGCTGGGCGGGACGGTGGCATGCGTATCCTACTGGGATCGCGAAGACCGCGCTTCTTATACAGTCAGCAAGGCCGACGGCATCGACCCGCGCTACCTGCAGTCGATCACCGATATCTACGGGTCGATCGACAAGAGCAAGGCCACCAAAGCGGGCTATAAGATCGAAGAGGGTGGAGCCTGGATCACCAAGGATGCCGACGTGCTCATCCCTGCTGCCCTGGAGGGCCAGGTCAACGCGGAGACGGTCAAGCAGGTCAGCAGCCGTGTGCGCCTGATGGCAGAAGGCGCCAACGGCCCGACCACGCCTGAGGCCGATGAGGTCTTGAAGAGCAACGGCGTGTTCGTCATCCCCGACTTCCTGTGCAACGCCGGCGGCGTAACGACCTCTTATTTCGAGAGTGTGCAGAACGATATGAATTATTATTGGACGCACAAGGAGGTGCTGGAGCGCCTGGATACCAAGATGACCCAGGCTTTCCATGGTGTGCTGGCGATGTCCGAAAGCCAGAAGGTGCACATGCGCGACGCAGCCTACATGGTCGCCATCGACCGTGTAGTCAAAGCTATGGAGCTGCGCGGCTGGGTGTAGTTTTTACCCCAATAATCCCCCCATTTGCCTGGCGCAAATGGGGGGATTCCGGTCTGTGGAAGGCTTGCTCCGCTGTGCCGTGCCGAAGGCATCTGGCATTAGCGGAGGGGGTGGAAGGGGAAATCCATGCAAAACACAATCGAAGCACAGCACAAGGCGCTGAGCACGCCAGTCGAGCCGCGCTATCTGCGTAAGAGCCAGAACGTCAAGGGTCCATACACAACAGGCGATTACGTGCGCTGGAAGATGAACCAGATATTTGGCCCGGATAACTGGAGCCACATGATCCTCAAAGGACCGGAGCTGGTCACCTTGAATGACCAGAATGCGTATGTCCAGGTGGTTGTCCGGCTGACGGTCCAGTTCGCCAACGGACAGCAGGTGACTCACGATGATGTCGGCGTGTCGCCGCTGCAAGCCACCCGGGGCGGGGCCCTGGATACCACCGCCCCCGAAAGATACGAGACGGTTTTGAAATCAGCCATCACCGATGGGGTTAAAGCCTGCGTGGAATACCTGGGGGTGTGCTTCCGCCCCCTGGCGGATGAAACTCTGAACGCCGAGCTGCGCGGCATCAAGAGTAATCCCCAGGCCTTCAGATAATAGTTCGGACGCCCTTGTTAAATGACCGTCGTTGCGAGTAACTCCATGGCGCTCGGCGCATTTCTATCGTAAAGAAACACGTCATGGCGAGAAGCGCAGCGACGAAGCCATCTCTCTTTGACAATGTGCCCAGAGCGAGACTGCTTCGCCAAAGACCGGCTCGCAGTGACGGAGAGTTACTTAGGAGCCGCAAGTGCTCTTCTTGCGGCGTGGCAATCTCCGCCATTGAGGGATTGCTGCGCATCGCACACCGCTCGCATTGATCGACTGGAAAGATATCGTCCGAACTATTGTCTCAATTTCAGGATCTCCACTTGCTTTTATCGGATTAATTTTATACAATCATCCTAGCATGCCCGTCTCCCCCGAAACGATGCGCCTTCTCCTCGTCGCCAGCCTGCTGGGTATGGTCCTGATTGCGGTCCTTTCCCTGCGGCGCAGGGAGCTGACTGCGGAGGAATACTTTTGGTGGGGACTGTTGATCGTGCTGCTGCCGTTTCTGGGGCCCTTCCTGGCCATCCTGCTCAAGCCGGGCGTACCCCGGCGGTCGCACCCATCCAGGGTCAAGCCCAAGTCTGAATCAATCTCCTGATCCCAGGTCATCAAATGCAAACCTTACGGCGCTTATATGTGTACGCGGTTGTATTCGTCAGCCTGGAGACGGTGCTGTGGGGGGCGATCGGACTGGTGCGCTCGTTTGTCGGCGGGCGCAGTGTTGGCGGCAACAGCCTGCTGGCGCAGGCCCTGTCACTGATTCTGGTCGGCATCCCGGTCTTCCTGCTGCACTGGTGGCTGGCGCAGCGCAGCGCCTTGAGCCAGCCTGGCGAACGCTCAGCGCGCCTGCGGGCGATCTTCTTATACGGCGCCCTGCTAGCGACCCTGATCCCGGTGGTCAACAATGCCCTGGCGCTGCTCGACCGCCTGCTGGCAGGCCTATTCCGCCTGGATCCCCTCCTGGCGCCTCTGGGCGGGGGGCAGACCCTCAGCGACAACCTGATTGCCATCGCTCTCAACGCCATCGCCGCCGCTTACTTCTATACTGTGGAGAGAGCAGATTGGAAGGCCGTCCCCCTGGGCGACGACTTCGCCGAGACGCGCCGCCTGTACCGCTATATGTGGGTTGTGTATGGGTTAGTCATCGCCGGCGTTGGATTGCAGCGAGCGGTAGCTTACATATTAAAGGTGTTTGGCCCAGGCATTGTCGAAGACCAGTACCTGTTCACCAGCGGGCTGGCGCTGCTGGTGATTGGCCTGCCCATATGGGTGTACAGCTGGCGCCTGGTGCAGGCATCGCTCACCGAGCCCGGCGAGAGCAGCTCCCGGCTGCGCCTGGCGCTCCTGTATGGGCTGGTCTTCATTGCTGCTGCCGGCACGCTGTTCTGCGCCGTGGTGACCATTCAAACCTTGCTGCTGTACCTGTTAGGCGAGCGCACGCTGGTGGGCGATCTGTGGGCGGAAGCCAGCGAGACCCTTTCAGCCGCCATCCCGCTGGGAGCGGTGTGGGTGTACTATGGGCGCATATTACAGGCACATATTGCCGGGATGGATGCCTCTGCTTCGCAGCAGGCTGCCTTGCGCCGCATCTACCGCTATGTGCTGTCGCTCTTTGGCCTGTTTGCGACTTTCCTGGGAACGGCCTCCCTGCTGACTGGGCTTACCGACCTGGTTGTGAGCGGCGGCGCGGATAATCTCAGGGAGCTGCGCGAACAGTTTTCGATCGGTATCGGAGCGCTGCTCGTTGGACTGCCCGTCTGGGTGCTGCACTGGCGCCCGATGGTGATCGAAGCCGCCTCCCAGACGGAGACCGGCGATCTGGCGCGCCGCTCGCTGGTGCGCCGCGGCTACCTGTACCTGGCCCTTTTTGCCGGGGTAATGGGAGTGATGTTCACTGCCGGGGCGCTGCTGTACAACCTGATCAGTGCCCTGCTCGGCGAGCCGCCCGCTGACCTGCTGCTCCGATCACTACAATTGTTTGTCACCCTGCTGCTTTTCGCTGCCCTGCTGGCTTATCACGGTCTGGCGCTGCGTGCGGATGGCCGCCTGCTGGAGCGAGCCTTGATCCGCAGGCTGGCTGCCTACCCGGTGCTGGTGCTGGCGCCCGACGAGGATGAGTTTGCTGAGACCCTGGTGGCGGCCCTGGAGCGTGAAGCCCCCGGTCTGCCCGTGGCGGTGCAGCCGGTCAGCCAGGGCGCGCCCGATGAAACCCTTTCGGCTGCCAAGGCGGTCGTCCTACCGGGCGGGCTGCTGGCAAAGCCGCCGGAAGCCCTGCGCCTGTGGCTGCAGGCCTTCGACGGTCAGCGCATCGTCCTGCCAACCCCGGCAGACGGCTGGCTGTGGGCCTCTGGCGAGAAGCCGGGTCTCCCGGCGCAAGCGCGGCGCGCTGCCCGTCTGATCCGCCGCCTGGCAGAGGGTGACTGAGCACCTCTTCACCTGATTTGAACGCTTGAGGCTATCTGCACATAATCACTGCCACGATCTCCGAGCAGCCCAACCACCAGGTGGTAAACCGCATATAGCTCCAGGGCAAACGGCAGGTAGCCGCCGTAGCCCAGGATGGGCATCTCGAAGATATGCCCGAACTGCCCCCACGGGATGTGGTAGACCCACTTGGGGTAGGCAAAATAGTTCCACATCTCCCAGAAGAAAGCTGTCAGGAGCACACCCAGCCAAAGGGCGACCACCGGGCGCCAGTCGCCTTTCTGCGTCCAGGATCCCAGGTGCCGGTGCCCGAGCCAGACGTTGACCGGCTCTGTGATGCAGTAGACTGAGATCCATAAGAAGGGGAAGAACAGGCGCGGCCAGGCCAGCATGAGGGCGAACAGCGCCAGCCCAACGACGAAGAAAGCCAGTGTCGTGCGACGGTCGGGGCGTATCACCGGCCCGCGGCCCAGGCGCTGCACAAAAGGCAGGCTGGCGAACAGCTCGGCGCTGCCGAACACCGCCGGGATCACGGTGGTGAAGCTCAGCGTGGCCCAAAAGGCATAGGCAGCCGGGCTGAACAGCTCGGATCCCTGGTAGAGCCAGTTCTGCAGGCGGGCATTGGCGGCTTCGAAGAGCCACCAGACCAGTGCCGAAACCAGGAACAGGCCGGCGTATCTGCGCCAGCTGCGCGTGAGCAGCGAGGTGCCCCGCCGCATGGTAACCAGCCCATCTACCACCAGGGAGTAGCCCAGCCACATCGGGAAGAATCCCCAGTGGGTGCGCGGTCCCGGCAGGGTCCAGTTGAGCACCCAGAACAGCCCAACCAGACCGATCCCCAACCAGCCGTGCGCCGGGAATGCCGTCCGCCTGCGTTCGGGCACTGCTATTGATTCGCTCAAGGTTTGCCCTCCACACCGATGATAGGAGGCTGGCTCACTTACAGCTCGTAAAGCTCCACCAGCACACCGTTCGTGCTCTTGGGGTGGATAAAAGCGTATTTCTTACCATCCGCGCTCTGGCGCGGCTGCTCGTTGATCAGCTGGATGCCCTTCTCCTTGAGCAGCGCCAGCATCCCGGCGATATCGTCCACCTCCAGGCAGACGTGGTGCATGCCCGGGCCGCGCTTCTCCAGGTATTTCGCCAGCCCCGAGTCGCCCGTGGTCGGCCTGACCAGCTCGATCTCGCTGCCTCCCGTGGGCAGGAATGCGATCTGCGCCATCTCGGCGGGGACGTCCTGCACGCCGTGCAGGTCCATACCCAGGGCATCTCGCCAGAATCCCAGGCTCTTATCCAGGTCGTCTACTACGATCGCAATATGGTCGATGCGTTTGATTTTTGGCATACTGGCTCCCATTAGATCCAGGATGGCGGCTGGTACTCGCCCCACACGCCGCGCAGCACCCTGCAGATCTCCCCTAGCGTCACATCGCTCTCGACGCATTCGATAAACAGCGGCAGCAGGTTTTCCGATCCAAGCGCGCTATGCTCTAATTGCGATAAGAGCGCGCTGGCGCGCTCTCTATCCCGGCGGGCGCGCAGCTCCGCCAGGCGCGCGCGCTGTCCGGCCTCGATGGCTGGGTCGACCTTCAAGTGCTCCAGGTCGATTCCTTCCTGCACCTGGAAGGCGTTGAGGCCCACCACGATCTCTTCTTTGCGTTCGACGGCTTTCTGGTAAGCATAAGCCGCCTCCTGGATTTCGCCCTGCATGTAGCCACCCTGGATGGCAGCCAGGGCGCCGCCCATCTCGTCGATCTTGCTCAAGTACTCCTCAGCGCGGCGTTCGATCTCGTCGGTCAATTGCTCGATCAGGTATGCGCCCGCCAGCGGGTCGATGCTGTCTGCCGCTCCCGATTCGTAGGCGATGATCTGCTGTGTGCGTAGGGCCACGCGCACCGATTTCTCCGTCGGCAGCCACAGCGCCTCATCCATGCTGTTGGTGTGCAGCGACTGGGTCCCGCCCATCACGGCTGCCAGGGCCTGCAGCGCCACCCGCACCACGTTGTTCTCGGGCTGCTGGGCGGTCAGCGTGGAGCCGCCGGTCTGGGTGTGAAAGCGCAGCATCCACGAGCGCGGGTCTTTGGCTGCAAAGCGCCCGCGCATGATCTTGGCCCACATGCGCCGGGCAGCGCGGTACTTGGCGATCTCCTCCAGAAAGTTGTTATGGGCATTGAAGAAGAATGAGAGCTGGCTGGCAAAGCTGTCTACATCCAGCCCGGCGTCCACCGCGGCCTGCACGTAGGCGATGGCGTTCGCCAGGGTAAAAGCCACCTCCTGCACGGCGGTCGAGCCTGCCTCGCGGATATGGTAGCCCGAGATGCTGATCGTGTTCCAATGCGGCACCTCCGCCTGGCAGTAGCGGAACACGTCCGTGATCAGGCGCATGGACGGCTGCGGCGGGAAGATATATGTGCCGCGGGCGATGTACTCCTTCAAGATATCGTTCTGGATGGTGCCGCGCAGCTGGCGCGTCTCCACGCCCTGGCGCCGGGCGACGGCGATGTACATGGCCAGCAGGATCGATGCCGGGGCGTTGATGGTCATCGATGTGGACACTTTGTCCAGCGGGATCTCGTGGAACAGGGTCGCCATATCGTCCAGCGAGGAGATCGAGACGCCCACCTTGCCCACCTCGCCCTCGGCGAATGGGTCGTCGGCGTCGTAGCCGATCTGGGTGGGCAGGTCGAAGGCCACCGACAGCCCGGTCTGCCCCTGTGCGAGCAGGTAGCGGTAGCGGCGGTTGGATTCCTCGGCGGTGGCGTAGCCGGCGTACTGGCGCATGGTCCATAAGCGCCCGCGGTACATGGTCGGCTGCACGCCGCGTGTGAATGGGTACTCGCCCGGGAAGCCCAGCCGGTCCATGTAATCCGGGTCGGGATCTTCCGGCGCCAGCAGGCGCGGCAGCGGGATGCCCGATGAAGTGCGGAACTCAGCCTTGCGCTCGGGAGAGCGCTTCAAAGCGCGCCCCAGCGTCTCCTCTTCCCAGTGTTTGCGTTCGTCCTCAAGTGTCATAGCGTGTCTCAACTTTAATTTCTTTTGAAATTACGCAGTTTATCGTGATGGTGGGGTGTTTGGGCAGGCGAAGCCCGCCCATGCACCACCATCCACCCTCGGACTGCGTACTATTCTTATGTAGATTGTTCCTGGAAAGTATACTCTATCTATCCAGCCGGGTTAATAGAGCTTCGTACCGCCTTTGTTGTGATCAATTTCACGCCTTGCAGCGCCGGACGTTATGTACACGGATGGCTTTACTGAAAAAACAGCACCTTAACAACTGAAGCATGTAAT
>CAZGIX010000121.1:0-13973 GCA_964525785.1 uncultured Anaerolineaceae bacterium
ACTGCGTTCGAAATGACAACCTGGCTGGTCTGGTTTTGCATAAAATTCCTGAACAATAGATACACTACTGTCAAATGCGGCGAGACTCAGGGAGTAGGTAATCTGATACTACACTAGCCCTCTCTCCGCACGACCAGGCGCACCCCTTCCACTCGCACTACCACAACTGGCGTGCCAGGCAGGAGAGACTCCCCCTGCTCCCCTTCCACCGTTGCTGTCCACAGCTCGGAGCCGAGCTGCACTGTGCCGGTCGGGTTTAGATCCACCCGCACCGTGCCGCGCCGTCCCGGCAGGCTCTCCTGGCCCATGCGCGCCGGGATGCGCTGCGCCCGCAAGGCGTAGATCAGGATGCCCACGAAGAGCAGCCCGGTGGCGATCGATGTACCGATCACCAGCGGCACCGAGACGCGTTGGAAGGCGGGCACGTTGGGCGAGTTGAACAGCACCAGTCCGCCTACAATCAGCGAGGCGATGCCCGCCGCGGTCAGTGCTCCGTGGGTGGGGGCCTTGATATCCAGAATGAAGAGCACAAAGGCGATTGCCAGGAACACCAATCCGAACCAGTTCACCGGCAGCACCCCCAATCCATAAGCTGCCAGCGCCAGGCAGGTCACCCCGATAAATCCGGCGATCCAGCCGCCCGGGCTGGAGAGCTCGATCAGCACGGCCTGCACCCCGATGGTGAGAAGCAGGAAGACGATGTTCGGGTTGGTCAGCACCTGCAGCAGCTGCTCGATGAACGTTCTGTCCACCTGCTCCACCACTGCGCCGCTGGTCTCTAAAATACGCTGCTCGCCTTTGATCTCAACTGTAAAGCCATCCATCTGGCGCAGCAGGTCGTTCACGTCGCCGGCGACGAAATCCACCAGGCCAATCTCCAGGGCTTCGGAGGCCGAGATAGCCTCCGCCGACTCGATGGTTGCCTCCGCCATGCGCACCGCCTCTGCCGGTCGCCTTTCCGCCAGTGAACGTACGGTGGCTTTCATGATGTTCTTTTGCTTGGCTTCCAGGGTTTCGCCCAGGTCCTCGCCCTCCGACCCCACCGGGCTGGCAGCGCCGATCGCCGTGTTGGGCGCCATCGCCGCGGCATGCCCTGCCAGGGTGACCACCGTCCCGGCGCTGCCCGCCATTGCTCCCCTTGGAGAAACGTACACCACCACCGGGACATCGCTGTCCAAGAGAATCTCCACCATCGCCTGCATCACGTCCACGCTGCCCCCGGGAGTGTTCAGCTCGAAGACCAGCAGCTCAGCTCCGCTCTGCTCCGCCTGGCGGATGCCGCGCTGCAGGTACTCCGCCATGGCAGGCGTGACCGGTCCATCGGCGCTCATCTTCAGCACCAGCCGTCCATTCCCCTGGGCAGCCGCCGGGGAGTAAAATGCGCCGAGCATCCAGACCAGCAATACAGGCAAAGACCACAATCGCTTGACCATCACACCGCTCCATCCAGCCGCACTGAGCTTTTTATTCTCGACCATTGAACACGGATGAACTGGACCGAAATGCCAGCCAACCATCCGTGTTCGCGTTACTTTCCGCACAAAAGCGCTGGCAGCTTGAGATTTATTATAGTCCGAAACTGGGAAAGCGCCGTCCTACAGGTGGCTGATGCTGCGGGTCGGCTGAAAGGGTTTGCTGATGCGCCCTCAGCTGCGGCTGGCCTCGCGGCGGCGGATCAAATCTGTGCCGATCACCAGCACCAGCGATAAGAGCCCCAACACGATCGCCGCGCTGTAGGCGCCCACGTACTGGCGCTCATCCAGGGCACGGTAAATGTAAAGCGTGGCTGTCTCCGTGCGCCCTTGCACGCCGCCTCCGATCACCAGCACCGCCCCGAACTCGCCCAGGGCGCGGGCGAAGGTCAGCGTCACGCCATAGATGAGTCCCCAGCGCAGCGCCGGCAGGGTCACCCGCCAGAAGATCTGCCAGCTGCTGGCGCCCATGGTCGCCGCAGCCTGTTCCTGCTGGATGCCGAAGGCCTCCAGCATCGGGATCAGCTCCCTTACCATGAACGGTAAGGTCACGAACAGGGTGGCTAACACCATGCCCGGAAAGGCGAACGCCACGCGGATATCCATTGCGGTCAGGATGGGAGCCAACAGCCCGTTGCGCCCGAACAGCAGCAGCAGCATATAGCCCACCACCACCGGCGAGATGGCGAAAGGCATATCGATCAGCCCGTTGATCAGCTCGCGCCCGGGAAAGCGGTCGCGCACCATGATCCAGGCGACGATCGTACCGAAAACCGTGTGGACAGCCACTACGATCAGGCAGATCTGGATCGTGCGCCAGAAGGCGGACAGGACATCCGGCTGGTTGAGCGCTTTCAGGCTGGCGCCCAGGCCCTGCTCGAAGGCACCCGCCACCAGCGCCGCGATCGGCGCCAGGATCAAGCCGCCCACATAGATCACGACGACGGCAATCAAACCGCGCTTGATCCACACGCTGCCGCGTGAGATTGGCTTGGAAACCGCGCGTGCCGTGGATGAGTTCATTGGTTATCCTTACGCCGGCGCCGCTGGAGCCAGCCGACCAGCAGGATCAGGCTGAAAGCAATGGCGACCATCACGATTGACACCGCGCTGGCGCCCAGCCGGTTCTCAGACTCGACCTCGCCCAGCACGTACACAGCTGCTGTCTGGGAGTAGAGCGGGATATTTCCCGCCACGATGACGATTGCGCCGAACTCGCCGATCGCCCGGGCAAAGCTCAGCAGCGCCCCGCTGGCAAGCGGCAGCACCAGAGGCGGCAGGGTGATGCGCCGGAAGATCGACCAGCCGCGCGCTCCCAGAGTGGTGGCAGCCTCTTCCTGGGTCTGGTCCATGTCGATCAGCACGGGCTGTACGGCGCGCACGACAAAGGGGAAGGTGATGAACAACAACGCCAGGATGATACCGGGCGGGGCAAAGATGATCGAGAAGTCGAACTCCTCTTTAAGCCATGCGCCTAGCGCCTGCTGCGGTCCAAACAGCACCACCAGCATCACACCGGTCACCAGGGTGGGGATCGCCAGCGGCACGTCGATTATGCTGTTCAGCAAGGATTTGCCGGGAAACTCGTAGCGCACCAGCACATAAGCTGTCAGTGCTCCCATCACTGTGTTGATCACCGTCATCACCGCCGATGTCCACAGCGACAGCATCAGCGCACTCCAGGCGATCGGCGCGGTCACTTGCTCCCACAGCCCGCTCAGCCCTTCTCGCAGTCCATCCTGGAAGATCACCGCCAGCGGGATGATCAGCATCAGGGTCAGGTAGGTTAATGCCGCTGTGCGCAGCCCCCAGCGACCCCAGGGTAGTGAAGGGACAGCGGTATGCTTGTACTCCGGTGTTTGACCCGCTTCAATGGCGCTCATAGGTCCCGATTATCTCCCACCGTTGGTGCTGAGTGTGTCGCGCGATCCATTGATGATCGGATAGGTCCTGGCGCCCAGGTAGTGCGAGCGCACCACCAGGATCGACCGGTCGGACACGCGATCGAGAATTTGAGCAACCAGGCCAGACAGGGATACCCTGCCGCTGGGTTTGGCCAGCGGCACCCCCAGCACAAGCAGGTCGTGACCGCCCTGGGCCATCTCCTGGGCGATCTCATCGGCGACGATGCCTGAGCGGATAGCTGTCCTGGCAGGCACGCCCAGCAGCGAGAGGGACTGCACACCTCCTTCCAGGAAGT
The DNA here is from genome assembly GCA_964525785.1 of uncultured Anaerolineaceae bacterium. Taxonomy (GTDB): domain Bacteria; phylum Chloroflexota; class Anaerolineae; order Anaerolineales; family UBA4823; genus JAQBDA01. The sequence goes on from CAZGIX010000121.1 coordinate 3,673, forward strand.
GCTCCGCGCGCCGCTGCAAGTCGGCTTCCTTGCTCGCCGGCGGCAGTACAGAGAGCAGGGTCGCTTCTGCGCCCAGGTGGCGCACCAACCGCCCCGCGAACAGGACGTCATCCTTCCCGGGCTCGCCGCTTGCCACGCAGATCAATGCCCGCACCGGGGTCCCCTGCGGGCCTGGCACCAGCAGCAGGTGATGCTCGCCAACATGTAATAGCTGTTCGACCAACGGGACATCTTCTCGAGGGTCGAAGCCCAGGATCACCAGGTCGTAGGGCTGCTGTTCGATCGCCATCGTCACCGCCTGCGCCGGCGAGTGGGGAAATGTGTGCTCGTCCAGCGCCGCCAGCCCGCTGCCCAACTGTTTGCGGGCTTCCTGCAGATGGGTTTGCATGGATTCGCCTTCCATGCCGCAGCCGATCAATGTGACGCGTGCATGCGCCAGGCGGGCGATCTGCCCGCCCAGGGCGATAGCAGCTTCCGAGCGGCGTGAGCCGTCGGAGACGATCAAAAAGCTCAGCCCGGGGTGTTCCAGGGTATGGATGCGGTGGATGCCTACCCAGGTCTGCGAGCCCGGCTCCAGCGGAAAGCGGCTGGCCTGGTCGGGCAGGCGCGTCGCCTCTACCAGGATGGAGCTGCTGCCGAAAGCCACCGGCGGCGAGAGCGGTCGCACCCCTGGTATGGGCGGCAGGCGCAGGCGCAGGCGTTCGAACGAGCCGCCGAAGGATACCTCTTCGACCACTGCCTGCCCCAGCTCGGGGCAGTCCAGCGCTTCTGGGGTTGGCGCCAGGGCTACATCCTCCGGCCTGAAGAGCACCTGCACACGCCCTTCGTCCACCTCCCGGCGAGCTTCCTGTGTAAATGGAAAGTGCAGCCCTCCAAGCTGGACGCCCGTCTCGGAGATTTTTCCCAGCAGGAGGTTGCCGGAACCCAGGAAGGAGGCCACAAACTCGGTTTGAGGCTTCTGGTACAGCTCGTCGGGTGTACCCACTTCCAGCAGGCGTCCAAAGCTCATCACCCCCAGGCGGTCGGCAAGGTCGAAGGCCTCTTCCTGATCGTGGGTGACCAGGATCGTGGTGATACCCAGCTTGCGCTGGATCGCCTTAAGGTTGCGCCTCAGCTCGACGCGGATCTTAGCGTCCAGGGCGCCCAGCGGCTCGTCGAGCAGCAGAACATCCGGATTGTACGCCAGGGCGCGCGCCAGCGCCACGCGCTGCTGCTGTCCGCCTGAAAGCTGGCGCGGCATGCGGCTGCCCAGGCCTGCCAGGCCTACCAGGTCAAGCAGCTCATCCCGGCGCTTGCGGCGGTCAGCCGCCGGGACCTTGCGGATGCTGAGACCAAACTCGACGTTCTCAGCCACGCTCATGTATTGGAACAGGGCATAGTTTTGAAAGACGAAGCCAACCCGGCGTTCCTGGGTGGGTAAATAGGTGACATCTCGCCCGTGAAGCAGCACCCGCCCGTGATCCGCCCCGGTCAGCCCGGCAATCAGGCTCAAGATGGTGGTCTTCCCGCTCCCGCTGGACCCCAGCAGGACGAAGAACTCGCCGTCGCCTACCTCCAGGGAGACGTTGTTGACCACCGGGTGCCCGTCGTAGCGCTTGGTGAGTTGTTCAAGAATAATAGACATAAGATCTTCTCTCCCGCATCAGGTGATTGCTCATTCGTACGGGGTGAAGCTGAATTTTGCAGAATAATGATCCGAAAGCTCTATGGATTACATTATAAATTAAGCTGGCAGGTAAGAGAGAGGAAGAAAAGGTTGCCAGACGGCCCTGACATCGCCTGACAACCCGATATTCCTGGCACCAGATAGGCTTATTATCCTGGCCCCTGCACCTTTGTAATGGTTTGGTAGTATATGCCGTCGTCTCCAAAGAAGTCTGGAATGGCTTGCTCCCAACCGCCAAAATAATCGATGTTGAACACATCCTCGACTTCCGGGTATTGGCTGGCTGTCGCCCTGGCAACCTCAGGATCGACCGAGCGAAGCCCGTGCCGGGCAAAGACCTCTTGGGCTTCACGCGAGAACAGGAACTCGACAAAGGCCTCAGCGACCGGGCGCGTGCCGTGCTTGTCTACATAGGTGTCTATCAGAGCCACCGGGTTCTGGATCAGGATAGTCGAGCGCGGGATAACCAGCTCATAAGTCTGGCCAGATTGCTGACCGACCAGCACCTCGTTCTCGTAGGTGATGGCCAGGTCGCCCACCCCCTTCTCGAAGTTGGTGATACTTTCACGCGCGCCTTTGTCCATCACGGTAACGTTGCCCAGCACCTTGAGCAGGAACTCCTGGGCCGCGGCGTCATCGTCTGCCGGCACGCCCTCCACAAAGCCGCGCTTGGCCGCGCCGTACAAAGCCAGCACATTCCACATCGCTCCGCCGCTGGTTTTTGGGTTGGGGGTCAGGATCTCCAGCCCCTCTTTGCCCAGGTCGGCCCAGTCCTGGATGCCCTCCGGATTGCCCGGACGTACGGCGAAGGTTACGATAGATGTACTGATCATGCCCTTGTACTCGCCGCTCTTCCAGTCATGGGTGATCAGGCCCGCGTTTTGGATGCGGGTGATGTCAGCTTCGAGGGATAGGGCGGCGATATCGGCCTCGAAGCCCTCCACAATGGCGCGGGACTGTGCGCCTGAACCCAGGTAGGATTCTTCGAAGACCACCTCTTCCCCGGTCTTTTCTTTCCACTGCGCCTGGAAGATAGGGATCAGCTCCCGGTAGGCCTCGCGCGGCGTGGTGTACGCGCCCAGGATCAGCTTGACCGGCTCGCCAGATGCCTGGGAAGCTTCTTCGCCCGATCCGGGAGCTTCGGTTGCTGCACCGCCGCAGCCAGCCAGCAGGCTGAGCAGGGTTAGCAGGGCCGTGATCGTCCAAATGGGTGTGATCCAATTGCTTTTCATCGGTATTCTCCTATTCGATCCTCAAAATACAATCTTCCCTTAATACCAGCCGGCTGATTTTCCAAGTGTTTATCTCCACTCAGGCAGCAGATCGACGGGTCACTCGGATTCTTTTGTGGGCTGCTTTGCTTCCCCCAGCAGGGCCTGGGCCAGCTCGACGCGCTGGGCAACATCTGCCAGAGTGGTGTGATCCAGGATATCGGCGATGGCGTTGCGCACATCCAGCATCACCAGGCGCAGACCGCAGGTCTCTTCGTCGGGGCAGCCGCATGGCTCGTATGCCATCTGGCTGACGCAGCGGATCGGAGCCAGGGGGCCATCCAAAACGCGGAAGATATGTCCCAGGGTGATCTCATTAGCCGGCTTTGCCAGATAGTATCCGCCGCCCACACCCATCTTGCTGTGCAGCAGCCCGGCGTTCTTCAAGCTGAGCAAGATCTGCTCGAGGAACTTGGGCGGGATCTGCTCCCGCGCGGCAATGTCTTTGATCTGAAACATTTCCGCTTCATGGTTCCAGGTCGCCAGGTCGATCATGGCCCGCAGGCCGTACTCACCACGTTTGGATAGCCGCATACGACTTTGTTCTTTCCTCAGGAGGTTAGTTGAGCAAAAGTATAGTGTTTCTATAGACTATATTCTCTATATAGAATACTCGTATTCTGATGGTTTGTCAATAGCCAAATCGTGGGAAATTGGGGTGCGGTTATTTGAGGATATTCGTCACTTGCCGCCCCGGTGGATTTCCTGTATCTTACAAATGCACGGCAAATGCCAAAGGAGGCTTCGATGACTGATAATCCCTACCAACGCCTGGCGCAGCGCCTGGACAGCCTGCCCAACGGATTCCCACCCACCCAGGACGGCAGCGAGCTGCGCCTGCTGGCCTGCCTGTTCGGCCCCGAGGAGGCCGAGCTGGCAGCCAGCCTGCGCCTGAGCCGCGAAACGCCTGAGCAGGTTGCCAGCCGGACCGGCTGCGACCCCGAACAGGTGAGATTGATGCTCAAAAGCATGGCGCGGCGCGGGCTGATCTCCGCCGGGCGGGTTGAAGATGGCGTGGGCTACGGGCTGCTGCCCTTCGTGGTGGGCATCTACGAGAATCAGATCGGGCGTCTGGACGCTGCGTTGGCGCTCCTGTTCGAGGACTACTACAAAAAGGCTTTTAACGGCATCCTGGGCGTCTCCCCACCTGTGCACCGTGTCATCCCGGTGGGCGAGAGCGTGCGGGTAGATTTGGAGATCCGCCCGTACGAGAGCGCCGCCCAGATTGTTGCCAATGCCCAGGCCTGGGGCGTGCTGGACTGCATCTGCAGAAAACAAAAGGCCCTCATCGGCCAGGCTTGCCAGCACCCGATCGATGTGTGTCTGGCGATGAGCAGCAAGCCAGGGGCTTTCGACCACAGCAGCGACCTGCGCGCCGTGACGCAGGACGAGGCGCTGGAGACGCTGCAGCGCGCCGCCCGCGCCGGGCTGGTGCACTCGGTCAGCAACAACCAGCGCGGCAACTGGTATATCTGCAGCTGCTGCACTTGCTCGTGCGGGGTGCTGCGCGGCCTGGTCGAGCTGGGCATTGCGGACGTGGTGGCGCGCTCGCCCTTCGTCATCCAGGTGGATGAAGCGCGCTGCAGCGGCTGCCAGGACTGCCTGGATGCCTGCCAGTTTGGGGCGCTCAGCCTGGAGGGCATCGTCGCCCGGGTGGATGCCCGGCGCTGTACCGGCTGCGGTGTGTGCGTGCTGACCTGCGCCGAGGGCGCACTGGGGCTGGTGCGGCGACCGGAGGCGGAGATAGAAGCGCCTCCGCTCAGCGAGGACGACTGGCGGCTGGCGCGCGCCGCGGCCCGCGGCATCGACCTGGGGCAGGTGCTGTAGAAGTAATTTACCGCGAAGACGCAAAGAACGCAAAGTAAGTTAGAAAAAAAGCTGAAAACTCTGCGCCTTCTGCGTCTCTGCGGTGGTTTCTGTGAACATTTTGCCGCTGGTGACGGTTAATAATATAGATCAATACTGACCGCGCCATCTGCGGTTTAAGCATCTCACTTCTCTGGAGGCCGGGCTGTTCAAAACCATCGCTGGCAGGCTTCTGACCCTGCCCGTCATCATGTTCCTGGTGACGGTGATCATATTCCTCCTCATCCTGCAGCTGCCTGCCGAGGAGCGCGTGGTGGTCTACCTCCCCTCCACCCGGTCGAACCTATCTGAAGAGGAAGCAGCCAAATTGGTCCAGGTCACCATCGAGCGCTACGGGTTGGACCAGCCGCCCGCCGTGCAGTACACGCGCTGGATATCCAGCCTGCTGCATGGCGATTGGGGCTATTCACCCTCCTGGCGGCAGCCTGTGCTGGAAGGTCTCCTCCAGCGCTTGCCCGCCACCACCGAGCTGATCCTGTTTGCGATGATCCCCGCCATCCTGCTCAGCCTGGCGCTGGGCAGCCAGGCCGCTTACCGGCGCGACAGGCTGCCAGATTACCTGATCCGCTCGGCGATCTTTATCGGCTGGGCGTTCCCATCCTTCATCCTGGCGCTGATCCTGCTCAATGTCTTCTATGCCTGGAACGGCTGGTTTCCCCCCGAGCGCCTGAGCATCTGGGCCGGCCCCATCGTCCGCTCGCAGGCTTTCCACTCGTATACCGGCTTGCTCACCGTGGACGCCCTGCTCAACGGGGAAATGCGCATCTTCGTCGACGCCCTGCGCCACCTGGTGCTGCCGGCCTTCACCGTGGCCCTGATCGAATGGGCCCTGCTGGCGCGCCTGATGCGCTCCTCCCTGCTGGAAGTGCTGGGGCACGACTATATCACCACCGCCCGCTCCAAAGGCCTCCCCGAGAGCCGGGTAATCCGTGATCACGCCCGGCGCAATGCGCTCCTGCCGGTGCTCTCGGTCGGCGGGACGGCCGCTACCACCCTGATCACCACCGTGTGCGTCGTGGAGGTGGTCTTTCACTTCAACGGGATTGGGCGCGGCGTGGTCAACACGTTCCTGGCGAGCGAGATCCCGGTCACGGTCGGCTTCGCCCTCTTCAGCTGCTTGATCGTCCTACTGACCAGCCTGATCACCGACATCCTGTACGTCTTTGCCGACCCGCGCATCCGTATCGAGAGCGGAGAGAGGGAAGGGCAGCTATGAGCTCCCTGCGCCATCTGAAGCGCCCCTCCCTGCTGGTCGGGAGTGTGATCATCCTGATCTTCGCCGCCGCCGCAATCCTGGCCCCCGTGCTGGCTCCGCCGGTGGGGAGCGACAGCCCCATGTTCATTCCTAGATATGGAACAAGCCCTTTACCCACCCCCCCTCAACCGGGCCTCCCGCTCGGGCTGCTCTCCTTCCAGTTCGATGTCTATTACGGCCTCATCTGGGGGACGCGGGCGGCCTTCTGGCTGGGCTTGAGCGTCCCCCTGGGCCGGGCGCTGCTGGGGACTCCGCTTGGCTTCCTGGCGGGCTACTACCGCGGCCCCGCCGATTCGGTCCTTATGCGCCTCACCGACGCATTTATGGCCTTCCCCATGATCGCCGCTATGGTGGTGATGATCTCGCTGTTCGGCTTTGAGCGCCAGCTCTGGTCGGCGGGTATGTACTTTGTAACACCTTCCAACCAGGACATGGTAGTCATCCTGACCCTGATCATCTTCGGCTGGATGCCGTATGCCCGCCTGGTGCGCGGCAACGTGCTGGCAGAGCGCGAGAAGATCTATATCCAGGCAGCTCGCTCGACCGGCGTGCCCAACCTGCGCCTCGTCATCCGCCACCTGCTCCCCAACAGCACCCACGGGCTGATTGCCCTGGTTACCTTCGACGTCGGCGCCACCGTCGTGCTGGTCACCTCGCTCACCTTCATCGGCCTGATCGGCCAGCATCAAGGGACGATCATGGAAGCCGACTGGGGCGAGATACTCTACTCGGCCCGCGATTGGATCATCGGCGCTCCAGGTCACGCCCTGCAATACTGGTACACCTTCCTGCCTGTCTGTGCGGCGATCGTGCTCTTCTCAGCCGGCTGGAACCTGATCGGCGACGGTCTGCGCGATGCCTTGGACCCACGTTACCGCAGCATGGTCTGAGCGCTGGGCGCGTCTTCGTAAGAGATTAACGCAAAGATGCAAAGGCGCAGAGTGCGCAAAGGTTTATTCCTTGTCACCCTGATGGAGCGATCTTTGCGACTGAAGGGTCTCCAGGATTTTGTGTAGTGATAGAAGGTCGAACCGCCAAGGCGCAAAGTGCGCAAAGGTTTATGCAGTGCGCTCTTCGCCGAACTAGAGGAATGGAGTGCGCCGATAGGTGCATATCCGCAGCGCGCCGGATTAATCATCAGGAAGCCCTTCGAATAGGCGAAGGGTTTCCTGATGTTGGTTACGCAATAATCACGATCTTCCAGAGTCGTGTCTATCCAGGCCAATAGCTTGACGGTTGATGTGGGATTGTGCGAGCTGTGTCAGCTTGTCGTCTGTCTGCTTCTCTTCGTCTAGAGTCTCTTGCAGGAGGCGGATGGCGTCGGTCTCGCCCAAAATCTCGGCAAATGTGCGCGCCGTGCCATAACCCGCCATCTCGTAGTGCTCCACTTTCTGTGCTGCCACGATCAGCGCGGCGTCCTTCAGTGAGGGCTGCATGTCTTCCTGAAGGATTTCTTCGCCCTCTTTGATCAGACCCTCCATGCCAACGCACTTTTTGCCGTTGGGACTGAACTCCAAACCGGAGAAGATCTGTTCCAGGCGTTTCGCCTGACCCCGTGTCTGGCTCAAGTGCGCTTCGAAACCCTGGCGCAGTTCTGCCGAGTGGGCGCCTTTTGCCATCTTGGGCAAGGCCTCGAGGAGCTGGGTCTCGGCGTTGTACAGGTCCTTCAAAAGGTCAACATACAGCTTGTGCATCGAATCGATTTGCATAGGCATAGTAGACTCCTTAATCTTCAATTTCTGCTCAAGTTAATTGGATAGCCCCAAAGCCTGAGCGTTGATATGACTCTCTGCCAGCGCTGAGAGCTTGTGGTCGGTTTCGCCTTCTTCATCCAGGGTCTTCTGCAGGATGGCTGCCTCCTGCTGCATACCCATCATTTGAGCGAAGGTGCGCACCGAGCCGTAACTGGCCATCTCGTAGTGCTCCACTTTCTGCGCCGCCACGATCAGCGCAGCATCTCGCAGCGCGCCGGGCATATCCTCTTTGATAACTTCCTCACCTTCTTCGATGAGCGCCTGCATGCCGACGCACTCCTTGCCCTCTGGCGAAAAGCCAGCCATCCGGGCTACTTCTTCCAGGCGCTCTTTCTGCCGCTTGGTCGCGTGCCAGTGATCCTTGAAGCTGCGCTGTAGCTCAGCCGATGTTGCCGCCTGCGCCATTTTGGGCAGCGCATCGATTAGTTGAGTTTCGGCGCTGTACAAATCCTGGATCTCTTTTTCGAATAGCTTGTGTAGGGAACCGTTACTCATTCTCAATCCTTTCCATTGCTCCAATAAATAGTGTTTGTTGATAAGCTGTTCTCTGGCCTGGCCGGCGCTGGTGCGCCGAAACCGGACCGCTGTCCCTATACCACCCTCCGGTAAATTTACCCGGCAGTTAGCAAAAGCGTGGGGGATTTTGTAATTATAGGAGTGGGGATGGGCAGCGACAATGGGGGAAGTACCCAAAGGGTGATGGGGGATTCCCACTTGGCTATCTCGGCCTGTTATTGATCGGCGGCGCATCGACTGCCTGGACGCGGTGCCGCCTTCCTCAAGTTGCTGATCTCGTTATAATTGTCCCTGATGTTCTCCGGCAAATGTGCCCACCTTTTGATTTGCCTGCTGTTGGCTTGCCTGTCTTCGGCGTGCATTTCCACAACAGCTTCTCCCTCGCCGGCGCCGGCGGTCTCACCTCGAATCGAGCCATCCCGAGCTGCGACCCGCAGCGCCTCCCCGCCTGCGAGCGCGACCGCGTCCCTCACGCCGCCCCCGGTGGGGACAACTCCTGCACTGGCTTTCCGCGTCTGCTCGCCATTGCAGGGCTTCTCGCCGGCTGATTTGCCCGAGGCGATCGCCAATCCCTACAGCCCGCCTCCTTTTGGATCCGACGACCCCCACCAGGGCATTGACCTGGCCCAGCTCCAGGACGGCATTGCCCTGTCCGGCCTGCCGGTGCAGGCCCTGCTGGAGGGGCGCGCGGTTATGGTGGTGAAGGAGCGCTTCCCTTACGGCAATGCCCTGCTGGTCGAAACCCCCCTGGACGCCCTGCCCTCCGATTGGCTGGAGCTGCTGGACCTGCCCTCCGTTCCCGCTACGCCCCAGGTGCGCAGCGCCCTTACCTGCCCGACGCCGGAAGCCTCCCCACCCTGGGATTTTGATCAGCGCTCGCTCTACCTGCTCTACGCCCACCTGCTCGAGCCGCCGCTCCTATCGCCGGGTGATCCGGTGACCTGCGGGCAGGTCATCGGCGCCATCGGGGGCAGCGGCAACGCCCTCAATCCGCACCTGCACCTGGAGGCGCGCATCGGGCCGTCGGGCGCGCACTTCAGCGGCATGGCGCATTATGACACCGCCGCCTCGCCGGAGGAGATGGCGGCTTACTGCCAGTGGCGGGTGAGCGGCAGCTTCGTGCACATTAACCCACTGCTCCTGCTGGAGGAGCCTCAGCCATAGGGGCTAGAAATCTCACCGCCAGGCCGCAAAGTGCGCCAGGTGCAATGAGCGCTTAAGGGTAATTTTTATTTTCTTTGCGTACTCTGCGTGCTGCGCGGTGAATTCTCTTCGGTGAGCGAACTTAACGCCTCCCGGGCCTCCTCCAGGCGCTCGTCCAGCTCATCCAGCTCGGCGATCATCGCCGGCGTGATGGAGTGCGCCGGCAGGCGCCGCTTCAGATCCGCCAGCCGGGCCTCCAGCTCAGCGATGGTTTGCTTCAGGGCTTCTCTCTCGTCCACGGTTGCCTGGATTCCTCTCATGGTTCAGCTCATAATGATGACGACGCACCACTGCGGTGCGTCGTCATCCGGCGTTATGGGCCCGGTAGGGTTCGAACCTACGACCAAACGGTTATGCGTCCCACTGCAGCTTTCGCTGCCCCTGGCGGGTTTGTGGGCTGGACTGTCCCTTCGCCCCATAAGGGCGCCTGCCGTCCAGTCTCTACACCTTCTCCGGTGTGCAACCGGAGCTTGGCTCGGGATCACCATTCCCGCGTACGGGTGAAGGCTTCCCCGACTTTGGCAGGTGTCACCGGGAGATTGCTCCCCCGGCAGCCCATTCGAGCCGTCCGCTCTGCCGCTGAGCTACGGGCCCACGAGAGCGGGCGACCGGATTCGAACCGGCGAATGTCAGCTTGGAAGGCTGATGCCTTACCACTTGGCGACGCCCGCGTGATTGGGATTCAGATTTTACCTTGCTGGGAGATTCCGGTCAAGTACGTGGTAATCGCCAAGGTGCAAGGCATTCTCCATTAATCGATCCCCATACTG
>CAZGIX010000122.1:0-13848 GCA_964525785.1 uncultured Anaerolineaceae bacterium
AGTCTTCGGGCTTGCAGAAGATATACATCTCCACCTTATCGAACTGGTGGCCGCGTTTGATGCCGCGCACGTCCCGCCCGGCGCTCATCTTCTCCCGGCGGAAGCAGGGGGTATAGGCCGTGTAATAGCGCGGCAGGCTGGCTTCTTCCAGGATATCGTCCATGTGCAGACCGGTGAGGGGCACTTCAGCCGTGGGCACCATCCATAAGTCTTCCTCATGGTCGTGGTACAGGTTGTCCTCGAACTTGGGGAGCTGCCCGGCGCCGAAAAGGGTATCTTTCTTGACCATGAAGGGCGGATACTTTTCCGTGTAGCCCTGGCGGATGTGCAGGTCCAGCATATAGGCGATCAGGGCGCGCTGCAGGCGTGCCCCTGCCCCGCTGAGCACGTAGAAGCGCGAACCGGTGATCTTGACCCCCTGCTCGAAATCGATAATGCCCAGCTGCGGGCCCAGGTCCCAGTGCGGCTTGGGCTCGAAGTCGAAGTGCGGGAGCGCTCCGACGGTTTTAACGACGACGTTATCCTGCTCGCTCTTCCCCAACGGGGTGCGCGGGTCAGGCAGGTTGGGGATATTCACCAACAGGTCGTTGAGCCCGGCTTCCACCTGGCGCAGCTGCTCGTCCAGGGCGGAGATCCGGTCGCCGACCAGGCGCATGGCCTCGATTTTTCCCTGGCGCTCGGTAGGGTCCTTCATACGCCCGATCTCTCGGGTGGCGGCATTGCGTTCCGCCTTGAGAGATTCAACTTCCTGGATCAGGGCGCGGCGCCCCTCATCCAGGCGCAGGACCTCATCCACCGGAGCAACGTCCATCTGCCGGGCAGCCAGGCCCTGGCGGAACAAGTCCGGTTTCTCACGCAGCAAATTTACATCGATCATGGTAGCACCTCCAGATAATGAAATCACAGTTTACGCAGTGGGAGGGCGGATGGGGTTGTTTGGGCGGGCAAAGCCCGCCCAAACAACCCCCAAATACCCCTGAAGTGCGTAACTGCTTGAAATAATAAACCCCCCGGTCCGTGCAGGACGAGGGGGGCGCTCGTGGTGCCACCTGCTTTTGCCGCTCCCGGGCGGGCAGCGGCCTCTTACTCGCGATAACGGGCGAACCCGACCACCCCTTACGGCGCTGCACGGAAAGGCTGGACTAGCCATACAGACACCCCTGCGGGGGGAACCGGCCCGGACAGGCCGACGGAGTGGAATTTGCCCTGGCAGCAGCTGCCTCGCACCTGGCGGCAGCTCTCTGGATGCAGACCCGGGGCTACTTGGCTCCGTGCTGGTGTTTGGATATGGTCGCCATTATACCCAAGCCAGGGCAGGTGTCAAGCCCGAGGTGAGCTTCTCCATGGGTTTCTCAAGCATACGAAAACCCTGCCTCGACATCCATAAAGAGGAAATTATTGGGGCTATCGATGGCGGCGTAGCCGTCATCGATAGCCCCAAACCCCTTTTCTTTCAGGGTGCGACTTTATTCCTCCTGCCGCAGGTGGGGGAAGAGGATTACCTCGCGGATATTGGCGCTGTCGGTGAAGAGCATGGTCAGGCGGTCGATGCCCATGCCGAAACCGCCGTTGGGCGGCATGCCGTAGCGCATGGCGCGCAGGTAATCCTCGTCCATTGGATGGCGCTCTTCATCCTCATCGGTGTAGTCACGGCCCATCTCCAGAAAGCGGTCTTCCTGGTCGAGGGGATCGTTCAGCTCGGTGAAGGCGTTGCAGATCTCCATGCCGGCGATGAAACCCTCGAAGCGCTCGACGATGCCGGGATTGCCCGGCTTGCTCTTCGCCAGGGGTGAGATATCGCGCGGGTAGTTGTAAATGAATGCCGGCTGAATCAGGTTTGGCTCGACAAAATTGCTCAGCAGAGAGTCGATCAGCTTGCCGCGCGTGGCACCGGGATCAGGCTGCAGACCGTGAGCGCGCATGGCGGCTAATAGACTCTCAGCGGTAGGATGGGCGTCGATATCGATGCCCGACATCTCAAGAATGGCCTCGTTCAGCTGGATGCGCTGCCAGGGCGGCTGGAGGTTGATCACGTTCCCCTGGTAGGTGAATGATGGCCCTCCGAGCACGCGGTCGGCAGCAAAAACGATCATTTCCTCCGTCAGCGCCATCACAGACTGGTAATCGGCGTATGCCATGTAGAACTCAAGCTGGGTGAACTCCGGGTTGTGCGTGCGGTCGACGCCCTCATTGCGAAAGTCCCGCCCGATCTCGAAGACCCGCTCAAGCCCGCCCACCAGCAGGCGCTTCAGATACAGCTCGAAAGAAATCCGCAGGTACAGGTCCTGCTTGAGCTGGTTGTGGTGGGTAGTGAAGGGACGGGCAGCCGCGCCGCCGTAGATGGGCTGCAGGATCGGGGTTTCTACCTCGATAAAGCTGCGACTGTCCAGGAACTCCTGTAAGGCGCGCACAAGCGCTGCCCGGGTGCGGAAAATCTGGCGCACCTCCGGATTGATCGCCAGGTCAGCATAACGCTGGCGGTAGCGTGTCTCGGGATCCGTGAATGTCTGGTGGCGCACCACCTGACCATCGACAACTTCATCCTTTGCCGCCGGCAGTGGGGTGATCGCCTTGGCGAGCATGTGCAGGCTTTGGGCGCGCAGGGTCACCTCGCCGGTGCGGGTGCGGAACATCTCGCCGCTGACCTGTATGAAATCGCCCAGATCGAACTCGCGGTTAAACAGCTCCAGGATGCTCTCGCCGATATCGTTGGCGCGCAGGAAGACCTGGACGCGTCCATGACCATCTTCAATATGGGTGAAAGTGATCTTGCCCATCGGACGAATCGAGCGGATGCGCCCGACAAGCGTGGCAGCCACGGGCTGCCCGTCATTGGCGGCCTCGGCGCGTTCAAACGCCTGGATAGCCTCCAGGCTGGTATGGGTGCGCTCGGCGCGCGTCGGGTAGGGCTCGATGCCACCCTCCCGCAGGCGTTCCAGCTTTTCCAGGCGGATTTTCTCCAGGTTGGTAAATTCTGGCGGCATTGGCTGTCATCTCCCTGATTTAAGTAAAAACCCCGCGCAAGCATATCCTGCGCGGGGCTTGAGAACTCGCCCCAAAGTTATTCCACCTTCAAGATATGCACAGTAAATGAGCCACCCGGGGCATCCACTTTTACAGTATCCCCAGCGCGGTGATCCATGAGGGCGCGGCCAAGCGGCGATTCGTTCGAGATACGCCCGTTGCGCGGGTTGGCTTCAGCCGGACCGACAATAACATAGTTCTCAGGGTCGTTGCCATCCTCCTGGACCGTCACCTTTGCGCCGACCTGGATAACTTCTCGTGTCCCAGTTTCCTCAATGACGCGCGCGTTGGCAAGAAGAATCTCCAGCTCCTGGATGCGACCCTCGACGAAGGCCTGTTCGTTTTTAGCGGCCTCGTATTCGGCATCCTCGATCAGCTCGCCGCCCTCCATCGCTTCATGCAAACGAGCAGCTACCTCCTGGCGTTTTTCCGTGCGCAGGTGTTCCAACTCGTCTTGTAGTTTATGAAATCCTTCGAGAGTTAAGAAAGAAGGAGGCATGTCAACTTCCTATTCCTGGTAGATAAAATAAAACACCCCATCCGGAGCGGTTTGCAAACTGTTACTCCTGATTACATACCTGTCTGAAAACGATAGCGGCGCCCCTCGAAAGATGTACTCTTTCGCTTCGCCGCGGGGCGATTTTAACACATATGTTGGTAGGATGCAAGATTTATAGGGCTGGCGCAGCCAGAATTTTCATTCGACAGTAATGCAAGCCATTCTCGACCCTGCACAATCTCAGCTGCGTAGCTTCTATATTGTCAAATGAGGCCACTTAAGAAGACCAAACCGGTCAAATATGTTTATAATAGGGGGTGCGCACCAGAACATTACACGATAGATCATACGTGGAGGGAAAATAATGAGGGTCTGCCGGAAATCTATCCTAATCATATGGCTCGTCCTGCTCTCCGTCCCCAGGTCGCTGCCAGTCCAGGCTGGCGTGGGCGATCTCGATGTAACCTTTGCCGGCTTTGGAGCCGGCGGCAAGGTGGTGACCGACGTTGAAACGGGCAATAACAGCGCGTACGCCGTCGCTTTGCACCCCGACGGGAAGATCGTCATCGCGGGTGCAGCTTCCGATGCGTTCGTAGTGGCGCGCTACCACGACAACGGTGTGCTTGACAAAACGTTCGGCAATGGCGCCGGCTACGTCCGAACACCCATCGGCAGCGCTTCGCGTGCCCAGGCGGTGGCGATCCAGAACGATGGCGGGATCGTCGTCGCAGGTTATACATCTAACGCCGGAAACAACGATTTTGCCGTTGTTCGCTACAACGCCGACGGCGGGGTAGATACGAGCTTCGGCGGGGGAGATGGCATCACCACCACGGATTTTGAGGGTCAAGACGACCAGGCGCGCGCGGTCGCCGTTCAAAGCGACGGCAAGATAGTCGCCGGCGGCTTTGCCGTGGTGGGTGGTGATTACGACTTTGCCCTGGTGCGCTACTGCGCCAATGGAGACCTAGATAATGGCGCCAACTGCCCCGGCGGCTTTGGCAGCGGCGGGAAGGTCTCAACCGGATTCGACTATGAAGAGAAGGGCTATGGCATTGTGCTGCAGCCTGACGATAAGATCGTCCTGGCGGGCCAGAGAGTGGGCAGTCCCGGCGCTGATTTTGTGCTGGCGCGCTACTGTCCCGACGGCAGTTTGGACGATGGCAGCAACTGCGGTCCCGGAGGCTTTGATGGCGATGGCAAGCTCTCGACCCTCCTGGTTGGCGTCGACGGCGTGCGCGCCGTCGCCCTTCAAGCCGACGGCAAGATCATCGCGGTGGGCGAAGCCCGCTCTCAGGCGGGCGACTCATGGTATGGCCTCGTGCGTTATTGCCAGGATGGTAGCCGGGACAACGGCAGCAACTGCGGTCCCGGCGGATTTGGCAGCGATGGCATTGTCACCACCTCCATCACCGGGAGCGACAACGCGCAGGCGCGTGCCGTCACCGTTCGCCCCGATGGGACGCTGGTCGTGACAGGATTTGCCAATTCGGTTTTTGGGAATGTCTTTGTAACGGTCAGCTACACTTCAAACGGCTCAGCCGGCAGTCCTGTGATAACCGATATCACCAGTGGGGATGACCTGGCAAATTCCATTGCGCTGCAGCCAGACGGGCGGGCTGTGATTGCTGGGAGCGGTCACAATGGCGCTAACAACGACTTTGTGCTCATCCGGTTCTGGCAGGACGGCGCGCTCGACATGGGTGGCAAGCAGACGCTTGGCTTTGCAGACGCCTTCTTCGGACCCGGCTCGCGCGATGTCGCCAACGCGATGGCGCTCCAGTCTGACGGAAAGATCGTCCTCGCCGGCCAAATCAGCGATACAGGTGCGAGTGACACAGACTTCGCACTGGCGCGCTTTTTCCCCGACGGCAGGCTCGATGGTTCCTTTGGCATAAACGGGCGCGTCACGTACGGCTTTGGCGGAGACCAATTCGCCCGCGCCGTCATCGTCCAGCCCGATGACAAGATTGTCGTCGGCGGCTACACCATCGCCGCAGATGTCATCAACTTTATGATCGCCCGCTTCAATCCCGACGGCACGCCGGATGGCGATTTTGGGTTCGGCGGCTTCTACGTCATGGACTTCTTAGGCGGCCCTGACTACGGGGTGGCCCTGGCGCTGGCACCGGACGGCAAGATCGTCATGGGCGGCACCGCCTATAACGGCGCACGCAATGTGTTCGGCGTGGCGAGATTCAACGAAGACGGGATGCCGGACCTCACCTTCGATGAAGACGGAAAGACGCTCTACGAATTCTCTGTCGGTCCTACGCATTACGGCAGTGCGGTCGTTGTCCAGCCGGATCACAAGATTGTCCTCGGCGGGCATGTTGGCGCGGATTTCGCTCTCGTGCGCCTGACAGAAGCCGGTTTGGTGGATTACGGCTTTGGCAACCTCGGTCAAACACTGACCGATATGGGCGGCAGTGAATATCTGAACGCAATGCTGCTCACCCCGGATGGTTGGTTCGTGGCAGCAGGTATGAGAGTGGTCAACGGCGCCGCCGACTTCGCGCTGGCGCAGTATGATCCGAACGGCCTGCCGCCGGCAGCCGGGCCTTCGCAGCCCTGGGCGCAAGAATTCATCGATTGGGGTGGAGACGAAGTTGCCTTTGCACTGGATTGGCGCAGCGATGGGCAAATTGTTGCCGCCGGCTGCGCCAATGGGGAGTTTGCCTGGGCACAGTTACCGTCGAGCGCCCAATCATACACGCCGGTCAAGCCCATAACAGATTTCTTGGGGAATGATGAGTGCGCCTACGGTGTCAAGTTCGCGGGTCGCAATCAGGTACTCGCCGCAGGATATCACACCTTGAACGGCGATACCAACTTTGCCCTGGCGCGCTTTGAGACGATACCTGTGCCACAAGATCCACCAGATCCACCGCCATACCAGAGCTTTCTGCCGCTCCTGCTGCGCTAAGTGGCTGGACGCCAGAGCGGTATCCCGCCATTCTCCTGGTAGTAGGTACACAGCGCAGCCTGCATAGCCGGTATACTCTGCCAGAATGTGCTGATTTGAGAACGATGCGCAGCTACGGCCTCGCCCCAGGCCTGCAGCCCGTCCTCCGTGACCTTGAATAAAACCTTCTCGTACCCATCCGGCAGCCGGCTCGGGATCTGCCCGCTGTAGTATGTGGCATAGGGGTAGTCGGCGTAATACCAGAGCGGCCTGCCGAGCATCTCGATAGCAGCTCGCGCCAGGCGATGGTCCACATGATCGCCAAGCGTGAGCGGGCAGACCAGCTCGGCTTCGAGCGGCAGCAGCCGGGCCAGGTCAGCGCTCAAATCTTGCACCAACTTGTGCTCTGCCGGGTGCAGAGGGCTGAATATTGCTTCTTCAGAGGCGTACAGGAAGCTCCCATCCATCGGCGAGCGGCGGTAGATGCAATCGGGCAGGCTGAAATGGCGGTAGGCAGCTCCCAGGAGCGCACAGGCGGCGGCGTCTTCCGCACGTCGGATAGCAGCCGCCTGGGAACCTGTCTCCCAGCGAGAATGCAGCACCTGCGCAAACGGCGAGAGCGGCTCTGCCGGGGCATCCCCGGCACACAAAGTCCAGATATCCACCTGATCGCCTGACCGGGTTTGCTCCCAGATCGAGCCGCCGCAGGAGAGAGCCGTATCATCCAGATGGGGCGAAAAATAAAACCAGTGCATCTGGCCTAAATTTATCACATCCGGCGAAAAAATGGCTAAATCGTTCGCCTACTTGCCATCAACGCCCCCTGGTGTTATCATCCACCTGGCTGAGGTCCCTTGGATGTCGATCAACCCTTTCGAACGCAGGCGGATACGCATCGCTCTGATCACCATAATCCTGGCAACCATTCCCTGCTACTGCATCGGGTTATTTGCAGCCAACCGCGCCCCCGAAATCAGGCCGCTGCCCACCTTCACTCTGACGCCCACCCACACACTGACCGCAACTGCCACCACGACCCTGACTTCCACGCCGACGCTGACGCCTTCACCGTCCGCCACGCTGCTCCCCGGCACGCCCACGGCTACCTTCACAATGACCAGCACCCCCACGGCCACAGGCACCCAAACACCCACACCCACCATTACCACGACCCTGGAGCCCACACCTACCAGCACGTCTACCTCCACAGCCACCCTGCAACCCAGCGCCACCCCGACCCCCACGCTGACTCAGCTGCCTCCGACGGACACGCCAACGCCCACCGACACGCCAACGCCAACCGACACGCTCGTTCCGACCGACACTGAGACCCCCACACCCACCCCCAGCGAGACTGTGACACCCACAAACGCTGCTCCGATCTTGCCCTCCGCCACACCGTGACTGGCGACCTGCACCGGTGCACACCCACTCCTTAACCTTCGTGATATCAAAACCATGATTGAATTACTCCCTTTTCTGAAGAAACTGCTCTCAACCTCCGGCCTGAGTGCTTACGAAGGTCCCGTCCGGCACCTGATCGAAGACGCCTGGCGTCCCCTGGTGGACGATGTTCATACCAGCCAGGTCGGCAGCCTGCATGCGCTGAAGCGCGGCACAGGTCCCGAGCCGCGCCCCAGCCTGCTGCTGGCGGCCCACATGGACGCCATCGGCCTGATGGTCACCGGAATCGACGGCGATTTCCTGCGCATAACCGAGGTTGGCGGGCTGGACGCGCGCGTGCTGCCCGGTCAGATCGTGACGGTACACGGGCGAAAGGACCTGCCCGGTGTGATCGTCCAACCACCATCCCACCTGCTGCCTCCTGACAATCGCAGCGGGCCTGTCGATCTGCGCAACCTCCTGGTAGATACAGGCTTACCCGCCGGCGAGCTCGGCCGGCGGGTTCGTATCGGCGACCTGATCTCATTCGCCCAGCCGCCGTTTGAGCTGGACGGCGAAGCCATCGTCGGGCACTCGCTGGACAACCGCGCCTCGGTGGCATGCGTGACCCAATGTTTGCAGGAGCTACAAGGCCGTCCGATTGCGTGGGACGTCTGGGCGGTGGCCACCACGCAAGAAGAAGAGACCTTCGCGGGCGCCTATACTTCTGCATACCAGCTGCGTCCCAGCCTGGCGATTGCTATCGACGTCACCTTCGCCTCCAGCCCCGGAAGCCCGAGCCACAAGACCTTCCCGATGGGGAAAGGCATCACCCTGGGCTGGGGACCCAACATACACCCCGGGCTGCACAAGGCGGTCAAAGAGCTGGCAGACAGGCTCGAGATCCCTTATACCGTCGAGGTGATGCCCAGGCACTCCGGCACCGATGCGTATGCCTTGCAGGTAGCTGCCGAGGGCATCCCCACCATGGTGGTGAGCATCCCCTTGCGCTACATGCATACCCCGGTGGAAATGGTGGCGATGAAAGACATCTTACGCGGCGCACGCCTGCTGGTAGAGTTCGCCGTCAGCCTGGACAATGAGTTCATGGCAAAGCTGAGCTGGGAGGATTGAGCGCAGGGCCGCTGGCTGGTGCTCGATGCACACCACAGGCATAAAAGGGAAAACCATGACTACACAACCAAGCACAGAAGGGATCCGCTTGCCCCGCACTGGGACATCCCAGATCCGGCTGTTGGAGCGCCTTTCCAACGCCTGCGCGGTATCTGGCGATGAGGGCGAGGTGCGCAAGATCGTCCTGGAAGAGCTGCGCCCCCATACGGATGAGATGGACATCGATGCAATGGGAAATGTCCTCATCACCCGCCGCGGCCAGGGCGAGCCGCGCCTGCGTGTCATGCTGGCTGCCCACATGGACGAGGTCGGCTTCATGCTCGTGCAGAACGAGGACAAGGAAGACGGCATTTACCGGTTCGACATCGTGGGGGGTATCAGCGCCAGCTGCCTTGCCGGGCAGCCGGTCTGGATTGGCCGCAAACATATACCAGGAGTGATCGGCCTCAAGCCCGTCCACCTGACCACCCGTGATGAAGTTAAAACGGCCCTATCTATCGACAGCCTGCGCATCGACGTCGGTCCGGGGAACAGCGGCAAGGTGAAAGTCGGCGACCGTGCGACCTTCGCCACCCGTTTCGACCGCCGCGGACCCAGCCTGCGCGGCAAGGCATTGGACGACCGCCTGGGCGTGGCGTCCCTGATCGAGCTGGTCAAGAACGCTCCCAAGCATATCGATCTGCTGGCAGCCTTCACCGTGCAGGAAGAAGTCGGCCTACGCGGGGCGAAAGTGGCAGCTTATGCCTTCCATCCGGACCTGGCTTTCGTGCTGGACAGCACCCCGGCCAACGATCTGCCCGCCTGGGACAAATCCGAGAACGCGCGCTACAACACGCGTCTGGGCGCCGGACCAGCTATCTACCTGGCGGATTCCAGCACGCTCTCGGACCCGCGCCTGGTGCGCCACCTGATCGACACCGCCGAATCAGCCGGCATTCCCTACCAGTTCCGGCAGCCCGGCGGGGGCGGCACGGACGCAGGCGCCATCCACAAGCAGCACGCCGGCATCCCGAGCATCTCCGTCTCCACGCCCGGTCGCTACCTGCACACGCCCATCTCGATCGCCCGCCTCTCGGATTGGAAGAACACATTTGCCCTGATCTACGCCGCTCTCACACGGCTGACGCTCGAAATTCTGCAAGCTGAACGCTAATCCTGCCCGCAGACAGGCCAGAGCCAGGCGAACTCAAATTTGATCCATTCACCAGGAGCACTGCATGAAATCCCTGATACAGAAAGTCGTCGAGACATTTGGACCCTCCGGTTATGAGACCCACATCTGCCAGGTTGTGCGCAGCGAAATCGAGGCGTTGGCAGACGAGATACAGGTCGACGTGTTGGGAAACTTGATCGCCCGTAAAGGTCAGCTCGGGCCAGGCGGCAAGCGCATCATGCTCGCTGCCCATATCGATGAGATCGGCATCATGGTCACCCATATCGATGAGAATGGATTTGCCCGCTTCACCAACATCGGCGGCGTGCGGGCCTACAACCTCCCGGGAGGCCGGGTGCGCTTCCTGAACGGTGCCGCTGGCGTCATCGGCCTGGAGCGCCTGGAAGATGCCAGCCGGACGCCGGCCCTCGAGCAGCTTTATATCGACCTGGGTGCGCACAGCCGGGCGGACTGCCCGGTGCGGGTGGGCGACGTGGCGGCTTTCGAGCGCCCATTCCTCGATCTGGGCAGCCGCATGGTGGCGAAGTCCATGGATGATCGCATTGGTGTGGTCGTGCTGATCGAAACTTTACGCCAGGTGCCCGCCTCTCCCAACGAAGTGCATTGCGTCTTCAGCGTGCAGGAAGAGGTGGGCGTGCGCGGAGCGACGACCGCCGCCTACGGCATCGATCCGGACCTGGGCCTGGCGGTGGATGTGACCGCCACCGGCGACACCCCCAAAGGGACAAAAATGGAAGTGAGCCTGGGAAAAGGGCCTGCCATCAAGGTGCGCGATGCCGGCATGCTGGCTGACCCACGCGTGGTGAACTGGATGGTCAAGACCGCCGAGGGGGCAAAGATCCCCTACCAGATCGAGATCCTAGAGCAGGGCGGCACGGATGCCAGGGCAATCCAGCTCACCCGCGCCGGCGTCCCGGCCGGCTGCCTGTCCATCCCCTGCCGGTACGTGCATTCACCCTCGGAGATGGTGGACACCTCCGACGTAGAGAATGCAGTGCGCCTGCTGGCAGCTCTGGTCAGCCAGCCGGTAGAGTTGGGATAGACTGCCTGGAGGGGAAGGTCACAGTGCATGCACTCTGCCGGCGAACGGCAAGACAGACCTCCATCGTATGTGCCTGGCTATTGATATTTCTGGCCGGGTGCAGTGGGCTGGCGCCTACACAGATCATCCCGACACAAACTGCAGCGCCTACGGTCAGCCCCACGCCGCAAGTGACAGCCGCGGTCACCTCCACCCCGGCTGGCCCGGTGACGCTACGCATCTGGCTGCCCCCTGAGCTGGATCCGGCTTCGGGAAGCGCAGCCGGCAAGATTTTACAGGCGCGCCTGGATGAGTTTACCGCTCGCCGCCCGGATGCGCGCCTGGATGTGCGCATCAAAGCTCCGGAGGGACCCGGCGGGCTGGTAGATTCTCTAAGCACTGCCAGCGCGGCTGCTCCGCTCTCCCTGCCGGACCTGGTGGCCCTGCCGCGCCCAGACCTGGAAGTGGCGGCTCTAAAAGGCTTGCTGAAGCCCTTCGACGGCTTGATTGAGCCCATCGATGACGGCGACTGGTACGAATATGCCCGCCAGCTGGCGCACCTGCAAAACAGCACATTCGGCCTGCCCTTCGCGGGAGATGCCCTGCTTCTGGTATACCGCTCGCCGGTTATCCCCGAGCCTCCCCGCTTGCTTTCCGATACGCTGTCCACACCCGGCCCACTTGTCTTTCAGGCAGCCGGTCCGGGGGCGCTTTTCACCCTGGCGCAGTACCAGGCTCATGGCGGGGCTATCCTGGATGAGCAGGGGCGCCCATCCCTGGAAACCCAACCTCTCGTCAAGGTATTGGACTATTATCAAAAGGCTGTGCAGGTCGAGCTGATGCCATATTGGCTCACACAATACCAGGATGACGAACAAACCTGGCAGGCGTTCATCGACAACAACGCCCCCATGGTGATCACCTGGGCCTCGCGCCACCTCAAAACCATGCTTGACGATACAGCCGGGTCGCCCTTGCCTACGCCGCAGGGCAAGCCAGCCACGTTGGCGACCGGCTGGGTGTGGGCGATGGCCAGCCCGAACCCCGAGCACCAAAAGCTGAGCGCCGATCTGGCTGAATTCCTGAGCGAAGGGGATTTCCTGGCCTCCTGGACGTCTGCTCTCGGCTATTTGCCCCCGCGCTCCAGCGCCCTGCAGGACTGGGGTACCCCCGCCCTACGCGCTCTGGCGAATGAGATCGTCTCCTCTGCCGGGCTCATCCCATCTGAAGATGTACTCAACAGCCTTGGCCCTCCGCTCGAGGAAGCCACTTTGCAGATCTTGAAGCTGCAGAGCGATCCGGAAAGCGCCGCCCGCCAGGCTGTCGAAAGGCTGAATAGCCCTTGAGCGCTGTGTCTGGCAGGCGCGCCAGCCTCATTTGACGTTTCCTCCGGGCGGTGTTATCATGCCTGCGGAGCCTGCTCCTAGTATGCCACAAGACGAAGCCAGAGTAGCACCCTCAATTGAAGGCGACCCTCTCCAGCAGCCGCAGATCACCGGCGTGCCGGATCCGGAGCGCAAAAGCCGTCTGCTGGTGATCTGGGAGGAGCTCTCCCACGCCGGCCTGGCAGATACTGCCATGCGGTTGGGCACCCATATCCTGCTAATTGCTCTCATCCTGGCGACCGCCTGGATCATGCGCCAGTTCTACCAGACCGTGCCGGCAGAGCAGGGGACGGGGGGAGCCGCCCAGGCAGCCTCTCTCCCAACGCCAACTCCAACCGCGGTGCCGCCCATACTTCCGCTTTTCCAGCCAGAGATCGATGAACCGGCGGGCATACCCCGCCTCTCCAGCCTGCACACCACGCTGCCTACCCTGCCGCGCGTGGATGTGATCACCTACACGGTCACGGCGGGCGATACACTGTTTGGGATTGCCGAGAAATTCGGCCTGGAACCGGAAACGCTCCTGTGGGGCAACCAGTTCGTGCTGGGCGATAATCCCCACAACCTGCGGCCTGATCAGGAGCTCAATATCTTGCCGGTAAATGGCACCTACTACCGCTGGTCGGCGGGTGACGGCTTGAACGGGGTGGCAGATTTCTTCGGCGTGACGCCGGATGAGATCGTCAGCTATCCCGGCAACCACCTGGACCCTGAGACCATCGGCGATTACGCCCGCCCGAACATTCCCCCGGGCACCTGGCTGATCATCCCCGGCGGCAGGCGCGAATTTGTCACCTGGAGCGCCCCGGAGATCCCGCGCGATAACCCCGGCGTGGCTAAAGTGCTTGGCCCAGGCGTGTGTGGAGAGATCGCTGACGGGGCTATCGGCGTCGGCGCCTTCATCTGGCCTGCGAACAACCACTTCCTCTCCGGGTTCAACTACTCCCCCGCGGCCAACCACCCTGGCATCGATATCGACGGCGAAACTGGCGATCCCATCTATGCCGCTGACAACGGCGTGGTGGTGTATGCTGGTTGGAATAACTGGGGCTACGGCAACGTGGTGGTCATCAACCACGGCAACGGCTGGCAGACGCTGTATGCTCACCTGAGCGCTTATAACGTCGGCTGCGGGCAGAGTGTGTACCAGGGCAGTGTGATCGGCGCTATGGGCAGTACTGGCAACTCTACCGGCTCGCACCTGCACTTCGAGATGCTGTACAACGGCACCAAGATCAACCCCTGGGATTATCTGCCCGCAGCCTAGACCCTAAAGATTTTTTCGTCCTAATCCGCGCCTTTTCTGTCCAGGAAAACCTTTAG
>CAZGIX010000123.1:0-13822 GCA_964525785.1 uncultured Anaerolineaceae bacterium
ATAAGAGCGTATATTTTACCGGATATCTCAAATTATGATACCCTGCTGCCGCTTTTTTGATATAATCTTATTGCAACTAGTTGCAATAGAGAGAGGTCGCATTGTCCCACTGCCACACCCTGATCGACGCCCTGCGCCAGCGCGGGCACCGCATCACCCCCCAACGCGAGATGATCATCGAAGCCCTGGCGCATGCCGAAGGCCACGCTTCCGCCGAAGATGTCTTCGCCGAGGTGCAGAACCGCACCCGCTATCTCAACATCGCCACTGTCTACCGCACCCTGGACCTGCTGGTAGCCAGCGGGTTGGCCAGCCGGGTTGACCTGTGGGACGGCTGCGTGGTCTACACCACCCACCAGCACGGCCCGCATGCGCACCTGGTCTGCCGGCGCTGCGGTGAGATCTTCAACGCTGACCACAGCCTGCTCGAGTCGCTGGGCAACCAGCTCCAATCCCAATACCAGTTTGCAGCCGACCTGGAGCATGTATCGATCATCGGCGTGTGCGCCGAGTGCAGATCAACGAGTGGATCCCTCTAAACCTGGAGGTTGAGATGCTGTATTCTCCTGAACCCATGCACATACCCGATGGCTTCCTTTCAGTGCTCGTCTCTATCCTTTTATGGGTGGCGAGCATCCTGGTGATTGCCTATGCTTTGCGGCGCGTCAGCCGGGACCTGGACGAGCGCAAGATCCCCTTGATGGGTGTGCTGGCAGCCGCCATATTCGCTGGACAGATGCTCAACTTTACCGTGGCAGGCGGCACTTCCGGTCACTTGATGGGCGCTGCCATCGCCACCATACTGCTCGGACCGTGGGCTGCGATCCTGGTGCTCACCGTGGTCGTGGGTGTGCAGGCCCTGATCTTCCAGGACGGCGGCCTGCTGGTGCTGGGCGCCAACATCTTCAACATGGGCGTCATCGGCGTGGCGGTCTCGTACATGGCGTACCAGACCGTGCTGCGGCTGTCTGGCGGGCGCAAGTGGGGCATCTTCGCCGGCGGTTTTATCGCCGCCTGGCTCTCGATCTTCATTGCCGCGCTGGCGGTTGCCCTGCAGCTGGCCTTATCCGGCACGTCTCCCGCCAACCTGGCTGTGCCGACGATGGGCGGCATCCACGCCTTGATCGGCATCGGCGAAGGGCTGATTACCCTGGGCGCATTGGCCTTTATCTACGCCGTTCGCCCCGACCTGCTGAGCGCCGGCAAAGAAAGCCGGGGCAGTGGGGTCCTGGTGTGGGTCGTGGGCCTGCTGATCGCCCTGGGACTGGCGATCGCCTCCCCACTGGCTTCTGCACACCCGGATGGACTGGAATGGGTTGCCGAGCAGAAAGGCTTCCTGGATGCAGCTCAGGGTCCGCTTTACAGTATCATCCCGGATTACGTCTTCCCAGGTATGTCGAACGAGGCCCTGGCGACCATCCTGGCCGGCATCCTGGGGGCGCTGATCGTGTTCGGCGCAGCCATTGCCATTGCTTACGCGCGCCGCAGCCGCCAGCAAACCGATCAGACTCCGGAGCCGTAAGATACGCCCATTCACCTTATTCTGAACCGAAGCTGCTTTTTTCTGATCTTCCATGCATGCCCATTTTCTGGACCCCTACATCCAGCGCGCCAGCCCAATCCACCGGCTAGACCCGCGCATCAAGCTGGTTTTGGCGATTGCGTTTATCTTTACAACTGCGCTGACCCCGCCGGGGGCCTGGCCTGCCTATGTGCTGCTCTTCTCAATGGTCCTGGCGGTAGAGCTGCTTTCGGATCTGGGCGTAGGCTATGTGCTGAAAAGGGCGGTGTTGGCGCTGCCATTCGTGCTGGCGGCCGTGCCGGTGCTGTTCACCCTGGGCGGACCGGCCCTTGTCAGCCTGCCCGTCGGGCGCTGGACATTGGAGCTCAGCCAGCCCGGGCTGGAGCGCTTTCTCAGCATCGCCTTGAAATCGTGGATCTCCGTCCAGATGGCGATTGTCCTGGCATCCAGCACCTCCTTTCCGGACCTGCTGGTCGCCATGCGCGCCATCCGCATCCCGCGCTTGCTGGTCTCGGTCTTCGGCCTGATGTGGCGCTACCTGTTCGTCCTGGCTGACGAGACCCTGCGTCTGATGCGCGCCCGCACAGCGCGCAGCGGGCGATCCGACCAGCCCGGCTTGAAGACCGGCGGCAGCCTGGCCTGGCGGGCGCGCATCACCGGCGGCATGGCGGGCAGCCTGTTCTTGCGCGGCATCGAGCGCAGCGACCGCATCTACATGGCGATGGTCTCGCGCGGCTACGACGGCGAAGTGCGCAGCCTGCCCTTGCCGGCGCTGCGTCCCACCCACTGGCTGGTCCTGGTCTGCGGTCTGGGCATCCTGGTGCTGCTGCTGCTCTTAGCTTACCTGGTGTAAACACAAAGGTACCACCATGCATCATTCGATCGTAGTTGAAGACCTGTCATTTTCCTATTCCGACGGGCACACTGCCCTGCGGGATGTCTCGCTCAGCATCCAGCCCTGCGAAAAGGTCGCCCTGGTGGGACCCAACGGGGCGGGGAAATCCACGCTGATCTTGCACCTGAACGGCATTCTGAAAGGTCAGGGTCGCGTGCATGTATGCGGGTTGGATGTGACCGATAAGAACCTGGCCCGCGTGCGCGCCATGGTCGGGCTGGTCTTCCAGGCCCCCGATGACCAGCTCTTCTCGCCGACCGTGTATGATGACGTGGCTTTTGGACCGCTCTACCAGGGGCTGCCGCAGAGCGAAGTGGAGCAGCGCGTGCAGGAAGCGCTGGCTGCCGTGCATATGAGCGACTACGCCCGGCGCGTCTCGCATCACCTGAGCGTGGGCGAGAAGAAGCGCATCGCCATCGCCACCGTGCTCTCGATGAAGCCCGAGGTGCTGGTGCTGGACGAGCCCACCGCCGGGTTGGACCCGCGCGCCCGCCGCTCGCTGATCCACCTGCTGGCGGAGCTGCCGCTGACCATGCTGGTCTCGACCCACGATATGCTGATGGCACGCGAGCTGTTCCCGCGGCTGGTGATCATGGACGAGGGGAAGGTGGTCGCCGACGGGCCGACTCAAGCGCTCATGGACGATATTGAGCTGCTAGAAGCCCACGGGCTGGAGCGACCTTGATAACGTCGCTCTGAGCGCAGCGACGAAGCCTGATTGTTTTGTAGACAGATTAAATTTGGATAATTCCCACCCACGCGTGTCACTCTGAGCTGCCGAAGGCAGCGAAGAGTCCCTAAAGCAGCTGTATTATTGGAACGCTCCAGGGATTCTTCGGTCGCTTCGCTCCCTCAGAATGACACACTGCCTGGGTAGCCGAATATTTGATATTCCCCAATTATCGGGCGCGGCCCACTAATCGGATCCGTCGACTGCCACTCCAGCAGGCGTGCTGATCCCGGCTGCCTGGCGCAAGATCTCCGCCTTATCAATGCGCTCCCAGGGCAGGTCGAGGTCGTCACGACCGAAGTGACCATAGGCAGCCACCTGGCGGTAGATCGGGCGGCGCAGGTCCAGGTCACTGATAATGGCGCCGGGGCGCAGGTCGAAGTGCTCGAGCACCAGCCCGGCGATCTTCTCATCCGAGATGATCCCGGTGCCGAATGTCTCCACGTTCACGCTCAAGGGGCGCGCCACGCCGATGGCGTAAGCCACCTGGATCTCGCAGCGCTCCGCCAACCCGGCAGCCACGATGTTCTTGGCCGCCCAGCGGGCAGCGTAAGCCGCCGAGCGGTCGACTTTGGTGGGGTCTTTGCCGCTGAACGCCCCGCCGCCGTGGCGTCCCATGCCCCCATAGGTATCGACAATGATCTTGCGCCCGGTGAGGCCGGCATCGCCTTGCGGGCCGCCGATGACGAACCTGCCGGTGGGGTTGACATAGATCTTCGGCTCGCCGTCCAGCAGGTCGGCCGGGATGGTGGGGTGGATCACGTGCTCGATGACCGCCTGGCGAATGTCCGCTTGTGAAATCTCCGGGGCGTGCTGCGTGCTGACCAAAACGGTAGCCACGCGCAGCGGGCGCCCATAGCTGTACTCAACCGTCACCTGGGTCTTGCCATCCGGGCGCAGCCAGGGAAGGGTGCCATCTTTGCGCAGGACGCTCAGCCGGCGAGCGAGCTTGTGCGCCAGGTAGATCGGCATGGGCATGAGCGTGGGGGTCTCATTGCAGGCATAGCCGAACATCATGCCCTGGTCGCCCGCGCCGATCGCTTCGACTTTCGCATCGCCCATCTCGCCGGTCTTGGCCTCGAGGGCCTTATCCACGCCCATAGCGATATCCCCGGATTGGCGGGCGATGGCGACCAGCACGCCGCAGCTGTTCCCATCCAGGCCTTTCTCACTGGCATCGTAGCCGATGTCGTTGACCACCCGGCGCACCAGCTCATCAAAATTAATCGTCGCCTGGGTGGTGATCTCACCCAGCAGCATCACATAACCGGTCTTGGTCGCCGTTTCACAAGCCACCCTGGAATAGGGGTCTTGTTCCAGGCAGGCATCCAGGACGGAATCGCTGATCTGGTCGCAGATCTTATCCGGATGCCCTTCGGTTACCGATTCGGAAGTGAACATTAGGCTGGGTGAAGTCATAAAAGTTGTGCTCATCAACTAACCTCCAAAGATAAAAATACGGGTCGCACGCAGTTGGGAAGAAGGCTGGCGAGCTTTCCCCCAACTGAGTAGCAGAGACATTAACCAAAAACCCTTTCCCGCGATAGAAAGGGCAACAATCGAAACGCGATAAGCCCTCTCATCTTCCAGAACATCCGTCTGTCGGAATTGGCACCATGGGAATAATCCACTTTCATCATCCCGGTTGCCGAGGCTTCACTGGGCCGGTCCCTCCACCTCTCTGGATAAGAGCGCCGTTCATGGCTATGCAGTTGTGGGCGAGATAATACCATGAGATAAAAGAGATGTCAAATAAACGATAGGTATTCCCCAGCGTCATTGGGGCTTGGATAGCGCCTCACAAAACCGTGGTGCTGCTTATTTGCCCATCCCCCCGACCCCCTTCCCGGGGGAAGGGGGAGAAAATTTGTGGGGGGACCGACCACGGCTAAGTGCAGAGCTACCTGGGGCTTGAAATTGGCCGGTTAATTCTCTATAATAGTGAGAGATGACACAAACGGGGGCAAGTGGCTTCACACCGTCCCGCTCGGACTGACTGTGCACGGTCTTACAACACAATAGGGGAGAGTACCTGGGAGGGAAACAACCATGAAAAGCAAGTCTGCCCTGCGCATCCTGACTTTTGCCTGCCTGTTTATCCTGCTGTTCTCGTCCCTACCTGCTCAAGCCGGCTATGCAGCGGAGACGCCTGAACCTGGCATCCCCGCTTCACCGCAGGCCGGTGGGGAAATCGTCATGGTTGCGCGGGATGTGATCGACCTGAAGTGGGATCCAACCGGCTATCCCCAGACTCCCGGCAAATACAAGCGTTGGGAGCTCCACCGTGGGACGTCCCCGGATGCGCTGTCCAAGATCGCCGGCAGTACAGACCAGACGACCGGCTTTTACCGCGATCGAGATCGAGCGCTCAATACCACCTATTATTACAGCCTTTATGTCGTGCGCTGCGTCGATCCGTGCCTGACGAGTGCAGATGAGAAATACCTGCAGTATTTTGTAGACTCGGTGACCACGGGCGTCATCGGCGGAACGCTTTACCACTCTCTTGAGCTGGGTGAGGGTGTGTATGAGTTCGCCTACAACGGTATTACATCCTCTGTATCCCTGGATATCGAAAATGGCTCGGCGTTGGTCATCAATTCCAAGACTACCGTGACGAAAAAGCCCGACATCTCCCATGGCGCCATATTTGTCAATTCGGGCAGCCTGACAGTTAGCGGCGCTAACCTCACCGACGTGATGGTGACCGTTGGAGAATCCGGCGGGAGCGAATCGAACTGCGTGGCTACGTTCAAGAATGCCGTTGTCACAGGTCCGTCTTTGGTGGTGAACGCCGCCTGCCGGCTGGACTTCAACGGCGGGAGCGGGACAGCCTTTATAATGGCATCTGATTACGCCGCCCTCACCATCCAGAACGCGCTGCTGGATGGCGGGATCGATATCGAGAAACACGCCACGGCGACGCTCTCGAACAACCAGATCACCGGGCGCATCGAAGTCTCCGGCTACCATGACCCTGGCGACCCAAAGCCGGTAGTCTTCCTCTACAAAAACCTGATCACCACTCCGTACAAGCACAACGTGGGCATCCTCGTCGATTACGGTGCAACCGTTTATATGGGCGAGAATACGCTCACGTTCACCGGAGTCGTCGACGATGAGACCGCTATCCTGCTACAGGCCTGGGATGCGGGCACAAAGCTCGTCGCCAAGAGCAACCGCATCGAAAACGCCAAGATCTTCCTGGCGTGGAACCCGACCGTCGAGATCAGCGACAATGTGCTGATCGGCAGCGGCTCGGCGATCACCATCGGCTGTCCCTTCTGCGGCACTGGCCCCCAGGCGACCGGGCCGATCGAACGAAACACCCTGCAGTCCGGCTGGGGATTCGAGATGTGGGATGGCAGCCAGAGCGTAACCCTGCGCCACAACTGCATCCGCGGCAACGACCCGGGGATGACCGTTGTCAATACCCTGCCTGTGAACCTGGACGCCAGGGAGAACTATTGGGGCGACGCCAGTGGACCCCTGCATGCAGGCAATCCCCCCGGTATCGGCGATGAGATCGTTGGCGCCAAAGTGGATTACAACCCCTGGGATATAGATCCCACCAACTGCAAGGAAACGCCTCCCCCAATGCTCCGCGACCTGTATCCCATCGGCCTGGAAGTCGTGCAGAGCGTCCAGACCATGTACAACAGCGTGTCATTGGTGACAGGGAAACCGGCCTGGGTCAGGGTCTATGCCCAGTCCTCACGCGGTTTCGTTGCCAATGTGGGCTGCGTGCTGCGCGGTTATCGGGGCTCCACCTTGCTGGGCACGCTGGACCCCATCACCCCCAATATAGTCGTCCGGGGATCCACTTCCATCACCACCCTGCGCGAAAACATGTTCGGGAGCTGGAATTTCGACCTGCCCCCCGACTGGATCGCCGAAGGGAACCTGCGCCTGGTCGCCGAGATCAACCCCGGCCTGGCGGTGCCCGATCTCATTGCAGCCAATAACACCATCGAGCGCAATGTCATCTTTGCCACCCGGCGCGCGATGCGCGTCGCTTTTGTCCCCGTCCGCTACCATACCCTGCTGACCGATGATCTCCCGAATCAGGACGACATCCTACCCATGATGTGGTACATGCGGCGGTTGTACCCTATGGCAACCATCGAGGGGGAGCTCATCGCCGCGCCGATGGAATGGACCGGCTCGTTGGCGAATAAATTACTTCAGGGTATCTACGACTCGACCATCCAGGACCGCTTGATGGATCGTTTAAATCTCTTCAATGCAAACCGGCCTCCGGATCAACGGATCGACCAGGTCTACGGGGTCTTCCCAGACAGCGCCGGGATGACCTATTGCATATCAGATCCGCGCTGGGCCGGCGGTAAGGGCCGGTCGGCCTACTGCATCGTCCACCCAATCCACCTGGCGCACGAGATCGGTCACAATCTGGGCCTGCGCCACCCCAATACCCCTGACGCCTGCGATGCAAAGGATTCCGACACCGATTGGCCGTTCACGACCGCCACCATCCAGGATGTGGGCGTCGATATCCTGAGCAATGATATAAAGCCGGCGCGCTTCCACGATATCATGAGCTACTGTGCTGCCGGGCAGAGATGGATATCGCCCTTCCACGCCAACAAGCTCTTTCAGGCGGACGGCAACCCGCAGCCTGCCACCGAGTCGCCGGAAGCACAAGTCAATTACCTGTTCGTACGCGGCCAGGTGGACATCACCGGCACCGTGACACTGCTGCCTGCCTGGCAGCTCAGCATGGTCTCGCCGCCTGTGAATCCCCCGGAGGGCAGCCAATACTGCGTCGAGCTTCAAAGTGCTGCCGGCACGACCTTGAGCAGCTACTGCTTCGACCCGCGGTTCTATATTTACGAATTGGGACTTTCGGTTGATACGACAACTTTTGAGATCGCCCTGCCCCTGGTCGAAGGGGGGGCCAACATCGTGGTGAACAAGTTCGGTGATCCGGCCCCTGCCGCACAGGCGAGCGCAAGCGCAAACGCGCCCTCAGTTGCCGTCCTCTACCCGAACGGGGGAGAAATCCTGTCCGGCAGCGTCACCATTTCGTGGGAGGGGAGCGACGCAGACCTGGACGCCCTGTTCTACCACCTGCTCTACAGCGAAGATGGCGGCGCTACCTGGCTGCCTGTCACCGAATACTTGACCGCTACCACCTACACAATCGATACCGCTTATCTGCCAGGGAGCGCTGACGGGCGGTTCCGGGTGATCGCCAGCGACGGTTTCCACACCAGCTATGATGACAGCGACGCGAGCTTCACCACGCCGGATAACGTGCCCCTCGTGGGGATCAGCGCGCCGGAGGACGGCGGCCACGGAATGCTGCCCCTCAACGTTTCTGGGGCTGCGTATGACCTGGAGGAGGGCGAGCTGCCAGATGGCAGCCTGATCTGGAGCTCGGACCTGGACGGTCCCCTGGGGGCAGGCCCGAACCTGAACCTCGAAGGGCTGACCCTTGGCCTCCACCACCTGACGCTCACCGCCATCGACAGCCAGGGACATACCGCCGCCCAGTCCATCACCTACACCGTGCTGGAACCCTGGCGCGTCTTCCTGCCCGCCTTGAACCGGTGAGCAATTATGTAAACAGGGAAAAGCTGAAGGAATTTTATCAGTCCGAGTATTCAGCTAACCTATAAAGAACCACAGGATCACGTAATACGAGATCACCCCGGCCCACAGCCAGGAGTCGATGCGGTCGAACACGCCCCCGTGACCGGGCAGCAGGTCGCCTGAATCTTTCACCCCCACCTGGCGCTTGATCATGCTCTCCCCCAGGTCCCCCAGGGTGGGGAACACGGAGAGCACCACTCCCAGGATGACCCCCTGCAGCGGGGTGAAGGGTGCGCCCGGCCCCGCCAGGGCCGCCAGGCCGACCGCCAGCAGCAGGCCTCCCAGCACGCCGAAGAGTATCCCACCGAAGTAGCCTTCCCAGGTCTTCTTGGGGCTCAAGCGCGGGCTGAGCTTATGCCTGCCCAGGCCGCGGCCGACGAAATACGCCCCCGAATCCGCCAGCCAGACCGTCGGCAGCGCCAGCAGCACCCACCACAGACCTTGCGGGAGCTGGCGCAAAGAGACCAGGTATGCGCCGATCCAGCCGAAGTACAGCACGCCCGCCATGCTGACACCGAAATCGGTACCCGCCTGGTCGCGGCCGCGCTCATAAGCCGCCAGGTGCCAGGTCATCCCCGCCAGCACCAGCAGGCTGATGATCCAATCCGAGCCGGAGAAGCCAGCCACCGCCCGGGCAATCACCAGCGCCAGCGTCCCGGCGATAATCAAAACACCAGCGGGCTTCAGCCCGCCGGTTTGAAATAAGTGCACGTACTCACGCGCCGCCAGGCACATGATCAGGGCGATCGTGGCGATATATGCCCACCCCCCCAGCCAGATTAGCACCAGCCCGATGGGGAGCAAGACCGCCGTCACCGCGGCGCGTTTAGCCAGCATGGGGGTCGGCTGCTCCGCTCGCCGGGACAATCCCCCCATAGCGGCGCTCACGCTGAGCGAACTCGTGCAAGGCTTTCAGCAGCTCGTCGCGATCAAAATCGGGCCAGTAGGTAGGGGTGAAGTACCACTCGGAATAGGCCCCCTGCCAGATCAAGAAGTTGCTGCCGCGCAGCTCGCCGGATGTGCGGATGATCAGGTCCGGGTCTGGCACGCCGGCAGTAAACAGATAGCGGTTGACCAGATCGTCGGTTACATCGCCCGGCCTGACCCCGTCTTCGATGATGCGCTGGATGGCGCACACGATCTCGTCGCGCCCGCCGTAGTTGAAAGCCACGTTCAGCACCAGGCGGGTGTTCTGGCGTGTGTACTCGACTGCCTCGATGACCTTCTCACGCAGCGCCGGGGTGAGCCGGTCCAGCCGCCCGATATGGTGGAGCTGTACCCCCTGGTCGTGCAGCTCCTGCAGCTCGCGGTCGATCACATCCTCCAGGATGCGCAGCAGTCCCTGCACCTCTTCCTGCGGGCGGCCCCAGTTTTCGGTCGAAAAGGCATACAGCGTCAGGTAGCGCACCCCAAATTCGGTGCACGCCTCGATCACCCGGCGCAGGTTTTCAGTGCCAGCGCGATGTCCCGCCAGCCGCGGCAGGCCGCGCGCCAGCGCCCAGCGCCCGTTGCCGTCCATAATGATGGCAACGTGTGTGGCGATTCTATCGGGAAGCTCGAGTGATTTTTTAGATTCCATAGCACACCGGGCGATCTGGATCAGACCTCCAGAATCTCCTTCTCTTTGCGTTCGGCAATGAGATTAATATCCTCAATGTAGCGGTCGGTGATCTTCTGCAGCTCCTCTTCACCCTGCTTGAGATCGTCTTCGGAGATCATCTTCTCCTGCAAGAACTCACGCAGATCGCGGATGCTGTCCCGCCGCACGTTGCGGGTCGCCACACGCGCCTCTTCTGCCCGGTTGTGGACAACCTTCACCAGGTCCCGGCGGCGATCCTCGGTCAGGGGAGGCAGGTTCAGGCGGATCGACTTACCGTCATTGTTGGGTGTCAGCCCCAGCTCGGAGGCCAAAATGGCGCGTTCTATGGTTTTCAATGTCGAGGCGTCGAAAGGCCGGATCAGCAGGGAGCGCGGCTCGGGCACGCTGATAGCCGCCAGCTGGATCAAGGGCGTGGGGTTGCCGTAATACTCTACATGCAGGCGCTCGACCAATGCCGGGCTTGCGCGCCCGGTGCGGATGCCTGCCAGGTCTTCCTCCAAAGCCTGGATTGCGCCTTTCATGCGGGTTTCCGCCTCTTTGTAAACTTCTTTCAGCATGGGTGCCTCCACAATTCTTTCATCCCCTATAGGATACCCGAAAATGCACTGCTAGAAAAGGGGAAAAAAGGATCAGTCGCTGACCAAAGTCCCTACCGGGGCACCCAGCACCGCCTGGCGCAGGACGTCCGGCTGCCACAGGTTGAGCACCAGGATCGGCAGGTGGTTATCCATGCACAGTGAAATGGCGGTGCTGTCCATCACCTCCAGGCGCCGGTTGATCGTCTCCATGTAGGTCAGGTGGTCGAAGCGCACGGCATGGCTGTTCTTGAGCGGGTCGCTGTCGTATACGCCATCCACCTTGGTGGCTTTGATGAGCACATCTGCGTCGATCTCCATGGCGCGTAAAGCCGCGGCTGTATCCGTAGAAAAGTAAGGGTTGCCGGTGCCACCCCCCAGGATGACCACCCGCCCTTTTTCCAGGTGGCGAATGGCGCGCCGCCGGATATAGGGCTCAGCCACGGCGTGCATCTCGATGGCCGACTGGACGCGCGTGATCAGACCCATGCGCTCCATGGCGTCCATCAGGGCCAGGGCATTCATCACCGTAGCCAGCATGCCCATATAATCCGCCGTGGCGCGGTCCATGCCGCGGTTCAGGCCTGTACGGCCGCGCCACAGGTTGCCCGCCCCGATGACGATCGCCACATCCACGCCGAGATCGCGCACTTCGCTCACCCGATGGGCGATATCCTCTGCCCGCTGGGGATCGATGCCGTAGCCGCCCTGACCGGTGAGAGCTTCGCCGCTGAGCTTCAGCAGTATGCGGCGGTATTTTAGTGCCTGTTCCATATCATTTTCTCTCCTGGTTGATAAATTTAGGAGTTACGCACTTCAGGGTAATTGGGGTGTTTGGGCGGGCGCTGCCCGCCCAAACACCCCCAGCCACCCACCAACTGCGTAAGTCCTGAAATTGTGAGCCTGGGGGTAAAAAAAGACCAACCGTGTGGTTGGCCTTTTGGATATTCTATGATTCTGTGCTGCTTTCACCTAACTCCCAGCGGACGAAGCGCCGGATGATGATGTTTTCGCCGATGGCGGCAATATTCTGCATTAAGAGATTTTCGACGCTGATGGCCTCGTCGCGAATATAAGGCTGGCGCAGCAAGCAGGCCTCGTCCTTGTATTTCTCCAGGCGGTTTGCGACGATCTCTTCTGCCGCCGACTCGGGCTGGCCCTCTTGCTGAACCCCTGCCCGGGCGATGAGGCGCTCGTTTTTGACGAACTCGTCCAGCTCCTCAGCCGGGATGTCGCTCTCGCGGATATACTTTGGCGCGGCGGCTGCGATCTGCAGGGCGAGCTCATGGGCAAAGGTGCGAAATGCTTCGGATCGAGCGACGAAGTCGGTCTCGCAGTTGACCTCCACCATCACGCCCACACGCCCGCTGCCGTGCGAGTACAGCTCAACCACGCCCTCCGCAGCCTGCCGGTCGGCGCGCTTGGCAGCCGTCGCCAGGCCTTTCTCGCGCAGGTATTCCAGCGCTTTGTCGTAATCTCCGCCGGCTTGCTCCAGCGCCTTACGGCAATCCAAGATACCCGCGCCGGTGGCGGCGCGCAGTTGTTTGATTTGTTCCGTGGTGATTGCCATGCTCATGCCTCGTCCTTGTCTTCGTCTTCGTCGAGGTCCTCGTCTTCATCATCGTCGCTGTCATCGTCGCTGTCATCGTCGAGATCTTCTTCATCTGCTTCTGCATCTTCAGCTTCTGCTTCCGCAGCCAGGTCCTCAACCTCCAGCTCTTCACCGGCCTCGGACTCTGGCTCACCTTCCTCGCCGAGCTCCACAACCGGTTCCTCGCCCTCGACAACTAAGAGCTCGTCCTCCGAGGTGACCAGGACAGTTTTCGGGGTCAGCTTTGCCAGGGTGGCTTCGCCAAGCAGCTCTTCATCGGACAATTCAGCTTCCTCGGCATAGGCGCGCATCCCTTCACGCACCGGCTCGATCTCCTCTTCCTTGCGCATGCCCCAGCCTTCCACAGCGGCGTCGGCGATCTTGCCGACCAGCAGCTTGATAGCCCGGATGGCATCGTCGTTGGATGGGATGACGTAATCCACGTTGGACGGGTCGCAGTTCGTATCAACCAGAGCAACCACCGGGATGTTGAGCAGGTTGGCCTCGTGGATGGCGGTCTCCTCGCGGCGCACGTCGACCACGAACAGGGCTTCGGGCAGGCGCGTAAGGCCGCGGATGCCGCCCAGAAGCATATCCAGGCGCTCGATCTCGCGGTTGTTGAGCAGGGCTTCTTTCTTTGTTATGCGCTCGAAATCGCCCTTATCGCGCATGCGCTCCAGCTTCTCCAGCTCGTTGATGCGCTGGCGGATGGTGCGCCAGTTGGTGAGCATGCCGCCCAGCCAGCGCTGAGTGACGTAGGGCATGCCGGCGCGGGTGGCTTCGGCCTGGATGGTTTCCTGGGCCTGGCGCTTGGTGCCCACGAAGAGCACTGTACCGCCGGCGGCGACGGTGTCGCGCACCAGGGCATACGATTGTTCCAGGGCCTTGACGGTTTTTTGAAGATCGATGATGTGGATGCTGTTGCGCTCGGTGAAGATATACGGCTTCATGGCAGGGTGCCATTTGTAGGTGCGGTGCCCAAAGTGCACGCCGCTCTCCAGAAGCGCTTTCATAGAAATAATGGCCATGTTAACACTCCTTGCGTTAGACCTCCGCTTCCTTCATCCCTGACCGGAGCCTCGGCCGGGGCACGCCCGGTCAAGTCGGGAAGCGTGTGAGATAGGGTTGGCCCCGCACTCGGGGCACAAGTTCTCCCGCCTGGGGCGGGAGCGGGGGAAGTATATCACGGCGGCGAGGATTCGTCCAGAGCGGAGGAGAAAAATGTTAGCGCAAAGTAGTAGAGGGTTCTTCCCAAATTTATGTGAATCGGGTGAATCCAAGCAGGGTATAACCTGC
>CAZGIX010000124.1:0-13811 GCA_964525785.1 uncultured Anaerolineaceae bacterium
AAGAGTAGAAAGTGGTATTTTATATTTATCCCATAAGTTTTCAAAAGTACTTACTAATTCTCTCTCTTCTGTGGTCAGGTAATGGTGAAGTGTGTCACTCATAAAATCATTAAATTTCAGCAAAATCAATCCCTCTGCTTCTAGCTCAGTTAAGACATCTCTCTTCCCCTCAATTTTTTGGCCGAATTCTTTTTTAGCCTTATTCAACGCCCGACGGGTGTCGCGCTGCGCCCGCTCCCGCTGCACAATGTTATCCAGCGCTGTCTGAAGCGCTTTAACCTCTTTCTGCACCTCCACGCTCTGCCACAGGCCTTTCAGGTCATCGATCTGGCTTTTAATATATTTCTTCACTGACGCAGCAATTACCTTCGGCGCTTCTTCCCCCTCGCCAGCCTCCTCACCCATCTCAACTTCATCCAAAGCTACTTCTAGCTCCCCCTCGCGCTTGGCGACCTGCGCTTCCAGACTTTCGATTTCCTCACGCTCCTTTTGGAAAAACCGCTCCAGGATGTATTCATCCGGGATCAGGTTGGCGCTCCAGCCGGTGGCGACGACAGCTTTCAGGTCGTAGCGCACCGCCTCCCACCAGTTGACGAACACTCCGGCGATCTGAAATTCGTCGAGCACGCCCACCGGAAGCAAACATTCCAGCAAGCGCTGCTGGTATTCGCGCTTGAAATACGGCAGGTGGTTATTTCCGGGGAATTGTGCAATCTCTTGCGCCGCGTCTCCCCACCAGGCACCCAGTCGGGCGCTCATCTCCTGGTTGATGCGCTGTACTTCCGGATGGTTCTCGATGATGGCGCGTATCTGGCGCTTGTTCTCGATCTCAGGACGGAAATCCAGGTAATCAGCTTCCCGGTCAATGAAAACTACGCTGTGATCTAAAGCGTATCGGGCGAACTGCTCGGCATACAGCGCAACCTCTCGCTTGGGCACGCCGCCCACCAGGTGGGCGTGCACGTCCTCGATCTCCGGATCGGGGGAGTTGTCCACATAGCGGCGGATGTTCAGGTTATAGTCGTTGGCGGCAATCTCCTCCAGGCTCACCAGGCGGGAGTAGCGCGGGATTTCGCGCCTGTGGTGGAAGACGTGGGTGATTTTCTCTAAGTCCTCGGGGCGCAGGTAGTTCTGGTTGCGCCCCTCGCCGTACTCGCCCTCGACGTTGATGAACAGGATTTTGTCTTTTAGCTCGGGTGGCTTGCGCTTATTGATTACGAACACACAGGCGGCGATGCCGGTATTGTAGAAGAGTTTTTGGGGCAGGCCGATGATGGCTTCGACCAGGCCATCTTTGACGATGCCCTCCCGGACGATCTTCTCCGCCCCGCCGCGGAAGAGCACGCCGTGCGGCATAATGGTCGCCATCCGCCCGCCGGGCTTCAAACTGGCGATCATATGCTGCATGAACATCAGGTCGGCTTTCTTGCCGGACTCCGGGGTGAAACCGTAGCCGAAGCGCGGCTTATACTGCATGTTCGCCCGCGAGTAGTTTTGGGAGAATGGCGGATTGGCGATCACCCGGTCAAAGTGCTTGATATAGCCCTCTTCGACGAACATGGGATTTTCGAGGGTGTCTTCGTTCTCGATATGGGCGTCAGTGATGTTATGCAGGATCATGTTCATCTTGCAGATCGACCAGACCGTACCGTTGTTGTCCTGCCCGTAGAGCGCCAGGTTGCGCGGGTTCTGACCTTGCTCCTCGACGAACTGGCGGGA
The DNA here is from genome assembly GCA_964525785.1 of uncultured Anaerolineaceae bacterium. Taxonomy (GTDB): domain Bacteria; phylum Chloroflexota; class Anaerolineae; order Anaerolineales; family UBA4823; genus JAQBDA01. The sequence goes on from CAZGIX010000124.1 coordinate 1,720, forward strand.
CTGGATGAGCATACCGCCAGAGCCGCAGGTTGGGTCGTAGACGGTCTTGCCTTCTTGCGGCTCGATCAAGTTAACCAGTAGTCTCACCACCCGCGACGGTGTGTAGAATTCGCCACCCTTTTTACCGGCGCTGTCGGCGAAATCTTTGATCAGATACTCATAAGCCGCGCCCAGCAGGTCCGGGAACTCGAAGTCCTCATTAGTAAGGGAGTATTTGTCAAAATGGTGTATCAGATCAACAAGCTGTGAGTCTTTAAGTTTGGTTTTGCCTTTGACGGCGTTGAAATCGATATTGCGCTTGAGCACACCGTCCAGCTCGGGGCTTGCGTCTTCCAAGGCTGCCAGGGCTTTATTTAACTGATTGCCCACGTCTGTTTTTAGATCGATGAGAAAAGCTACACCGTCCGTAGCCTGGTTCAACGCATTCGCTCGCCAGCGCGCCCGCTTGGGGACGAAGAAGATCTCGCCGTACATGTTGGGGTCTTCGGCGAACTCGGCGGCCTCCTCGGGCGGATATCCGGCGCCCAACCACTGCTCGTAAATCTGCCGCTGCTGCACCTCGAACTGGTCGGAGACGCGCTTGAGGAACAGCATGCCGAAGATGTACTCTTTATACTCGGAGGCGTCCATCTTGCCGCGCAAGATATCGGCGGCTTTAAACAGGTGGGTTTCAAGCTGCTGAAGGGTTAATTTGGGCAAGAAGAAACCTCCCAAAAAGTGGTGCTTAATCCAGATAATGATTCGTTGAAACGTTCGAAGCTGGGTACAACAGCAAAGGCTAACCCAAACCTTACTCACTATTATACATTCGATGTGGAATCATTATTCTATCCCCCATCGAAGAAAAACATCAATCATTCGACTTTTAAACCTGGTTGTTTTGCTTTCTTTACCGATAAGATAAAAGTGTTCGATAGATTATGGTTAACCAGAGATTCTGGGTTTTCGGTAATATTGCTATTCGCAATACGTTCAAGTAGTTGATTTACTTTGCTAAGAACCGCTTCCAAATTAGCAGGAGAAGTCTGTTTTATTAGTTGTTGGTCAGATACTTCATACGCTATCAGTGCTTGAGTGATGATATCGCGGACGCTAAAGCCTTTACTCAACCAAGTGTTTAAAACATTAAGTGCCTGCGCCTCACGAGGATTACTTTCAGAGAGTCGAAAGCTAATTACTTCGCTCATAGCACCTTCAGCGCCTCATACAACCGCCACAGCTTCAAACCACCGCGCACATTCGCCAAATGGATGCTCTCCAGCCCATCTGCCAGGATGACACGCTCATGCTCCAGTACCGGCAGAAGCCGCTGGTAAAGCAAGCCACTACCACCACCGGTCAGGATGATCGCATCCCATCCTAATGCCCCACCAGCAATACGCTGATAGGTATCCGCAATCCGGTTGAGCAGCAGGTTTGTCGCTTCCCTCGCTTCCTTCTCGCAAGGGTATTTCCTCCCGCCGCCCTCGAAGACACCCGTAACAATTGCCATATGGATACGCTCTGGCGGCAGCGCCGGGGTATCCTTGACCGCCTGCAGATTGCTCGCCCGGAAGCTTTCTTCGAAATCGGCGACTACATTCTGGATGCCAATCGGCACGCTGCGCGCCAGGCTGTAATCCACTTCCCCACCCGGATTGACAGCGATGTAGTCGGTGGTGAATCCGCCAATGTCGATGACCAAAGAGCGCCCGCTGTTCAAGTCGGACCGCTGGTAATGTTGTCCATCTTCAGTCAGGAGCACATTCATCAATCCGCCCACCGGCTCATCGAAGGTGTTGGCATAACTCACCCGGAAGTGACGCTCGCTGCCATTCGTTTCGATATGCCAATCTCCGATTACGGATTTCATCAGGTCCTGGCGGAAATTGACGTCGCCCGGTGGGTGGCTGCCGAAGACCATGATCTCTCCTCCCCGCTCGTACAATCTTGCCAGTGCAGCAGCGGCAAGGATGCCATAATGATCTCGCGTATAGCGAGCAGCCCCGGATCGTTGGACGGTGATACCATGCCGTTCGGCGCTCTCACCAACTGCGAAAGGTTGGCCGTTAATTCGTAAATAATCCAACGATAGGCTGGCTTTCCCCACCCTTGAAAGAATCGACCGAAATTCAGCCTCTGTAAGCGGTTTCAGGGCGTGAGGAAATGCAACCTCACCCTGTTCCCGCCGTGCAATCTTGGCTTTAATGATGCTGTTCCCGGCATCAAGGACCATCACGCTCATCTAAGACCTCCATCTCTCCAGGTGTATACGCTCGTATACAGGGTCCGTTTACGCTTGTAGACGCCTTATCTATTTGGGCTTTTCGAGGCCCGCAACGATGGTCACCAGTGGCCTCAGTCTGCTTCAGGTGAGCGCCCAGTGAAGCCATCTTGATCAGCCACACCTGGCCGACTTTGATGCCATCCAGTTTCCTGGTGCGAAGTAAGCGGCGCAGGTACTGGCTGCAATAGCCCGTGACCTCAGCTGCAGCTTGAACGGTTATAAATTTGTCTAAGAGAATTCCTTCTGAATTCTGTAAAGGGGAGATATTGCAATTAAACGAACTCATCTCGACCGCTCTCCAGTATCTTGCCGGGCAGTTCTGCCAGCTTATTGCGCTGTTCAAAGCGCAGCATGGCTAGAAACTGCTCAACCGGCATAGAGCACGGTTCGAGATGGCTCTTATCTGGTGCCCCAGGCGGGAGTCGAACCCACAACCTCGGCCTTCAGGTTTGCGCCGGTTTACCGGCTCCCTGGACTATCCCTTCACCCTGGCGTCGTTTACCGCTTTAGGTGGTGGCCGTCTAGTCTCTACACCTTCACAACTCGAACTAGTAAGTTTATAATTTTTCAAACTCTAGCATTCGAGTTGAGCTTGGCTCGGGATTACCTTGGAGATAAACCATGAAATGCTTGAATTGCAACAATGAGACCAACAATCCAAAGTTTTGTAGCACTTCCTGCGCTGCCCAGTTCAACAATCGTATATACCCGAAGAGACAACGGCAGCGTTTCTATTGCAAGAGCTGCGGAGCGGAGACCGGATATCGGCGGAGCTACTGCAATAATTGTGATCCTACGAAACCTCAAGATTTCAGGTCTGTCACAATTGCAGAAATTCGCTCTCGCGCCCGCTACCAGGCCAATGCCTGGATTCGCAAGCTCGCCAGGAGATCCTACAATAACTCGGATAGTCCTCAGTGCTGCAGGGTTTGCGGGTATTCAAAGCACTTCGAGGTCTGCCACATCAAACCAATCCAGGACTTTCCAGACGATACCCAAATGTCCGTGGTGAATGCAACGGATAATCTGGTAGCCCTATGTCCCAATTGCCATTGGGAGTTTGATCATGGCTTCCTATCCCTTTAGGCTTCCCCGACTTTGGCCACTTTCACTCATGAGATTTCTCCCATGAGGCCCACATTTGTAGGAGAGCCTCGCTCTATCCTTTGAGCTACTGGGGCAAGTGTGGTCATTATATCATTCACGAAAACGGAGAGCAAGGAGGCTACTCAATTCTCCCCGTGGCGATGGCTTTCTTCACCTCGCCAATCGCCTGGGTGACCTGAATGTCGCGCGGGCAGGCGTCGGTGCAGTTGAAGATCGTATGGCAGCGGTAGACGCCGAACTGGTCGTTGAGGATGCGCAGCCGCTCTGCCGCGGCTCGATCGCGGCTGTCGAAAATGAAGCGGTGGGCATTGACAATCGCTGCCGGCCCGACGTAGCGCTGGTTCGCCCAAAACGACGGGCAGGAAGTGGTGCAGGCGGCGCACAAGATGCACTTGGTGGTGTCATCGAAGCGTTCCCGGTCTTCGATGCTTTGCAGGCGCTCCGTTGTCGGCGCCGGCTCATCGTTGATAAAGTAGGGCAGCACAGAGCGAAAATGCTCGAAGAAAGGCTCCATGTCCACGATCATGTCCTTGATCACGCGCAGGCCCAGGATGGGTTCTACGGTGATCTTGCTGCCCAGCTCTTTCACCAGTACTTTGCATGCCAGCCGGTTGCGACCGTTGATGCGCATGGCGTCGGATCCGCACACCCCGTGGGCGCAGGAGCGCCGGAAGGAAAGCGTACCATCGATATGCCCCTTGATATATTCCAGCAGATCAAGGACGCGGTCGGTCTCCTGGGCCTGCACGGAGTATGTCTCGAAGTGAGGTTGTTTATCGATCTCAGGATTGAAGCGAAATATCTTGATAGTGACATCCATGATGATTACCTGTCCTAATACACCCGTTCCTTTGGCTCGTATTTGGTCTTTACAACCGGTTTGTAGCTCAGCTCGATACGGTTGTCACGGCGCCAGGCGAGTGTATGCCTCATCCAGTTTGCGTCATCGCGCTTGGAAAAATCCTCACGAGCATGAGCGCCGCGGCTCTCCTGGCGCGCCAGCGCCGACACGGCAGTCACTTCTGCCAGGTCTAGCAAATTGCCCAGCTCCCAGGTATTGAGCAGGTCGGTATTGAAGATCTTTCCCCGGTCGCCCACGCGCACGTGCTTGAAACGCTCCTTCAGCTCGCAGACCTTGTCTACGGCGAGTCGCATCCCTTCCTCGGTGCGAAATACGCTGACATGGTCCATCATTATGCTCTTCATTTCGCCGCCAATATCCGCGGCACTCTCGCTACCATCGTTGTTCAGCATCGCGTCGAATTGGGCGCGCGCGAAATCGGTTGCATCAGAAGGCAGCGGCTGGAATGCGGCGCCCTTAGCATATTCTGCCGCTCGCAGACCGGAATGCTTCCCAAAGACCAGTAAGTCCAGGAGTGAGTTCGTTCCCAGGCGGTTCGCCCCATGCACCGATACACAGGCCGCTTCTCCAGCTGCAAACAGTCCCGGCAGCACCGTATTTTTTTCATCGATGACTGCCTCGCCAAACTTGTTGGTCGGGATGCCGCCCATGGCATAGTGCGCCGTGGGCTGCACCGGCATGGGCTGTGTGACCGGATCGACGCCAAGGTACGTGCGGCAGAAATCAATGATATCCGGCAGCTTGCCCAGGACCTCTTCCGCAGTGACCACGTATGGAGAGCCGTCTGGGCGCTTGCGACCATCTTCGGCAGCGTATTTGTTGACCGTCTCTGGTCGTACGTCTAACAGTAAGTAGCGCTGACCTCCAATGCCGTGCCCCTGACTCATCTCTAGGTACATTGCCCGGCTGATAACGTCGCGGGAGGCCAGATCTTTCACATTGGGCGCGTAATGGGTCATGAATCGCTCACCGGAATCGTTGATCAGCACGCCACCCTCACCGCGCACACCCTCAGTGATCAAAATGCCCAACTTGTAAATGCCGGTCGGATGGAACTGGAAGAACTCCATATCCTGAGCGGGGATGCCGCGCCGCAGCGTAATGGCAATCCCGTCGCCGCTGTAGGCGTAAGCGTTCGATGTGATCTCCCAGATGCGTCCATGCCCACCGGTGGCAAAGATGACCGATTTGGCGTGGAAAGTGTGCAGCTCGCCGGTGGAAAGCTGGATCGCAACCACACCTGCAGCGGCGCCGTTGGACAGGATCAGGTCAATTACCTGGAATTCGTCAAAAAAGTTGACCTGATTTTTAATACATTGCTGGTACAGGGTCTGCAAGATCATGTGACCGGTACGATCGGCGGCATAGCACGCCCTGCGTACCGGCTTGCCTGTCTTGTTATTTGTATGCCCGCCGAACGGTCGCTGCGCAATACGACCATCCGGGGTGCGTGAGAATGGCAGGCCCATATGTTCCAGCTCGTAGACTGCTGGCACAGCTTCGCTGCACATGAACTCAATTGCATCCTGGTCGCCCAGGTAGTCGCTGCCTTTGACTGTATCGTAGGTGTGCCACTCAGGGTGGTCTTCCTCTATATTTCCCAGGGCAGCGCCTACGCCTCCCTGAGCTGCTCCGGTGTGGGAACGCGTGGGGTACAACTTGCTCAGTACGGCTGTGTTGGCAGTTTTTGATGCGTATAAAGCCGCCATCAAGCCGGCTCCCCCCGCCCCTACCACGAGAACCTCATGTTGGTGTGAATTCATGCAGCTGCTCCTCCAACCTCCTCAAGTATGTGCCTGCTGTGGTTTACGTTCCTTAATAAAAGCATCGGTATCTACCTTTCACCGGGTGATGCCTATAATTCCCCAATTATAACTTGTGGCATATGTTCAGATCGACCGCAGCCAACCGGGATTGATTGACTGGCAGTGCTCAGGATCAACCGCCACTGCCTTCAGGGCATGCGGACGCCGCCGACGATGGCAAGTGCCCCGATAGCCGCAACCAGGAACCAGAGAACCAGCAGCAGCCGGGAAATGGTGCGCATGCTCTTCTCTTTTTGGACATAATCATGGAGTACCTGGCGCAGCCCGTTCACACCGTGTGCGAAAGCAAACGCCAGCAGCAGAAAATCGTACACGCGCCAGCCGAGTGTGGCCCAGCGCATGGCAACATAATCGATGTCGATCTGGTGCACTCCCACCAGCACATCCTGGATCAAAACATGCCCCCATGCCAGGGGAATAAGCAGCAAGCCGCTGTAGCGCATCCATTTCCAGGCAACCGCATCGTAATTAATATTTAGATTGGTTTTCTCAATGGTCCGTTCCATGCTATATGCTCTCGTCTAGAGATTAAAGTTGTGTACGAGTAAGCTTCGCAGCATGAGAAAAGCTGCTGGCAGCCACAGCACCACCGCAATAATTAAAGTCCAGATTGCAGATGGTCGCTGGCTTTTTGCCATCCACCGTTTGGTGAAATAAAGATCGAACAAGGCAATGCGCGCTCCGTTCACGCCGTGATAAATAACGGCGAAGACCAGGAAAATCTCTCCGATCATAAATGGCGTGCTGCGATAGATGTCGATCGCGTGTTCGTAGAGCGAGGGGAAAAAGTAGACAGTGGCGGTATCCAGGATGTGAATCGTGAGAAATAGCAGGGTTCCTAAGCCGGTCAGCCTGTGCAGGATGAAACTATAGTGACCTTCGCCGCCCCTGTACCTAGAAAAGCCCGTCAATGTTGTTTGGAGATTGCTCATATCTGGTTTGACCTCCCGAGTCTCGATATTCGGACCTTGATCATCTTATTTATGTTATACTGATTCTACTACACTCTCATCTGTGAGTGGTGAGATTTTTCACCAATTTGGTTAAGAGCGTCTCTTTCGCTGTATGAGGAATTGTACCAGTGGTTGTATGGCTGGATGATACCCTATGAACAATAAATGGTGTAACAATAACCTGGACTGCTGGAGACAGTAGTCCAGGGGTGGTATATCCGGTGAATCTTGTGCCATTTCTCGTTGGCGGGAATACATTGCGCAGGTAATTAGCCCGCTGGTTGTATTTAATGGTTTTGGAGCAAGGAGGAGTCAATATGGAGAATTACGACGTAATAGTTATCGGCGGCGGTCCAGCAGGTGTGACAGCGGCATTGCGCGGGCGTGAATTGGGGGCGCGCGTGGCCCTTGTGGAGCGCGGCCGGATGGGCGGTACCTGCACAAATGATGGCTGTGTGCCGACGCGCGTCCTGGCGCATGCCGCCAGGCTAGCACGCGATGCCCGTCAGCATGCCGATTATGGCTTGATCAGCGATCCGCCTAAAGCGGATTTCGGTGGCGTGATTGCCCGCACACAGCGTATGGTGTACCGCGTGCATGAAAAGAAACAATTGCTGGAAAATCTCTCCCAGGCGGGGGTGGATGTATTTGCCGGAGTGGGTGACGCGCACTTTACTGGTCCACATACCCTGGCATTCGCCTCAGCCGATACGCTGCGTGGGGATAAATTCATCATCTGTACAGGGGGGCACGCCCGCCGATTTACATTTCCTGGGAGCGAGTACGCCCTGACACACAGCGATATTTGGTCGTTAAAGTCGCTGCCAGGCTCCGTAGCAATTGTCGGCGGCGCAGCCACAGGCTGCCAGCTGGCATCCATTTTCAACGATTTTGGAACGCAGGCGCATATTCTGGAGGTCAACCAGAACATCCTGGCGATCGAGGACGAATCGATCTCCAAAGAGATTTCAGCGGTGTTCCAGCGCCGTGGCATCCAGATTATCAATTCGATCGGGGGGGTGGAGAGCATTGAGCCTTTTGAGACTGGTCTGCGACTCTGGTACAACCGTCTTGGAGAACGGCTTAGCCTGGATGTTGAGGCGGTGATCCTGGCAGTGGGTTGGGTTGGTAATGTTGAACCGCTCAATCTTGAGGCCGCAGGCGTAGTCACTGAGCGCAGCTACGTGATCGTGGATGATTATCTGCGCAGCTCGGTTCCGCATATCTTTGCAGCGGGGGATATCACCGGACGTATGATGCTGGTGCAGAGCGGCAGCTATGATGGGCGCATCGCCGCGGAGAATGCAGTGCTGGGCGTGGGTCAATCGTATAAGCACAATATCGTGCCGCACGGCGGATTTACAGATCCGGAATACGGCAGTGTGGGACTGACGGAGAAGAAAGCCCGCGAGGCAAATATCGATTATCTCACCGCCGAGATCAGTTATTCTAACCTGGACCGGGCCGTGATCGATGGGCATACCGATGGCATGTGCAAGCTGATCGTCTCCCAAGAGACACATCGCATACTAGGCGCGCACATTGTAGGCGAGCAGGCGCTCGAATCGATCCAGCTCGTAGCAGGGGGTATGGCAGCCGATATGTGGGTCGAACAATTGGCGGAGCTTGAGCTGGCATATCCTACGTATACTGCGGTTGTTGGGCTGGCAGCCCGGCAGGTCGTGCGCAAGCTCGGGGTCATGCCATTGGCTGCCGAATGGCACGCATTAGAAAAGCCCCATGCCGAGTGGGAGCGCAGTGCATCCTCCGGGAGTGCTTCTGATTGATATCAAGCAGATCTTATTCTGTATGTTGGGAATAGCACATCACTAATGGTAGAGGCCATGCAAGGATCGTTCTCTTTGGGAAGACTGCGCTCTCGCTCGACGGGCACCGGCTGGTTCATGTTCCTGATGTTTTTGATCGAGGGGCTGGTGTTCATCCTGGCGCCTTTTTGGGCTTACTCCTGGGCCGCTAAGCCGTTCCCCGGATTTGTCGTCGAACAGACCCTGGTGGTTGCCGATTACGGCGGTGAGGGTTGGAGCGGGCGCAGCCTGGGTATGAATTATCCCCAGCGAGTGATCTCACTCGAAGATCGAGCGGTCAGCACCCCTGACGAATTCCTGAAGGCATTGTCTACTTTTGCACCCGGAGATGAGATTGCTATCCATGCAATTTATCCGGATGGCGAGAGGGGTTTTTATCCGGCTGTTCAGCTGATCGATTTTCCTGAAGTTGACCTGTTGCGTTTGTATTGGATCCCATACCTTGTGGGTCTGGCGTTCTTTATCATGGGTGCATGGGTGTTCCGCGTGCGGGGTTATTCACCCTCCAGCCGGGCGTTCTCATATTTTTCAATGAGTGCAGCATTGTCGAGTGCTCTGCTCTTTGACCTGACCACGACCCATAACGCCACTTTTTTGTGGTTTCTGGCGATCACCCAACAGGGCAGCGCACTGACGAACCTGGCTCTGCGATTCCCGGAAGACTGGATTCCTGCCCGGGGTTTGCGATGGCTACGCTACCTGCCCTACCTGCTTTCGACCGGCCTGACGATTTGGGGATTGGCTGTTTTATACGATATCGGGAGACCCTGGGCATATGTGACTTCCTGGCGCATGAGCTATTACTACGCCGCATTTGGGATTGTCCTCTTCCTGGGTATCATGCTCTATCGGCTGAGAACAGCCTCTTCTCGCCTGGCACGCCAGCAGATCTGGGTAATCCTTATCGGGAGCCTGGTAGCGTTTGTCCCCATCGGTATATTCCTTCTGGCGCCGATGGTTGGGGTGCTGCTGCCGTTTAATACGGTGCTGTTCTTGCCGTTCTTGCTGTTCTTCCCGCTTTCGATCTGTGTTGCCATCCTACGCTTCAGGTTGTGGGATATTGACTTGCTGATCAACCGGACTTTGGTATATGGCGCCTTGACATTGCTCTTGGGGGGAATTTATCTCGGCAGCATTATCTTCCTGCAGACGGTCTTCATCAGCATCACCGGTGAGAGCTCCCCATTCACCATCGCCCTTTCTACATTGGTCATTGCTGTGGTGTTCAACCCGCTCCGGCGGCGCGTTCAGAATGTAATCGACCAGCGTTTTTTCCGCAGGAAATACGAAGCTGCACAGGCCCTGGCAGCCTTCAGCACGGCTTTGCGCCGGGAAGTGGACCTGGAACGGTTGTCGCAAAAACTGATCGGTATTATTCAAGAGACCGTCCAACCAGCGCATACACTGCTGCTGAGCCACGAGGAAGATCATTCTGGTCTGCGGGCGGTGGTGGCAGAGGATGATCCATTCTGGAAGGTATTGCTCGCCGCGCAGCAGGTCATCGATGTCGATGAGATCGTGTTAGATTCTCCTGGATTGGACAGGCTGAAGGCCAGTGGGGCAAAGCTGATCGTCCCCCTGGTCAGCCAGGGTGAGCTCGTCGGGCTGCTTAATCTGGGCCCCCGCCTCGGTGACCAGTATTACACGAACAGCGATATCCAGTTATTGGGGGCGATCTCCGGACAGGCTGCTCCTGCTCTCAGAGTTGCACACCTTGTGCACCAGCAGCAAATTGAAGCCCAAGATCGGCAGCGCCTGGATCATGAGCTGCGTGTGGCGCGCTTTATCCAGCATATGCTGCTGCCGAAGCAGCTTCCCGAGATAGCTGGATGGAAAATCTTCGGTCACTACCAACCTGCCCAAGCGGTGGGTGGCGATTTCTTTGATTTTGTCCGTTTTGAGAATGGTACGTTAGGGGTCGTAATTGGAGATGCAACCGGCCACGGAGTACCAGCCGCGCTGGTGATGGCGTCGGCGCGCAGTATGGTGCGGGCAATGGCTTTGCAGCTTACATCACCGAGCGATGTTCTGCGTAAAGTGAATGAGCTGCTGCTCCCAACTATGCCCAACGGTATGTTTGTCACCTGTTTATACGCCCTGGTGGATCCTGAGAGCGGGCTTATACGCTATGCCAACGCCGGGCACAACCTGCCCTGCTTGATAACCAATGGCGAAGTCATTGAGCTGCGCGCCACCGGTATGCCCCTGGGGTTGCTCCCAGAAATGGATTATGAGGAAAAACAGGTATCCATTCAGCCTGGAGAGTGTGTAGTCTTCTACAGCGATGGGTTGGTGGAGGCGCATAATGCCGGGTATGAAATGTTCGGTGTGCCCCGGCTGAAGCAGCTCCTATGCAAGATACACAACCAATCTGGAGTGATCGACAACTTGCTGGCAGAGTGGCGGGACTTCAATGGAATGGGGAGGGAGCAAGAAGATGACATGACCTTGGTGACACTGCAGTGGATCAGTGAAAGGAGGCCAGACCTTGAGTCACGTATCGAGACGCAAGGATTTATTGAGTCTGGGCACTCATTGGCAAACGCTGGCTGAGATACGCCTGCCCGCCGACGCGGGTTATGACCACCGGGTTGCGGAGTTGACCAGCGTGGTCATTCGCAACCTGGGTATACCATTAAAGCGGAGGCACGGTCTGCTGGCAGATATTGCCCAGGCTGCCTTCGGAGAGGTGGAATCCAGGACAGCCATGGCTCCCATTTCTCAGCTGTTTGTACGCATTCAGGCGAGTCAGAACGCCATGGACTGGCTGGCCAATGAGCTTGGGGGTGCCGCCATCGAATCGGCACCTGTCTCCCAAAAGGAGATAGAGTTGCGAGCCGCGGCCGATCTGCCGCGCGGCTGGGGGTATTTTATGATCGTCAAGACAGTCGGGGACCAGTCCCGCCCATCACAGCCCCGGCAGCATGATATCGATTTGTACCTGTACCTTGAGCACGAAACCCGTGAGGTTACCGAGAAAAGCGAATAGACGTTCGCAGCCCGAAAATAAATCCGGTCTATTATTGTGTCTCATCCTGCATTGTTCAAACGGCATTCTTAACCAAATTTCACAATATTTTAAAGAATGGGGGATATACTTCGCCTGGATTGTCCTTCAGGCGATCCACCTGGGTTTTTGTACCTGGCTTATGATATGCCAGATATCTTTTGCCAGTATAATCAGGTATTGGATTTATCAATTAATCAAAGGAGAATTAATTCCGATGTTAAAAAATAAGCAATCCAGGGCAA
>CAZGIX010000125.1:0-13582 GCA_964525785.1 uncultured Anaerolineaceae bacterium
CCTGCTGGCCCTCGAATGGCACCTGGTATGGGCAGGGGTTTCCGGCATGGAGACCCTGTTGAGCGCTTTGATAATCTTGTGTGCGCTGGGATTACTATTAACCGACCCTGTGCGCTGGCTGTGGCTGGGAATATTGGTCGGCCTCAGTGCCTGGGTGCGGCCGGATGGCGTCACGCTGCTGGGTCCGGCGCTGTTCGTGATTGCTATTGGGCTGCCTGATTGGGCGAGACGTGGGCGAGCAGCCATACGCCTGCTGTCCGGCTGGCTGGTTGCCTTCCTCCCCTACCTGCTCTTCAACCAGAGCCTGGGAGGTGCCTGGTGGCCCAATACCTTTTTTGCCAAACAGGCTGAATACGCCGTCGAGCTGCAAGCCAGCTTATGGAGCCGTCTGGCCGAGCAAGGCGCCATCCCCCTGGTCGGAGTAGGCGTTCTGCTGCTCCCGGGCTTTCTCTATACACTGGCTCGCGCCATCCGCCAACGCAACTGGGTGGTCCTGGCAGGTGGTTTGTGGCTGCTTGGCTACCTGGCAATGTATGCGCTGCGCCTGCCGGTCAGCTACCAGCATGGTCGCTATGTGATGCCGGCGTTACCGGTGTACTTTATATGGGGACTGGTGGGCGTTTTCGAGATTGCCGGTCGCCCGGCTGCCAGTGCAGTCAGGCGGGTTCTCGGGCGCGCCTGGCTGGCTTCTACACCAGTCGTCCTGGTCATATTCCTGTTCATGGGCGCCAGCGCCTATCGACGTGACGTGGCGCTGATCGAGAGCGAGATGGTGACAACCGCCCGCTGGGTTGCGGCTCACATCCCGCCAGAGGCATTGGTCGCCGCACATGATATCGGCGCGCTGGGTTATTTCGGGGAGCGCCGTCTGTTGGACCTGGCCGGATTGGTCTCGCCGGAGGTAATCCCTTTCATCCGAGATGAGACCAGGTTGGCTGCCTACTTAACCGAGCAAGGGGCAGCTTATCTGGTGACTTTCCCAGGATGGTATCCTGAGCTTGTGAATGGTAGGGAGGTGCTATTCACCAGCGGCGGCATGCTCTCCACTCAGCTTGGCGGGGAGAACATGGCGGTTTATCGTTGGCAAGATTGAGCTTAGCTATCATCCCTGTGAGTTGCTTGAAGGCATCTCTTATGCTATACTCTCCACGTCAGGTGGACAAAGCCGGGTGAAGAAAACCATGCAGAAGATCACGATCATCATAGTCGATGATCACCCGTTATTTCGGCAGGGGGTGGTGGACGCGCTCTCCCTCGAGCCAGATATCGATGTGATCGCCACCGCCAGCGACGGGGAAGAGGGTCTGGCAACGATCGGAAAATTAAAACCGCAGCTGGCTATTGTAGATATTAATTTACCGGGTATGAATGGTCAACAGCTTGTGCACCGGCTGATTGAGGAGAAAAGTCCCACGCGCGTGCTGCTGCTGACGGCTTATAATGATAAAGTGCAAAAACTGCAAGCGTTGCGCGCTGGTGCAGCGGCGTATTGTACGAAAGACATCCAGCCGGAGAAGCTGATGCAGTGCATTCGCCTGGTCGCCAAGGGGGAGTATCTCATTGATGGTCTGCATCTAGATCGGGTGGCTCTGCACAGCTATCTGGATTCCAAAGACGACTCATCTTCCCGATCCGGTGAACCGGGCCAACACTTCCACCCGCTTTCCGTGCGGGAGATGGACGTGCTTACCTGCGTCACCCAGGGGATGAGCAATAAAGAAATCGCCCGTAAGCTGAACATCAGCCAGCAAACGGTCAAGAACCATGTAACTTCTCTTTTACGGAAAATTGGGGTAGAAGACCGCACACAGGCAGCGCTCTATGCGCTGCGGCATGGCTGGGTGCGTTTAGATCAGGCAGATCGAACCAGCCAGGAGTGAAAGTATGGCCAATACAACGGAACAAGAAGAGATCAGCCAGTGGGAAAAACTGAAAAAGGATGTTGATGCGGCCCTGGATCAGGCACGGCGGGAGATGAAAGAGATCGACCTGATGTTAGAGCAGAGCCAGCTCGAAGTGAACAAGCTGACTCAGCGCAATGCATCGATCAATGCTCATCTGCAGCAGGTGCAGGGTCAGTTTGACAGCCTGCCGCGTGCAGACATCCGTATGGCATATGAATCTGCCCTGGATGCCCAGCAGCGTCTTTTTGTCATGCGCGGCCAGTTGGAGAAGCTGCAGAGCGATCAGGCCCACTTGGAGCGCTATGTCTCCATCATGGAAAATGTACTTCAGGCTATGGAGGGCGGCACTCCGGGGGACCGCCCGGGTGGCTCTTCAGCCACGGCTGAGACGGTCGAGATGATGGTGCAGGCCCAGGAGGCGGAACGCCAGCGGCTTGCCCGCCAGATGCACGATGGTCCTGCCCAGGCTCTTTCCAATTTCATCCTCCAAACCGAAATTGCCATGCGCTTGTTCGATCTGGATCAGGAAAAAGCCCGCGATGAGCTTAACAATCTCAAGCTGTCAGCCACCAGGACCTTCCAGAAAGTGCGCGACTTTATCTTTGATCTGCGTCCGATGATGCTGGATGACCTGGGATTGCTACCGACGCTGAAGCGCTATGTCGAGGCATACCAGGAACAGCCCAACATGGACATCCGCTTGATGACCACCGGCATGGAGCGCCGCATACAGCCATATCAAGAAGTGATGATCTTCCGGGCGATCCAGGAGCTGCTGGGCAATGCCATCCGCCACAGCCAGGCGACACAGGTGAAAGTCCAGGTGGATATGGCGGATACCTACGTGCGTGTCGGCGTCGAAGATAACGGCAAGGGTTTCGACGTTGATACCCTGGACGAGCACAGCAACCTGGGATTAAAGGTGATCCGCGACCGGGTGGAGATGCTGGGCGGTTATCTGGAGGTTGAGAGCGTATCAGGGCAGGGCACCCGAGTGGTATTCCAGATCCCTGCTACAGAAAATGCTGAGTTATCATAAGTGCAAGGAAAATTTCATGAATTGGGTATTGCAAAATTAATAAAGATTCTATATAATGGGTATAAGTTCAGATATTATAGAACAGAAAATTACATGCGAAAGGAGGTGACTGCCATGTTGTTCGCACCGAAGGAAAAAGGTCAGGGTCTTGTCGAGTACGCGTTAATCCTTGTTTTGGTCGCGATTGTTGTGATCGTTATTCTTGCACTGCTCGGCCCGGCCATCGGTAATGTCTTCAGCAACATTATGAATAACATCTAGTTCGCTGGTAGACACTCCACGACTATTTATCAGGTTCATCAGGTCGAAGCCCTGCCGCATGTAGACAGGGCTTCGACCTTCTCAGCATCCCTGTGCTCGATTATTTTGCTAACAGAATTGTATAGGAAATTTCCTATTGAATTAACGCTTGCTTAGCTATAATTCATGTATGTTTATGGAAATTTCACAAATAATTGTAAGTGTGAGTCCTATCTCGATTGGAGGCTAGCATGCGTAGAGGCCGAGTGTTCATTTATCTTGCATTCATCATCGCCCTGGGGTTGTTGGCGTTTGTGGTCGTCTGGCAGAAATATCTGAAGCCAACTACGACCACCACATCACAGCAGCCAGCGCCGACACAGGTTATCGATGTGGTCAATGTTGTGGTGCTCACCCAGAACGTCCAGCGGGGTGCACTGATGGAGCCAGCCGTATTGAGCCTGGTGCCGATCCAGCGCGATCTGTTCATCCAGGGTATGTTTTCAAATATAAACGAAGTCGAAGGCCGCATGGCTAAGTTCGATCTGGATGCAGGCATCCCGCTCACGGGAAGTATGCTGGTGGACACCGCCGAGCAGCTATCGGATACCGGTTCGGTCGCAGCTCTCTCGATCCCGCGTGGCATGGTGGCCGTCTCGATCCCCATCAGCAGATTGTCCAGCGTATCCTATGCGCCGCAGCCAGGGGATAGCGTTAACGTGATTGTCACCCTGATGCTGACCGATCTGGATCCCGACTTCCAGAGCAACCTTCCCAACATGGCTGGTATCGTCATCGCTCCCGGTACAGTCGGTGAGGAGGGTCCGAACTATTTGACCGCCCAGGTCAGCGGCGGCGGCGAGGCGGGTACCGCAGTCGGCAAGGCAGAGGTGGTGACTGGTCTTGGGCAGACCGTTTATTCGCTGCCATCCGAGCCGCAACGCCCGCGCCTGGTCAGCCAATCCTTACTGCAGAATGTCACTGTGCTGCGGGTGGGAGAATTTCCGCTGGAAGGTGAAGAGCCGGAACCTACCCCGGTTCCTGAAGAGCAGCCAGCCGAAGAACCAGCAGAGGGTGAAGCTGCACCAGCGGAACCGGAAGCGCCCGAGGTGATCACCTTGATCGTGACGCCCCAGGATGCGATCACCCTCAACTATCTGTTATACTACCAGACAGCCATGGGTTCGCAGCTGACACTGGCGCTGCGCTCTGCTGAAGACGATACGCGCGTGGCTACCGAGGCAGTGACGTTACAATACCTGCTGGAGACGTATGATATCCCCGTGCCTGCGAAACTGCCGTATGGCGTTGAGCCTCGTGTTGACAAAGTTCAACTGCCTGAAAATGTCCAGCCTGTAGAAACTCAGCCGGCCCAATAGATTGGCATCTCCTCCCAGGAGCATGCTTCACAGTCTAGGGATTGCACATGATGATGGAGATACTGGATGGGATCTGAGGAAAAGATACGCGTTGTAATAGTCGATGATGTTGCCGAGACGCGCGAGAATATCCGCCGGTTGCTTCAATTTGAGAACGATGTCGAAGTGGTTGGCGTCGCTGGGACTGGACGCGAAGCGATCACCATTGCCAAGGATGTCCGTCCCGACGTCGTCTTGATGGATATTAATATGCCGGATATGGATGGCATAACGGCCACTGAAACCATCCGGCGCACGGTGTACTTTACCCAGATCGTTATCCTCTCAGTTCAAGGCGATCCGAACTACATGCGCCGGGCTATGCTGGCTGGCGCGCGCGATTTCTTGACCAAGCCTCCAGCGGTTGACGAGCTGACTGCTGCAATCCGCCGGGCTGGGAAGATGGCCCGAGACGAGCGCCTAAAATCACCGGTGTCTTCCCCGGGGGGAGGCTCCGCACAGGCAGCCGCCATCCATCCGGCGACTTATGGGAAGATTATCGTGGTGTACAGTCCCAAAGGTGGGGCTGGCTGCACAACAGTGGCTGTCAACCTGGCGATGGCGCTGCAGAATGACGAATCTCCGGTGATCCTGGTGGATGGCAACCTGCAATTTGGTGATCTCACAGTCTTCCTCAACGAGCAGGGCAAGAACACGATTGTGGATCTGGCTCCCCGGGCCGACGAGCTCGATCCAGAAGTTGTGGAAGAGGTCTTGATCACTCACAAAGCCTCCAAGGTTAAAATCCTGGCTGCGCCTGCTCGCCCCGAATACGCCGAGAATGTCACCGGAGAGCAGTTTGGCAAACTGCTGCAGTACCTGCGCCGCCTGTACTCCTACGTGGTTGTAGATACTACTTCCACGCTCACGGATGAAGTCCTGGCTGCCATTGACACCAGTGATTTGGTGATCCTGCTGACCACCCAGGACATACCCGCGATCAAGAATGCGCGCCTGTTCTTCGAACTGGCGCGCATCCTGAATCTCAATCTGAAACGCATCTTATTTGTAATGAATCGCTACGACCGACGTATCGGGATCACGCCCGAGAAAGTAAGCGAGAGCTTTAAACACGAGATCGCAGTGGTGCTGCCGTTGGATGAACGTGTGGTCATCCCATCGATAAACCGGGGTATTCCTTTCATCCTGGCGGATAAATCCAAGCCGATATCGAGAGCCATTTACACCCTCGCTGAAACTGTCCGTCAGCGCCTGACCGAGCTCGCCCAGCAAGATGAACAGCAAAAGGATGATGGCAAAGTTCCGGCAGGTGTGATCGGTCGTTTTACTAAAAAGTAATGTATATACAGGATTGGTGAGATATGTCTCTCCTGAAACGTATTGAGCAAGGGCAGGGCAACCCAACCCAGACTCCCACAGATGACGCGGCGAGCCACTCGCGTTTATCGTCATTACAGGCACGTCGCGTAGCCGCTCCAGGCGTAGCTACTCAGCGGGACACTTATCTGGACCTGAAAACGCGCGTCCAGAACCGGCTGCTGGCTGAGCTGGACCCGTCGATGGACATCTCCAAGGTCAACGAGGTGCGCACCACAATCCAGGAGCTATTCGAACAGGTGTTGGCGGAGGAGAATATCGTCCTCTCGCGCCCCGAGCGCCACCGCCTGTACGAGCAGATCGCAGCTGAGATCCTGGGTTTTGGCCCGCTCCAGCCACTGCTGGATGATGAGACCATAACAGAAGTAATGGTGAATGGGGCTAAGAATATCTATATCGAGCGTTCGGGTAAGCTCTTGCGGGCACCATTGTCTTTTGAGAGCGACGATCACGTCATGCGCATCATTGACCGCATCGTAGCCCCACTCGGTCGCCGTATCGATGAATCCAGCCCGTATGTCGATGCCCGCCTTCCGGATGGCTCGCGCGTCAATGCCGTGATCCCGCCCATATCGCTGGTTGGCCCGGTGCTGACAATCCGTAAATTCTTCAAGAATCCGATCACACTTGAGCAGTTGATCCAGTTCGGCTCAATCACGCCAGAGGCGTTGCAATTCCTTAAGGCTTGTGTGGAGTCGCGCATCAATATCGTGATTTCTGGCGGTACCGGCTCCGGGAAGACCACCTTCCTCAACATATTGTCTCAATTTATCCCCAATGACGAGCGCATCGTCACCATCGAGAATGCCGCCGAGCTTCAGCTGCGCCAGGAACATGTGGTCACCCTGGAATCACGCCCCCCGAACATTGAGGGGCGCGGTGAAGTTACTATCCGCCACCTGGTGATCAATGCGCTGCGTATGCGCCCGGACCGGATCATCGTTGGCGAGATCCGCGATGAAGCCGCCCTGGATATGCTCCAGGCGATGAATACCGGTCACGATGGATCCATGACCACCGCCCACTCCAATAGCCCGCGTGATACCCTGGCCCGTGTCGAAACCATGACCATGATGGCGGGTATGGATCTGCCGGTGCGGGCGATTCGCGAGCAGATCGCTTCGGCTATCGATCTGGTGGTGCATCAAGAGCGCTTACGAGATGGCACCCGCAAGATTGTCAATATCACTGAAGTGAGCGGTATGGAAGGCGATGTGATCACTATGACCGATGTCTTCCTGTTCGAACAAAGTGGCTATGAAGAGGGTAAGGTGATTGGACGGTTGAGACCCACTGGCTTACGACCCAAGTTTATCGATAAGATCGAATCTTCGGGCATCCACTTACCTGCCTCCATTTTTGGTATCGGTGATAGAAGACGGTATTAATAGATACTATCGAGCTATCTGACAGGTGCAGATCATGGATGTATTCATGTTGATCATAACAGTTGGCGGCGGAATTGCATTCCTGCTGCTTCTGGTAGGGGTGATCATTACAGCCACCAGCGAGCGGTCACTCGTTCAGCAGCGTCTGGGGCGCTATCTGGAAGAAGAACTGCCAGCCAACCAGGCTAAAGGCGAGCGATCAACCCCGGTCGGCGACTGGGTGAATACCAAACTGGAGAGATCGAATTGGGGTGGAAATTTATCCCGCGAGCTGGCTCGAGCTGACCTGAAGCTGAAACCGGGTGAGTACCTGGCGCTGATGGTGATTTTCACCTGCGGCGCAGGCTTCCTCGGCTGGTATATAGTGGGCCGTTCGATCCTGTTCGCTATCGTTGGCGCATTTATTGGCTCGCTGCTCCCGCGGATGTATGTGCGCCGCCAGCAAGCCCAGCGCTTGATCCATTTCAACGACCAGCTGGCGGATATGCTAAACCTGATGGTAAACGGCCTGCGGGCCGGGTATTCAACCATGCAAGCCATGGAGGCTGTCAGCCGGGAGATGCCCATACCGATCTCCGATGAATTCCGCAGGGTTGTCCAGGAGATGCAGCTGGGTTTGCCCATGGAGCGCACGCTTGATAATCTGCTCCGCCGCATCCCCAGCGACGATCTCGATCTGGTAGTCGCCGCGATGAATGTGCAGCGCGAAGTCGGCGGCAATTTGGCGGAGATCCTGGATACTATTTCACACACCATCCGTGAGCGTGTGCGCATCAAGGGCGAAATCCGCGTGCTCACTTCCCAGGTTTTGTACTCAGGTCGCTTCCTGGCCCTCATGCCGGTATTGATCTCCCTGGCTTTGTTTGCCCTCAACCGGCCCTATATGATGCAGTTTTTCAATCCCGAGACGCGCCTGGTTGGCATTCCGATGCTGACTGTAGGCGCTTTGATGATTGTGGCTGGATACTTCGTCATGACGAAGATCGCTACCATCGACGTATGATCTGCAGAAGGGACATGAGCTTAAAAGGTAGGTGCTTATGACGATTGTCTTTATCAGTCTGGTTGGAGCCGTAATTGTAGGGGCGGTAGTGCTGATCTTGATCGGTTTGCGAGAAGGAAAGCACGAGGATCCGCTGCAGTCACGCCTGGCTGAGTTTGCTGCGCGTGGTGAGACGGTATCATTAGAAGAGATCGAGCTTTCCCAGCCCATCACCGAGCGGGTGATCTATCCTCTGGCAAGGAAGTTCGGTGAGCTGGCGATCCGCTTCACCCCCCAAAATGCTATCCAGAGCACCGCTCATAAGCTGGAGCTGGCAGGCAGCCCGCGCGGCATCGATCCTACGATCTTCTGGACATCCCGTTTCATTTGCGCGGCGATATTTGGCGGCCTGCTCATGTTTGTCTTCTCCATCGGTGCTTCAAGCTGGACCTGGTCGCGCAAGCTGTTGATCATCTCTTTGTTTGTAGCTCTGGGTTTTTACTTGCCAGAGCTGCTGCTGAACAGCAAAATTCAGCGCCGCCAAAAGGAGATCCGCAAAGCAATGCCAGATGCACTCGATCTGCTGACCATCTGCGTGGAGGCCGGTTTGGGTTTCGATGGCGCTATGCAGAAAGTGTTCGAAAAGTGGGAAAATGAGCTGGCGCGAGGCTTTGGCCGGGTGATCCGAGAAATACAGCTCGGCAAGCTGCGCCGGGAAGCCTTGCGTGACATGGCAGATCGTATGGGCATACCCGAGATGACCAGTTTTGTCGCTGCGGTCATTCAAAGTGAGCAGCTAGGCGTAAGCATGGCGAAGGTGCTGCGCATCCAGTCTGACCAGATGCGCATCAAGCGTCGCCAGCTTGCCGAAGAAGAAGCTCACAAAGCGCCGATCAAGATGCTCATCCCCATGGCATTGCTGATTTTCCCATCCATTTGTATTGTACTGATGACGCCTGCCCTGCTGATGCTGCTTCGTTCAGCGCTTAAGGGCGTCTTGTTTGGGGGTTGATCGACTGCCAACGCCCAGGCCAGCTGTGATTCGGCGGCTGAGCCTGGGCATCAAATCTGGATCCCGTGTGAGTGTTGCAGAGCGGGATTAGAAGCGTAGAGATTGGATGGATGCGAGCTGAGATGATGCCCGTGTCTGTTCGGAGACAATTAGCCTACTCCTTGTATCAGTGGTTTTGGACTGGCTTGGATTGGCTATACCCACCGCGCTGTGGTGGATGCGATCAACAGGGTTCGCGCTGGTGTACGGTTTGCCAGCGCGAAACGAATTTAATGCTTCCCCCCATTTGCCGGATATGTGGGCGGGGTCTGATGAGCCGGGATTTATGCCACGCCTGCTCCGCAACCCGCCCTGCCTTCAACGCCTTACGCTCATGGGGCGCTTACAGTGGTCCGCTGCAGAACGCGATTCGCCGTTTGAAATATCGCCGTGATATTGCTATGGGTGAAGCACTCTCTCGCCCAATGGTCGCCTGCCTGGGCGAGCAAGGTTGGCAGGTGGATCTGGTCGTCCCGGTGCCGTTGGGGGTTGCACGCCAGGCGGAACGTGGATATAATCAGGCGGCTTTGTTGGCGAAGCCGATTGCTCTGGCTTGCCATCTGGAGTACAACCCCCGGGCAGTGAAAAGAATTCGAGAAACCCGCTCGCAGGTTGGTTTGACGCACGATGAGCGTTGGGAGAATGTGAAAGCCTCTTTTGCCGCCCTACCCAAATTCGTGGATGGTAAGCGTGTGCTGATTGTGGATGATGTAGCCACCAGTGGGGCAACCCTGAACGCTTGCGATGCCGCGCTGAGAGCTGCTGGGGCAGTGGATGCCTACGCCCTGACGCTGGCGCGAGCTTAATTTGATTCTGTGGCTGCCAGAGATGCGCTGAGACTGGCAAACTGGTGCAGAACAGGCTATAATTTTATAATCCCAGGAGGACCTTATGACACTTGAAGTTGAAGTATACGGAAGAAATCTCGAAGTGACGGATCGCATTCAGGATTATGTCGCTAAGAAAGTTTCGAAACTGGATCGCTTCTTACCGGGGATTGATGAAGCGCGTGTGGATGTAGCCTATGTGAAGTCCGCGCGCAGTGCAACCGACCGGCAAGTAGCCCAGATCACCGTGCGAGGGAAAGGTTTTATCCTGCGCTCGGAGGAACGCTCCGACGACATCTTTACAGCTCTGGATAACGCTCTGGATAAAATGCAGCGCCGGATTGAACGCTATAAGGGGAAGCACTATCGCGGCCGGGGTGATGGTCGCAGTGCGGCTGAGGTAGCCGCCGAATCAATCGCCGAGGAGGAGAGTGAGGAGCTGGGACCGGTAATTGTCCGGCGCAAACGCTTCGCAGTCGTGCCGATGGATGAAATGGAGGCCCTGGAGCAGATGGAGCTGCTTGGTCATGAGAACTTCTTTGTTTTCTACAATGTCGTCACCAACGGCATTAACATTCTCTACAAGCGGCGCGATGGCACTTACGGCTTGATCGAGCCATCCATCGCCTGATCTACAACGCGTACGCTTCAGCAGCGGCGAAGGGACTGCCCTTCGCCGCTGTTTAATTGGATGGCAGGTCGCTCGACTCCCCAGCTTTTACGGATTTGCACGTGACGTGGATATAATGAAATTCACCACGCGGTGGGATCAGGTTCAGCACCTCCACCACTTGATAGGTCTTCCCGCCGAGTTTCACCCGCTCACCAACAACCGGCGCACGGCTCATATTGAGGATCGCTCCGGGATCGTTGCTCCCAACGATGACAAAGCTTACTTTGTAGATGGCCATGGCATCATCACCTCTCGCTCAGGTTGCGGTGGCGCAGTTTAAAGGACAGGTCAGCGGCTATATTGCGCATGACAACATAGCCGATGTGGTAGTTGCCCTGGCATAAACGCTCGAAATCGTCCCGCTGCAGCACCTGAACGATAGTGGGCTCATCGATTGCCCGCACGGTTGCGGAGCGCGGTCCTTGATCCAACAGCGCCATCTCGCCGATAATCTGGCCTGCACCCAGGTTGATGACCACGCGGGAGGGTACTCCTCCCTCACCCAAGGCGACTTCGACAAACCCTTGCGTGACGATGTAGAATTCATTGCCAGCTTCTCCCTGGGAGGTGATAATTTCCCCGCTGTGCAGCCGCCGCTCTTTGCAGATCAACCCAACCTGCTCGATCTCGGCTGCCTCCAGACCGTCAAATATTTCCACACTGCGTAAAATCTCTATCAGCTCATCCATATCTCCCTCCCGGTAGATACCCTCCAAACTTACACGGTGATCACCTGCCCAGCCGGTCAGTCTTGCAACAAGGCCTCGGCAACACGTTCCAGCTTACTGCGCGCCTGCCGGGCAACCTCGAGCAACGCCGGATTCCCCTGCAGGCTGCCGACAGACAGCATCATCTCTGGGTTGGCAATGCGGGCGATCGATCCTCCGGCAGGGTTGGCTTCGACGGTGACATTGCACGGCAGCATCAGGCCGACAACGGCGTCTTGCGAGAGCGCCCGGTGGGCGAGTGCGGGGTTGCACGCACCCAGGATCACATAAGGGCGGAAATCCTCTCCCAGCTTCTCTTTCAGCGTGGTGCGCACATCGATGCGGGTCAGCACTCCAAAGCCCTCGCTTTTCAAGGCAGCGATGACCTTCTCCACTGCATCATTATAGTTCTCATTTAGCTGTACTTCGAAACCGAGTTCATCAGGCATCCTGCCTCCTTCTCCTTTATGATCATTGAATGTTCTGAGCGGTGATCGAAGATTATCTACCTTCGATGACCATCTGCTTGCTGAAGTTCATTCATGCCTCTGCTCAGGTGATGGCTCCTTTCCAATTGCTTGTTGGCGCACAATCCATCCAATGCCAAGCAGGCAAAGCGCCAGGATGCACCAGGCAATTAGCTGGTCCACTCTCAAACCATCTGCCAGCAGGCGGCTGTCGCCTCGGAAAGCCTGTAAGAAAATCATCATCCCGGCGTTGGCGCTGATGAATGCCAGGAAGTAAATGCCTGGTTTCCAGGCGAGGTGCCAGCTCCGACCCGGCCAGAAGGCCGCCAGGATCAGCCCTGCGCCCAGGATTTCGAACACCTGGGAAGGGTGCCGATTGGCTCCCCACAGGTTTATTCCCCAGGGCAGTGTTGTCGGCGCGCCGTACGCGTCACCTGAAGCCAGGTGAGCCAGACCAATTGCCAACGCCATAACAGACAGCAGAGGGGTGAGCGCATCCAGGGTGGGTAGCAGACCCAGTCCCTTGCGCTGTCCGTAGATTAGAGCAGCAATCATCCCGACGGCCATCCCGCCAAGTGGATCCAGTAAACCGGGGTTTAGCGAGAAAAAGCTGGCTGGGTTTTGTGTAAAAGCAGCCGAATAGCGAACCACATAGGCCAGGCGCGCCCCCAGTAAACCTGTGATCAATCCCATGAATACCAGGTTATTCAGCGCGCTGGCATCGATGGCGTGCCTGTGCGAATATTTTTCTGCGAGGTTGAGCCCCAGCCACACTCCGAGCAGCACGAGCAAGCCAGGTACCTGGAGGGCGAGGGGGCCGATCTGCATAGTGGGCAGCATCGCGTTATTCCTCGAGCAGCTGGTCGATACGAATGCGCAGCAGTGCCTCCGACATGGGTCCCCCGATGACCACATCCTGGATAATGCCCTGGCGGTCGATAAAGTAAGTTGTGGGCAAGGAACGCAGCTGGTATAAGAGCGAGACTTCGCCGTCTTCGTCGAATAGGATCGGAAAGGTCAACCCCAACTGCCCGGCAAAAGCAGCCGCGTCTGCAAGCCGGTCTTGATTGGTCGCATTGACTGCCAGGATCTCAAGGCCTTGTTCCTGGTAGTCCTCATAAACGCGCTGCAAGGCCGGCATTTCTGCTTTGCATGGAGGGCACCAGCTCGTCCACAGGTTGATAAGCACCGGGCGTCCTGCCAGATCTGCCAGGCTGATCGATGCTCCATCTCCAGCCTGCAGCGTAATATCGGGTGCCCGAAATCCCTGATGGGGTAAAGAGACGCCTGTACCTGCTGCACTGCCGTTTGGTGCCCGGCTGACCCAGATCCAGGCTGCGCTTGCCAGCAGCACCAGGACTGAAAATATTGTCCACTTTGTCGAAAAAGTTGTAGCCATAGGAAGAGACCAGGCCAGGCCATGCTGAGCCTGTTACCGTTTTCTGATTGAAGTTTATAGGGAAGTGTATTGGATGTCAAGCACCCAGCTTCCTAGGATTCCGCAATAAGTCCGATAATGAAGGATTCGACGGGTCAAAGCGGGAGGTA
>CAZGIX010000126.1:0-13513 GCA_964525785.1 uncultured Anaerolineaceae bacterium
CAGTAAAAGATATTTTAGCACGGATTCCCTGATATGGAATCGGTGTAAGCTCCCTTACGCTTCGATAAAACTCATGCTATCATAACGCCATGATTCTCCCCACCCTGGCTGCTTTGATCAAAACGATGCGACCCCGCCAGTGGACAAAAAATTTCGTCCTCTTTGCGGCACTGGTGTTTGACCGACAATTGAGACCCGGCAATTTAGATGCCGTCCTGCGTACAACCGCAGGTTTTATCATCTTCTGTCTGCTGTCTGGGGTTGTATATATTATCAACGATATTGCCGATATCGAGGCCGACCGGCAGCATCCCGATAAACGCCGCCGTCCGATCGCATCTGGTAAGCTCCCTATCAGCACTGCCAGGATGGTCGCTGCTTTCATCATCGTGGTAATCATCCCGGCTGCCTTCTGGCTTTCGCTGGCGTTTGGTTGGATTGCTCTTACCTACCTGCTGGTCAACCTGGCGTATTCCTTCTGGATCAAACACATCCCCTTATTGGATGTTTTCACGATCGCCCTGGGATTTGTGCTGCGAGTTGCTGCCGGGGTTGTGTTGATCCAGGTAGCCCGTTTCTCCCCATGGCTTTACGTGGTTGTCACCTTGGGGTCTCTGTACCTGGGATTCGGCAAGCGCCGGGCTGAGTTGGCTCAGCTGGCAAGCGGCGCAAACTCTACCCGGAGTGTCCTGGATGGCTATACCTTACCGCTGCTCGACCAGCTCATCACAATTGTCTCTGGCACGACGATCATTGCATACAGCCTGTACACGTTCTCTGCTCCAAACCTGCCCGAGAATCACATTATGATGCTGACCATCCCATTTGTGATCTATGGGATCTTCCGTTATTTATATTTGATTCAGGTCAAACACAGCGGCGGCGCGCCGGAAGAGGTGCTGCTCGAAGACAGGCCTCTGCTGGCAGCGATGACCCTGTGGGGTTTCTCTGTTCTGCTCATCTTTTACGTGTTTTAGATTATTATGCCCGCCATTTCAGCTACAGCTCCCGGAAAAATAATCCTGCTGGGAGAGCATGCGGTCGTTTATGGACAGCCCGCCATTGCCATCCCGGTGACGCAGGTTAAGGCAAAGGCGATCATCACCGCCGATCCCCGCGGCCCTGCCGGCAGGGTGCACATCCAGGCGCCGGTGATCGAACTCGAAGCAGACCTGCAGGATTTGCCCCGGGGACATCCAATTGCGGCTGCAGTAGAAGGCTGCATGCAAGCGTTGGGGTTGGCCCGCCTACCAGCCTGCACGCTGCGCATCACCTCGACCATCCCGGTGGCTTCAGGGTTGGGGTCTGGCGCGGCTGTAAGCGTGGTCATACTCCGCGCTTTGTCCACCTTTGTAGGGAACCCTCTGAGCAATGAGACCATCAATGCCATCGCTTTCGAGGTGGATAAGATCTATCACGGCACCCCCTCCGGAATCGATAACACAGTGATCACCTATGCCAGACCGGTGTACTTTGTGCGCGGTCAGCCAATCGAGCTGCTGCAAACGCCGCAGCCCTTCACTATCGTCATTGGTAATACCGGTATTGCCAGCCCGACATTGGTCGCAGTTGGAGATGTGCGTCGGAACTGGCAAGATGATCCCGAGAGCCTGGAACCCATCTTTGAGGCGATTGGGGAAATTTCACATGACGCACGACGATTGATTGCCTCTGGTGAGCCATACGAGATCGGCTCACTGATGACTCAGGATCACCAATGGCTGCAGGAGCTGGGTGTGTCGTCTCCAGAGCTGGATCGCCTGGTAGGCGCAGCACTGGATGCCGGAGCAGAAGGGGCAAAGCTCTCCGGAGGTGGGCGGGGAGGGAATATGATCGCCCTGGTTTCCCCCCAATATGCATCCTTTGTGGCTGAAGCACTGGTGAACGCTGGCGCCTCCCAGACAATCATCACCTCTGTTCGTGGATAATAACACCGATCGAAAAAAGCGGTTTGAACATCCCAACATGTCCAATATCGAAAACCACCCTTCCCTATACTACCTCAAGCTCGGAGGATCGCTGATCACCGAAAAATCCAGGGCACATGTCGCCCGCCAGGAAGTGCTCAGCAGATTGGCGGACGAGATCGGCAGTGTCTTCACAAACCAAAAGGAATTTATGCTGATCATCGGGCACGGTTCCGGTTCTTTTGGACATATCCCTGCCAAGCGCTACGGCACTCGCGCCGGGGTAGCCAGTCCGGAAGGTTGGCGAGGCTTTGCCGAGGTGTGGTATGAAGCTACCTCCCTGACCCGCCTTGTAGTAGATGCATTCTATGCTGCTGGCTTACCGGTGATTTCTTTTTCCCCATCTGCGAGCGTAACCAGTTTGAACGGACAGGTGAAAATATGGGATCTGAATCCTATCCGGGCGGCACTGGAGTCTGGGCTGCTGCCGGTTGTCCACGGCGACGTCGTGTTTGACGAGCAGCGCGGTGGGACAATTTTATCGACCGAAGACCTGTTCGCGTATTTAGCCGGGTACCTGCCGCCGGACCGCATTTTACTTGCCGGCTTAGAAGAAGGTGTGTGGGAGGACTATCCGAAGTGTACACGGCTCATTCCAACGATCACACCTGCCTCACTGCCGGACATTCTTCCATCTCTGGGTGGTTCAGATGCAACAGACGTCACCGGAGGCATGCTCAGCAAGGTGCAGCAAAGCCTGGCATTAGTGCAAAAGCATCCAGGCTTACACGTCCAGGTCTTCTCAGGCGCAGCACCCGGCAACCTGCAGCGTGCACTGACTGGAGAACCGATCGGTACGGTCCTGCGTGCCGATCTGCAAGATATGCAATAGCGTGATTGAGATCTGCTTTTGAACAGGTCAGACTGGACACTATTATGATCAATTCCCGCGAACAATTGGAAGCTTTCGAGGACCAGGCATTAGCGCCTTATGGAATGCGCTCCAAGGATTCCCGAGGCCGCACCCACGCCGATCACGAGCCGGAATACCGCACTTCATTTCAACGTGATCGCGACCGCATTCTGCACACCACCGCATTCCGGCGGCTGGAGTATAAAACCCAGGTATTTATCAACTATGAGGGCGATTATTATCGGACCCGGTTAACGCACACCCTGGAGGTTGCTCAAATCGCTCGCACCATATCCCGCGCCTTGGGTGCAAACGAGGATCTGGTGGAGGCGATCTGCCTGGCGCATGACCTGGGCCACTCCCCCTTCGGTCATTCCGGTGAGGTCGCATTAAGCCGCCTGATGCGCGATCACGGTGGCTTCGACCATAATAAACAATCCTTGCGCATTGTTACCCTGCTCGAATCGCGCTACCCGGACTTTCCCGGTTTGAACCTGACCTGGGAGGTGCGTGAGGGGATTGTAAAGCACGAGTCGGAGTACGATATTGCCGACGCGGTGGAATACAATCCTGACCTGCGCGGCAACCTGGAAGCCCAAATCGCCAATGCGGCAGATGAGCTGGCTTACACAACTCACGACCTGGATGATGGATTACGCTCCGGGATGATAACGCCTGATATGCTGGATGGCATTACCCTGTGGGAGATCCTGGTTGAAAATGTGGGCTGGCGAGGGCCGGTACTGGATGATCTCTCCCGCCACCGCGTAATTCGCCGCCTGATCGGCATGGAAGTGACCGATCTGGTACATGCCACACACCAGAAATTGCGGGAAAGCAGCGTCAAATCTGTGGAAGAACTCCAGCGCCTGCCATATAATGTTATTTCATTCAGCGAGGATATGCACCGGCGCAACCGCCAGTTGAAAGACTTTCTCTATAACAATCTATACCGCCACCATCGGGTAGTCCGCATGGCTGTCAAAGCCGAAAGCATTCTCAGTGACCTGTTCCAGGCTTATTGTAATGAGCCAGCCATGCTGCCCAAGCATATTCAAGATTTCATCGAGGAGCGCGGATTGGAACGGACGATCTGCGATTACATCGCCGGCATGACCGATCGCTTCGCGGTGGACGAGCACCGCAAGTTGTTTGATTCGACCACCAAGCCGTGAAACCTTTCTAATTACTGTGAGATCGGATAAAATTACTCCACTCTATTCGTTATTAATAGGGGCTATCTCAAGAACAACAGGTTATGAGGGGGTGGTCGTCGCCACACACGCCCCAAATAACCATTTTTGAGATGGCTTTCTAGTTTGGAGCTTGTGTGATGGAGCAACCATACCTGACTGCAGAAGGCGCCACCCGCCTGAAATCCGAATTGGAGCACCTCAAGGGTCCAGCGCGCAGCGAGATGGCACAACGCCTACGCTCCGCGATCCAGATGGGTGATCTATCTGAGAATGCTGATTATCATAAGGCCAAGGAAGACCAGGCATTCCTTGAAGGGCGAATTCTGGAGCTGGAATACCTGCTTCAAAACGCGATCATTGTAGAGGGAAACAACGTCGGAGACGTCGTCGATATCGGAATGCGGGTAACAATCCAGGAAGAGAATGAAGAAACCGAGACATATTACCTGGTCGGAGCTAAAGAAGCTGATCCACGCAACGGTCGGATTTCCAACGAATCCCCCATTGGTCGGGCATTAATGGGACACCGGGTTGGTGAGACCGTTACCGCTGAAACCCCGGCTGGCCAGATCCGTTTTAAGATCGTGAAAATTGGGTAAACTTTCCAGGCGTACATTCAGCTTCCATAGGGATAATAAAAACCCCGGAGATTAATTCCGGGGTTCTTTTTACGATATACAAAATCTCAGGCTTTTGACCAGACCGCCAGCTCAAGGATCATCCGATCAAAGAAGCTGTGTTCCGGCAATGCCCCCTCGCCATACCCCATGTCGACTACCCTGGCAACCAACCGCAATGTCTGGGTCTCAAGCACAGATTCTGTGCCCGGCTCAGCCAGCATTGGCTCACCTTTTGCAGCCAGGCGCTGGCGAGTCGATTCGTCCAGGAATGCATGGGCGCTCATCAAAACCTTGGTCACGGTTTGGATATCGTTCTTATCAAACAACCAGACTTCGAAAGCTGTCACCCTCTTCGGCTCGCCTACCCCAATTGTCTCTGAGATGCCGGCGCCGCACTCGCCCAAGAATTCACCCGCCGGAGAGTCCACGCTGAATGAGTCATCGAACAAATCATCTCCCAGCTTGTAAGAAGCCATAAATTGGACCATCGGCGGCTCTTCACCTGGAGTAGCGTACTCAGCCCAACCTGCCTGGCGGGTAACTTCCGGTGCGGGTGCAGTCGGAGCAGTAGTCGGTATGCTTGCCACCCGATTGCGGTAAATGAAGAGAAAGACCAGTCCCGCAGCCAGCAGCAAAACGACCACACAGATGGCTGGCAGGAGGAGCCGCGATAGTGAGCGACCTTCCTCGGTTGTTGGGGCGGTCGCTCCTTCACTCGGAGCTGGTGCAAGCGGAGCAGCTGCACCCACTGCCAGTGAGAACGCAGTGATATCCTCCAACCGGACAGTTTTTGGATCGGCGACAACCTGATCGAGTATTTCAGCAGCATTCTCACCGAACTGGCTGTACCGCAAGGTAGCCTGGGCTGCATCTTTGTTGACGGCATAAGAATCGATAGCCATTCGCATTTGCTCGACCTGTAAATCCTGTCGAAGCAGGCTGACATCTGCATCGGTCCATTCAACTGGGTCGATGAACCAGCCATAAAGCAGGCCGATGAGTATGCCAACGACCAATCCAATCGCGCCAAGGACCAGGGGTTTTTGCAGTTGCACACGGATCGCGTCCATAGCTTTACATTCTCCCAAGAACAAAATCCCGAGTGTTGATTTCCCCGCTCACCGCGGGCTACTTGCCGCCAGCCAGCGAAAGGGTTTCTTCCTAGATCACCTTTGCGATCTAATTGTAGACGATAGTTGCAAAACTCGCAACAAATTCCATATATATTTTATCACAGGTTAGAACAAAGGTTCAATAAACTAAACCTTTGCGAATCTGTAAAGATTTCAGGCAGAAGGTACATACGACGCAATAAAGAGGTGCAATAATCATGCCGTCTCAGATGCCTCATCCGCAGTCACCTGATCTAAAGGAAAGCGTTCTTCACAGCTCAAGCACTGCGCATTGTGCTTATCGGCTACCACAAGCATCCCGCTACACGCCGGGCAGGGGGTCGGCAGCGGTCGCTTCCAGGATGTAAAATCACAATTGGGGTAATTGGCGCACCCGAAAAAGATACGCCCTTTGCGGGTCTTGCGCTCCACGATATCTCCGCCGTCCTTTGGACAATGCACGCCAATCTTTTCCAGCCAGGCTTCGGTAAAGCGGCATTCGGGGAAATTACTGCAGCTGATAAACTTACCGTAGCGTCCCCACCGAATAACCAGGTCGTGACCACAATCCGGACAGGCGCGCCCAACCGGCTCCAGCTCGGCTTTCATCTCCGGAATCAATTGATCAGCGTTCTGAACCTGCACGGCGAAGGGTCCGAAGAACTCTCGAATGACTTCGACCCACTCCTGTTCACCGGATGCGATTTTGTCCAGCTCAGCCTCCATATTGGAAGTGAAATTCACATCCACGATATTTGGGAAATGTTCGCTGATCATGTCGTTGACCAGGATGCCCGTTTCTGTGGGGGTCAGACGTTTGCTGTCCCGGATGACATATCCGCGCTGCTGCAAGGTTGACAGGATTGGGGCGTAGGTCGATGGACGTCCGATGCCGTTCTCTTCAAGAGTACGCACCAGCGATGCCTCTGTATAGCGAGGCGGCGGCTGTGTGAAGTGCTGTTCTGGCAAGAGCCGCACCAACCGCTGCACCTGCGCTTCAGCCAGGCCGGCGGGTATGCGAGTATCTTCCTCCTCGGGTGCCTGGTCCTCATCGCGGGCTTCCTCATATACAACCAGGAAACCGACAAACTGCACCGTCGAACCAGAAGCTCGCAAAAGATAATCGTGAGCAGGTGCCTTACCGGTTACTTCTACAGAGAGGGTGTCGTAAACCGCAGCTGACATCTGCGAGGCGACGAAGCGCTGCCAGATAAGCTGGTAAAGGCGAAACTGATCTCGTGAAAGGTAATCTTTCAAGCTGTCCGGTTGGCGCAGGACCGAAGTAGGCCGGATGGCTTCGTGGGCTTCCTGTGCGCCGCGCGACTTGGTCTTATAAATCGGAGGCTCCTTGGGTAGGAACTTGTCGCCATAGCGCTCCAAGATAAACTGGCGCGCTTCGGCCTGGGCCAACTCAGAGACATTCGTTGAATCGGTACGCATATAGGTGATCAGACCTACCGCGCCTCCATCGCCGATATCTACTCCTTCATACAACTGCTGTGCCAATGCCATGGTTCGCCGAGCCGTGTATCCAAGACGCCGAGAGGCCTCTTGCTGCATTGTGCTGGTTGTATATGGAGCGGAAGGGCTGCGCCTGCGCTCGCCGCGCTTGATCTTCGATATCTGGTACGCGGCGGCTTCCATATCCGCAAGCAGCGGTTGGACATCCGTTTCGTTGCCAAGGACAGGGTCCTGATCGTCCACCTTGGCAAGCCTGGCTTTAAATGTCGTTTTGCCGCCTTGAGGCAAGAATTCAGCCTCAATCGACCAATATTCCACCGGCACAAATGCATCGATCTCGCGCTCGCGCTCGACCACCAGACGCAGCGCCACTGACTGGACCCGCCCAGCAGACAGACGATTCCGGACTTTCCGCCACAGCAGCGGGCTCAGGTTGTATCCCACCAGCCGGTCCAACACCCGGCGGGCCTGCTGGGCATTGACAAGGTCCATGTTGATACTGCGCGGGTGCGCGAAAGCATCTGCCACCGCCGGCTCTGTGATCTCATGAAAGACCACCCTGCGCATGGTTTTCGGGTTAATACTGGCGGCCTCCATCAAGTGCCAGGCAATCGCCTCGCCTTCCCGGTCTGGATCGGTTGCCAGGTAGACCTCTTCGGCTTTGTTCGCTAAAGACTTCAACTCCTTGACTACCGGGCGCTTTTCATTCGGCACCCTGTACTTAGGGTTGAAATTGTTCTCTACATCCACCGAGAGCTGTGAGTGCAGCAGATCACGAACATGACCCACCGAAGCTTTCACTGTATACCCCTCGCCCAGGAAACGACCTACCGTGCGCGCCTTGGCGGGCGATTCGACGATCACCAGTTTTCCAGAGCGTCTGGCTTTGCGGAGCGCCGCAATGTCGGGCGCATCCAGGCTGTCGTGAGCGTGGGTCTTGCCCATCCGGTACATATTTGTACCGCACACCGGGCAAGTACCGCGCGTGGCGGGTTGACCGGCATCAGTGAAGACGGCTTGTGCGTCTTTGATCTCTCGTTTGGTACGGCATTTTACACAGTAAGCTTCCAAGGAATGTTCCTCCTTATATTTTTAATGCTAGACAAACTCGCCACCACTTTTCTTTAGCTGGTTCACAACCTGTCGAACTCGCTGGGCCTGGTCCTTCCGGCATACCAGCAGCACATCGCCAGTGTCCACCACCACCAAGTCATCGACTCCGATTGTAACAATGAGGCGGTGCTCTTGATTCACATAGACCAGGGATCTGTTCGTGTCTACGCCAATGTGCTGTCCGCCCATGACGAGATTTCCTTGCGGATCTCCGGGCAGGACGTCAAATAGCGAGTCCCAGCTACCTACATCACTCCACATCAGATCCGCAGCAGGGATAACTGCAACTTTCTCAGCCTTCTCCATGACACCGTAATCAATCGTCTCTTCCTTCAGACCGGGCCATATGCTCTCAACGGTTGCGTGTAAATCTGCTGTCCCTCCGGCAGCAGATATGGTTTGCAATGCAGAGTACAAAGCAGGCATCTGCCGGGCCAACTCCTCTAATATCCGGTCTACCCGCCACACAAACATACCGGAATTCCACGCATGACCACCTGCAGCAAGCATAGCGCGGGCGTGATCCTCATCAGGCTTCTCCTTAAACCGAAGTACCTGGTAGGCGTTAAAGCCTCGATAATTTTGGATCAGACCTCCCTGCTGGATATAGCCATAGCCCGTGGATGGATAGGATGGAGTGATGCCCAACGTTACAAGATACCCATCCTGGGCAACATCATAAGCCGCCGCCAGGATTTCTCGAAAGCCGGGCTCGTTGCCAATATAATGATCTGAGGTCAAGATTGCCATGACTGCCTGAGGGTCATGCCGCTGCAGCATCACCGCTGCCAGCCCGACCACAGAAGCGGTTCCTCGAGGCGTGGGTTCGATCAGGTAATTGCTCTTGGGGATATCCGGGCAGTGCTGTCTTAGCTCGGCGGCTTGCTCCACCACCGTAACCACAAAAATTCCATCACAACCAAACAGACCCCCCAAACGCTCCACCGATGTCTGGAAAAGGCTGCGCTCATCGATCAACCGCAGCATTTGTTTCGGACGCGCCTTACGTGAAAGCGGCCAGAGGCGAGTCCCGCCTCCCCCTGCCATGATCACTGCGTAATAATGATCCAAGATCCTCACTCCCCTTCACTGATTTGATAGTCTGTCTGATGCTCATGGACGGCCACATAATTCATGCCACCAACCTGCCGGACCATCCCCTTTAGTTCTAACATCGTTAATGTCGCTGAAACCGTATCGATTGGCAGATCTGAGCGATGGCAGATATCATCAATGTGCAGAGGCTCCTGCCCGATCAGATTCAACAGACGTGCTTCGGTGGCATCCACCGGCAGGACGGCCCGCGCGGCGCGGTGCTCGACCACCTGGGTGAGATTCAATGCGTCCAGGATTTCCTGGGGATCTAAGAGCGGGGCGGCTCCCTGCTGGATCAATCGATTGGTTCCCTTGCTCTGCGGCGCATTGATATTGCCGGGTACAGCAAATACATCTCGCCCCTGATCAGCGGCATAGTTGGCGGTAATCAAGGCACCGCTGCGATCACCTGCCTCAACGATCACCACGGCTTGGGACAAACCAGATATGATCCGGTTGCGCGGTGGGAAATTAACGCCGTCAGGAGGTGTACCCGGAGCGTAATCACTTATCAAGGCGCCCTGCGCCATGATCGACTCGGCCAGCCGTCGATGCTCCGGGGGATAAACCAGATCGACGCCATTCCCCAAAACAGCCAGTGTGCGCCCACCGGCTTCCAGGGCCGATTTATGCGCCACTGAATCGATCCCTCGAGCGAGACCGCTGATCACGGTGACGCCATTGCGCGCCATCACCGAAGCGATCTGCTCTGCTACCTGGCGCCCGTAGGCAGTAATCCGCCGTGTGCCGACAATAGCCACCGACCAATCGTCATCTGGAGACAACTTGCCGCGTACATAAAGCACAGGCGTAGGTTGGTCGATTTCCATCAGGCGTTTCGGGTAGCGTTCGTCATCCCAGGTCAGCACGTCAATCCCCAGCATCTGGATACGCTCCCAGACACGATCTAAAGAGACCCCCGAGCGGACCAGGAGAAAGTTATCCACCAGCCTGGTACTGAGACCCGTAGCCTGCAAAGCTTCTGCTGGAGCTTGCCAGGCTGCCTCAACACTGCCGAAATAATCCAGCAGCAGGCGCAGTCGGGCAGCCCCAATCCCTTTTACCAGGTTGAAACCTACCCAATATTGCCGAGGGTCACTCAAATCTGAGGCTCCAATTATATGCGCAGCTAAAGGCTTGCCGGCTTGATCGATACACATCCAGTGGCATGCAAGTCACACCTTCGCGCGCTTCATTATTATACAAAAACGGGATGAGAATACCACAACTTACTAAACTGTCAAGGACGCAGGCCAGCCATTAGATTAACCCGCACCTCTCCTGCTTCCAGATCGATATTCAATACCACCGAATCGACTACCGGTAACAATAGCTCTGGACCATGTTCCGGCTGGACAACCAGCACGTCATTCGAGCCAGTTTCCAGAATTTCAACTATCTCTCCCAGGTTTTCACCCATCTCAGTGATCACCCGCAGACCTATCAGCTGATGATGATAGTATTCACCTTCGCCAAGCTGCGGACGGTCATCTGAGGGAACATAAACCAGCTCATTGCGCAACATTCCCACAGCCTCTGGGGTATTGAACTCAGGAAAGGAAATTAAGAGCATATCTTTATTCCACCGGCAACTGCGGATTGTAAAGGGACGATATTGTGGACCGATAAAGACAGGGCTTCCCACGATCAATCGTTCTGGGAAATCAGTCCACACTTCCATGGAAATCTCGCCAAGCACTCCGTGGGGCTTGCGCAGCTTGCCAACCGCCAAAAATGCAGGCTCGCCCTGGTTAGGCGAGCCTGCAGGTTTGTGCTGAATTTGGTCATCTTCAGAGGTTGTCATCGCGGATCTTCAACGTCCAGGGTCGCCCGCTTACCTTCCTGGGCAGCTGCCACGCGTAGAAGCACGCGCATTGCATTAGCGACCCGACCACTCTTACCAATGACACGTCCCATATCTTCCTTTGCAACATGCAAACGCAGGCTGACATTCGAGCCTTGCCGTGCCTGCATTACCTGCACCTGCATCGGATCATCAACCAGTGAACGAGCAATGTATTCGATGAGCTCTTTCACTTCATCCTCCTATCGCCGGATCAGATCCGGTCAATAAAATGATTATTCACTTAACCATCACTGAATGCGGCGCGCTAAAGGAACAAATGTAGATAACGCTAACCGTTTTTACTTGGTCTTGACCGCTTGGTTGGTTACACTAGTCCCGGCATTAATGTTCCGAGCCTTATCGGCGACCTGAGCTTCCGCAAGCAATGTCTCCAAAGCCTCGCCCGCCTTGAAACGCTCATAGCGCTCCAATGCACCCGCACTGCGCAAAACACGCTCAACCGACTCGCTGGGTTTTGCACCTTTGCTCATCCACTCGAAGATACGATCCTCTTTCAGCTGGATTGTGGCTGGAAATGTGCGTGGATTGTAGAAACCTACGATTTCCAGGAAGCGTCCATCACGTGGGCTTTCCTTATCAGTGGCAACCAGACGATAGCTTGGTTGGCCCTTCCCTCCGACACGGCGCAAACGAATTCGAACCATTGATTTTCTCCTTACAAAACAACTTTCCAAAGATATCCCCGGGTCTTATGCCAGTTGAGAGGGTGCGCTGAAGGAGGCGCTGTATACCGCTGGCAGCCCAGGCTGGTGGATAAGCCACCTCAACCAAACAAGCGCGGCAAACCACGCATGCCCGATTTTTTCATAGTTTTAAACAGGCGCTGCGCCTCCCGGTATTGCTTGACCAGGCGATTGACATCCTGGACCTGCGTGCCTGAGCCGGAGGCTATTCGCCTCCGCCGGCTGGCATTCAGGATATCTGGTCGGCGTCGCTCCTGAGACGTCATTGAACTGATAATCGCCTCAGTTAATTTTAACTGCTTCTCTGCATCTTTTGGATCGATCTGCTTCGCCAATTGGCCCATCCCACCCGGCAGCATCTCCAAGATCTGTCCCAATGGACCCATCTTTCGCAGCTGGCGCAGCTGATTGGCAAAATCCTCCAGTGTGAAATCACCGGACATCAACCGGTCGGCTTGTTCCTGGGCTTCTTTTTGATCGAATGCGGCTTCGGCCTTCTCGATCAAGCCGATCATATCTCCCATACCGAGTATGCGAGACGAAAGGCGCGCCGGGTCGTAGACCTCAATGGCGTCCAGACCTTCTCCAACGCCCAGATATTTGATCGGCACGCCTGTGACGGAGCGGATCGAGATAGCGGCTCCACCGCGCGCATCTCCATCTACCTTGGTCAGCACCAAACCCGTCAGCGGCACCACATCGCGAAAGCCTTTGGCGATGTTGACTGCTTCCTGCCCAATCATCGAGTCGACCACCAGTAGTGTCTCG
The DNA here is from genome assembly GCA_964525785.1 of uncultured Anaerolineaceae bacterium. GTDB lineage: Bacteria > Chloroflexota > Anaerolineae > Anaerolineales > UBA4823 > JAQBDA01. The sequence continues at coordinate 12,736 of CAZGIX010000126.1, forward strand.
ACCGGATTGACCCGCTGAATAATCGAGCGTAGCTCACCCATCAGGGTATCATCGAGCTGAGAGCGCCCTGCAGTATCTAAAATCAGGAGGGTAAATCCGCCCTTCTCCGCCTTGCCTAACGCCCGGGCTGCGAGCTCTGGTGGCGGAACGCCGGGTTCGAAATGCACCGGCACATTCAAGCGTTCACCCAGAGTTTCCAACTGCCGGACCGCCGCCGGGCGATACGGGTCGCAAGCTACCAACAAGCTACGTTCACCTTGCGCGCGCAGCAGGCGGGCCAACTTTCCTGCCATCGTCGTCTTGCCGGAACCCTGCAAGCCTACCAGCATGATCACTCGCGGTCGTGGACCGCTTAGATTGAGCCGCTCTGGGGGTCCAAGGGTGGCGATAAGCTCTTCATTGACAATCTTGACCACCTGCTGGCCTGGATTCAGAGCCTTGGAAACCTCAGCTCCGATAGAACGCTCGCGCACTCGGCCAACGAAGTCTTTCACCACCCCATAGTTAACATCAGCTTCCAGCAACGCCAAACGCACTTCGCGCATCGCCAGGTCGACATCTTTCTCAGAGAGCTTGCCCCGGCGGCGAAGCTGCTTAAATACGTTTTCGAGCCGTTCTGTCAGATTATCAAACACAGCGTATCCAAAACTGATCAGCCTTGCGAGGGTGATCGCCTTTGCAGGATCTAAAAGGCAGTCAGAACCATCGCAAGGCTGGTTATCTCGCAGCAATGGATTTTAATGTGTTCACCAGGAAAGGTCAAGGAGGAAAATACCGA
>CAZGIX010000127.1:0-13474 GCA_964525785.1 uncultured Anaerolineaceae bacterium
ATAACATAATAAAACGCGTGAGCAAGCCTCCCGCCGGCCTTGCGTGGGGGCGATTGGTCGTCTTACTGCTCTACCGAATGCGACAGGAATCACCTGTCGCATTTTTTGGGTCAGTACGTGGGATATGCGTTACCCCCAAACGGCGTTCATCCGGTTGTTTAATCAGATACGAAACACAATGCCATAGTCGATTCACACCGCTCACTTAGAACAAGGTCGTCTAAGGCCGACCGGTAGTGGTCGACGGCACAATCGCTGAATGGGAGCAATTGAAATTTTACGTGAGATATTTCGAAGGAGGCTCAGTCATGAATACACATAAATATCTGTCCGGCATTGGAGTCTTTCTCCTGATGGTATCTGCCCTGTTTGCCTGGATGCCGGCGGCTGCCCAGACGGACGTTGACGGCGATTCTGGATCTCTGGCGGGATCCGACGTGTTTATCCCGCTGATACTGGTCAGCGGCAGCGATGACGGCGGGGGTGGAGGCGGTGGGGCCGGAGGCGGCGGAGGTGGCGGTGGGGGCAGCAGCGATACCGGCGCTCTCTGGCTGCCATATACCCTCAGTGACGGGAGCGTCCTGCCAACCTACGGCGCCAGCGCGGCGGTGGACAGCCAGTATGGCATCCATGTAGTCTACGCCATCTACACCTGGACGGATGAGCAAGGGCAGAAACCTGCCACATACGCATTCTGCGCGGACCAATGCGGGGATAAAACCAATTGGTCTTACACTCGAATCGGCGATGCCGTCCAGGATGCCCGCATTGCACTCACCCCTGCCGGCAAGCCGCGCCTGATCTTGTATGGACCGGTGTATGACCCCACCTGGCCGCGCATGCGCTACCAGTATGCCGCCTGCGACTCGGCATGCACCAACAGCGCAAGCTGGACGATCACAACCCTCGCCACACCCATTGAACCGACCGCCACGCGCGAGTACAACAACAACCGCTACTTCGCCATGGACAGGCAGGGACACCCGGCGTTTGTCTACACGGATACCAGTCAAAACAATCACCCGGGCACCTTCTACATGTCCTGCCAGACGAGCTGCACCGACGCCGCTCAATGGACGGAGACCACCCTGACAACCGGCGCCCTGCTCGACAAGGTATCGTTGGCTTTCTCGCCCGGCGGTCAGCCCCGCCTGGCTTTCGGATTTTTTGACGAGAATAGCGATTTGTACCTCTCCTACAGCCAGTGCGATGCGGACTGCACCGACGGCGCCAATTGGTTTTGGATGACCCTGGTGCGGATCCACGGATCCGCCAAGTTCAATCTGGCGGTAGATTCTGACAGCAATCCACGCCTGGGGGTCTACTCGGGCTCGTATGCCTACAACCCCTTCGAGCCCCAAAAGCTGTACTATCTGTGGTGCGATGCGGACTGCCCCGGACATGGCTGGTACTTCGCCGATACCGGCATGCCCTTTGCCACCGGAGATGGGGTAGACTTGGCGCTGAACGGGCAGGACCGACCGCGCATGTCCTTTGAGACCTCCGGTCAGGGCCTGGGCTACGCCTGGTGCGATGCGAACTGTGAATCGGACAGCGCCGACTGGCAAAGCCAGGAAGTAGAGACGCAAGCCTCCTTAGCCGATAACTACGAGGTCCTCCCCATCCACCGCTGCACGGTCTCCACCTGGTTCAACGGTCAGCGCAGCTCCCTGGCCCTCGATCCTGCTAGCAACCCGCGCATCGCCTACGACGCCCAACACTGGTGGTACGGCACCGAGGATGTCAACGGCGTGCCCCAACCATGCAACTACCAGGATGTCACCGTGACGCGGGTGTCCGTCATCAACCAGCCGTGAAACAGATCAGGTGATTGATTTGGGAGACGCTGTCGATTAACGGAAGATAAAGAGGGCGCGACCGGCGAGGCAAGCGGTCGCGCCCCTCCACGCTTGATGACCCGTCTCGGATCACCGGATGATAGTTGGGCCGGCCTTCCCATCTTATTGCTTGAGAATATATCTGCTATCAGATAAATAGGGAGTCATTTTATAAAAATGGGGATAGCTTCCCGATGCACATAAATTAGATATTGCTTATCATATATCTCATATACTGAGCTAGAAAGGAGCAGGAAGCATGTTATCCCCTACCCTGACTGATGCTAATCTCCATTTTGCTCTGGCTGGCATGGAAGAAGATCTCAAAGCCTTCCGGCAGGCCTACCCGGCCTATGACTCAACCAGCAAGCTGGATGAATTAAGGAACACCGAATATGCCCGTCTGGACCGGTTGGGGCAGGTGTACCTGGATTACACCGGCGGAGGCCTGTACGCCGAATCGCAGCTGCGCGCACACATGGCGCTGCTCAGTGAGAATGTCTTTGGCAATCCTCATTCCAAGAACCTGACATCCCTGGCGATGACGCAGTTGGTAGAGCAGGCTCGCGATTACGTCCTTGAATTCTTCAACGCCTCGCCGGATGAATACATGGTGATCTTCACCCAGAATTCGACCGGCGCGCTCAAGCTCATTGGCGAGTCGTATCCCTTTGGACAGGGAGATCACTATCTGCTTACCTTCGACAACCATAACTCAGTCAACGGTATCCGTGAGTACGCCCGCTCTAAAGGGGCAGCGGTGACTTACGTCCCGGTTGTGCTCCCAGACCTACGTGTGGACGAAGCTCAATTGATTCAAGCTTTAGACACCACTCACTCTGGAAAGAATAAACTGTTCGCCTACCCGGCCCAATCCAATTTCAAGGGTGTGCAGCACCCGCTGGAGTGGATTCCACTTGCGCAGGATAGAGGCTGGGACGTGCTTCTGGATGCAGCTTCCTTCGTGCCTGCAAACCGGCTCGATCTCAGCCGCTGGCACCCCGACTTCGTCGATATTTCGTTTTACAAAATCTTCGGATACCCCACAGGCACAGGCTGCCTGCTGGTTCGCAAAACCGCAGCCCAGAAACTGCGGCGTCCATGGTATGCGGGCGGCACGATCACCTTTTCTTCTGTGGTGGCATTTGACCACTATCTGACTCCCGGCCCAGCGGGTTTTGAAGATGGTACAGTCAACTATTTGAGCATCCCAGCTATCGAAATTGGCCTCAGATACATCCAGGCGATAGGGATTGACTTGATCCATACCCGCGTCATGTGCCTGACGGGCTGGCTCATCGACCGGCTGCTGGCGCTGCGTCACAGCAATGGGTCCCCGCTGATACGGCTGTATGGACCTCCAAACACCTACCTGCGCGGCGGGACGATCCAGGTGAACTACTTCGATCCCAATGGTTGCATGTTCGATAGCTATGCCCTGGAGAAGCTGGCGAACGAGCAGCGCATTTCACTGCGCGCCGGGTGTCACTGCAATCCAGGAGCACGCGAGATCGCCCTGGGTTTTACCAGGGAAGACCTTGAAGTTTGCTTCCAGGATAAAGATCGCCTGACGTTCGAGCAGTTTCTGGAGGCGATCAGCGGGAAGACGACCGGCGCTCTGCGCGCCTCGATCGGGCTGGCAACCAACTTTTCTGATGTGTATAAATATGTGCAGTTTGCTGAAAGCTTCATTGATCGATTTGTTGTTAGTTAACCGTCCAGCATTGAGGCCTGGCAGTTTTATATAAAATCTATTCTCTGGTAGGCAAAATAAGTGGGGAAAGATGCACTTAAAAGCGAAATCGCCCAGTGGTAACTGAGCGATCTCGCTGCCTTACGCACAGCGGGGAGGGCGGGATTCGAACCCGCGGCTGAGTTTATAGCCCAGCACTCACTTAGCAGGCGAGCCCAATCGGCCTCTCTGGCACCTCCCCAACAGATAATTCGCGGAGCGATAGCAGAAACGTCGCATCCTTTCTGCTATCCGGCTAGACCCTCTGGCGGAGGGAGAGGGATTCGAACCCCCGGTGGGTTGCCCCACAGCTGTTTTCAAGACAGCCGCCTTAGACCGCTCGGCCATCCCTCCAATAAATAAACGAATCCCTCTTGGGCGCAGGAAATTCTACCACATCTAACCACCAGGCGCAACGCACGTCTTTCCCCTAAAGGGGGTTGGGATGACTACGCTAGTGCCCGCTGCCGGGTGTGTGCTCCCCGGAGAAGATTTCCGGGGCATCTGGACCTTCCGCCACCAGGTAGCCAGCCAGACCGCGCTCCATGCGCGAGAGTGAGTGATCCACCAGGATATATCGCCCCGGCACCTGCAAGGTGAATTCGACCACCGTCGCCCCACCGGTGGGGACCAGTGTGGTTTGCACATCGGTCAGCGGTTGGGCGGTGAGCGAGGCTTGATCGTACACACGGTCAAAGATCTCACCGATGACGTGGAACGAGCTGGTCAAGTTGGGGCCACCCACCCCAAAGAAGATGCGCACCGTCTCACCCACATTTGCTTGCAGTGGATGCTCCTCGGTCAGCGCGCCGACCGCACTGTTGAACACCACATATTCAGGCGTCTCGTCCATTAGCTTCTGCAGGCTGAAGGTCGTGTTCCCGCGCTGGTTCAGCGGCTCAGCGGTGTAGATCTCGCCTTGCATGACGTAGAACTCACGGTCAACAGGCGGAAGCCCGCCCTCTGGCTCCACCAGGATCAAGCCATACATACCGTTGGCGATATGATGAGCCACCATGGGGGTAGCGCAGTGATAGACAAACAGCCCGGGGTTGAGCGCTTTGAAGGTGAAGTGTGTCTCCCCGCCCGGCTGGGTTTGAGAAGCCACCGCCCCACCGCCCGGTCCGGTAGCGGCATGGAAATCGACCGAGTGCACCATCGTGCTGGTGCTCGAGTTTTTCAGGGTTACATTCAATGTATCCCCCACCCGGACACGGATGAACGGTCCGGGAACCTTGCCGCCGAACGTCCAGTAGGTGTAGCCGCTGCCGTCTGCCAGACGACCCTCGACCTCCACCGTCTCCAGCACCACGCTCACCTGCTCCGGGGAGCTGCGCCTGATCGGCCCTGGCAGGTCATCCGGTGAGCGGGCGACGCTCGGGAATTCCACGATCTGGGCTTCCGCCGGCTCGCCGACGATCAGCTTTCCCTCCATGCCTGCCTGCCGGTGCCCGGGAATGTCGCAGTAATAGGGGAAGATACCTTCCGTATCAGCAGTGAACACAATCCGCACTTCCTCTTCTTTCTGGATCACATCCCCAGACTTGGCATTGAAATCTGGCACGGCTACGTTATGCTGGACGCCGTCTCCATTGACCAGGATAATCTCGACCACGTCTCCTACTTTGACCTTCAAATCCGGATTGGCTACACCCTGGCTGGCCTCGTCCAGGCTGATAAACGCCATGCGCTCATAAGCAAGGCCGGTCTGCAGCCTGAACGTCACGGTTGGCTCGGCTGACCCCGCCTGGTTTGTGCTGCTGCTCTGGGCTTGCGCGGGTGCTGCCAGGTTGGCAGCAGGTTTTGATCCCCGCTCGGCCTGCGTTTGAGCTTCTACGCGTGCTTCACCCCATGCAAAAGCCTGAGGGACGCAGCCGGTCAGCATACCCGCGATCAGCAGCAACACCAGCACCCTGGGCAGAGTTTTACCAATATTTTTCCTCATCGAAAAACCTCCAAATCAAGATTTTATTTACCATCAGCTCGGGATAACGGAAAAATTTTGACTCTTATCCCGTACGCATATTATTTACTATATTTACAATAAAATTATATCAAATAAACGATCGACCTCTTTGTCCTGGCGCAAAGAGAGCCTAATTGGAGCAGGCGAACGACGGGGAACAATATGCAGGCCGATGCCTGGGGAAACTCGTGCTATACTTATCCCGGTTTTGATATAAATAGCTGCCATTGCCTCGCTACACGATGAGCCATCTAGCCCGCTCCTCCCTGATCGTTGCCGTCTTCTTCGGCCTGGAAAAACTACTCGGCTTTCTGCGCCAGGTAATGGTCGCTCGCCAGTTTGGCCTGTCGCCCGAGCTGGACGCCTTCAATGCCGCCAACAACATCCCGGATCTGCTCTTTGCGCTGATCTCCGGCGGCGCCCTGGCGGTCGCTCTGATCCCGGTGTTGTCTGAGTACCTGGATCGACGTGGACGCAGCGCCATGTGGGAGCTGTTCTCCCGGGTTGCCAACCTGGTCTTCCTGGCCACCGCGGCGCTGTCGGTATTGGTAGCGCTCTTCGCCGACCAGCTGGTGAGCTGGCGGTTGGGCATAGCTCCCGGCTTCACCGCCGAGCAGCAGGCGCTGGTGGCAGACCTGATGCGCCTGAACCTGATCTCCACCTTGCTTTTTTCGCTGGCTGGCTTGGCCATCGCCGGACTGCAGTCAAACCAGCATTTCCTTCTGCCAGCCCTGGCTCCCAGCATGTACGATATTGGCACCCTGTTCGGGGTGACGATCCTGGCGCCGCAGACCGGCTACCAGATCGGCCCGCTCAGCCTGCCGGCGGCAGGGCTCGGCATTCACGGGCTGGTGTACGGCACCATCCTGGGTGCGGCGCTCTTCCTGGTAGTACAGATTCCCGGCTTGCTGCACTACAATTTCATGTGGATGCCGCGCATCAACCTGCACGATACGGGCGTCCGGCGCGTGCTGGCACTTATGGGACCACGGGTCCTGACCATGTTCTGCATCCAGCTGATCTTCCTGGCGCAAGATAACATCGCCTCTCGCCTGGCAACCGGGGCAGTGACGGCCCTGGTTTATGGATGGCTGTTCATGCAGGTGCCCGAGACGATCATCGGCACTGCCATGGGAACAGTGCTGCTGCCCACGCTCTCAGAGCAAAGCTCCCGCGGCGACCTGGGTGCTTACCGGCAAACCATGAATCACACAATAAGGGTCATCCTGGCGCTGACCATTCCCAGTGCCGTGCTGCTCTCGCTGGTCCTCCCTCCGGCGGTAGGCATCCTGAACTTCGATGAAGCCGGCACCGAGCTGGTGGTACGGACAGCGCGCATGTTCTTGATTGGCCTGGTGGGTCATTCTCTGCTCGAAGTGGCAGCGCGCTCCTTCTATGCCCGCCAGAACGCCCTGACGCCGTTGGCAACTGCGGCCACAAATACCGTCGTTTTTGTGCTCCTGGCGATCGCTCTCGGCTCCCGCCTGGGCGCGCCGGGGATCGCCCTGGCCAATACCCTGGCCTACACTTCCCAGGCCTTGCTGCTGCTCTGGCTGCAGAACCGGCGCATTGGAGGCCTGCTCAAGGTGAGGAACACGCTGCTGAGGGTAGTACCTGCTTCCATCCTGGGAGCGCTGCTGATCGCAGCGCTGCTCCAATTGCCTCTGCCTGCCCTGCCGTTGGCCGTCCTAGCGCTAGGAGCGGGCGGAGCCCTGGTGCTGCCATTTATCTGGCCTGAGATTAAGCTGCTGATCAAACTGTAAATTTATGGAGGTATATTATGAAGCTTTCTGGAAAACACGTCGCTTACCTGGTAGAAGATGGCTACGAAGACCTGGAATTCTGGGTGCCGCTCATGCGCTTGCGTGAAGAAGGCGCTCGCGTGACGGTCGTTGGCTCGGGCAGCGACAGCCAGTACCACGGCAAGAACTGCCTGCCCGCCAAACCGGATGCCAGCGCCGCAGACGTCCGCGCCGCGGATTTCGACGCTGTGGTCGTGCCGGGTGGGTGGGCGCCGGACAAGCTGCGCCGCTACGCACCGGTTCTAGACCTGGTGCGCGGCGCCTACCAGCAAGGGAAGATCGTCGCCGCCATATGCCATGCCGGCCTGGTGCTCATCTCTGCCGGCATCGTCAGCGGGCAGCCCGCCACCGGCTCGCTCGGCATCAAGGACGACCTGCTCAATGCCGGAGCCACCTGGGTGAACGAGCCCGCTTTCCGCCACGGCAATCTGGTGTGGGGGCGAGTCGTCGAAGATATCCCCGATTTCTGCCGCGAGCTGGTCAAGGCACTGTCAGAGTAACCCACGCCGGCCGCCTGACAAGCTGATCTTTCAGGACTGGCATTCCTGGCAGGACTGCCAGTCCTGGCTGGATACACAAAACGATCAGAGATCAAACTTTGGAGCATCCCATGCAAATCGCATCGAGATTTCTGAGCATCATGGCCCTTCTGAGCATGATCTTCGGCGGCTACTACGCCCCACCAGGTCAACCTTCCATCGCCTGGCAGTCCAAGGTTGACCCCTGGGTGCTATCGACAGAGGCTGGAGGGGAGACGGAGTTCCTGGTCTACCTCGCCGAGCAAGCCGACCTGAGCGCAGCGGGATCCCTCCCCACCAAGCTAGACAAGGGCACCTATGTCTTCGAGACGCTGACCGAGATCGCTGCCCGCACCCAGGCGCCGGTTTTGGCTGAGTTGAAAGCATCCGGCGTCGAGCACCGCGCCTATTGGGTGGCTAACATGATCTGGGTGCGCGGGGGAGCAAACGTGGTGCAGGCGATGGCTGAGCGCAGCGACATTGCCCACATCTACGCCAATCCCCAGGTGAAACTGGACCGCCCGGCATTCGAGCCGCAGACCGGCACCCCGGCGGCGCCCGAGGCCATCGAATGGAACATCAATTGGGTCAACGCCCCAGACGTGTGGGCACAGGGATTTACCGGTCAGGGAGTGGTGATCGGCGGGCAGGACACCGGCTATGAATGGGACCACCCGGCGTTGATCAACCAGTATCGCGGCTGGGATGGCTCAAGCTCCAACCACAGCTACAACTGGCACGACGCCATCCACTCCGGGAGCAGCAGCTGTGGAGTCAATTCGCCGGTGCCCTGCGACGATTACGGTCACGGCACCCATACGATGGGCACCATGGTCGGCGACGATGGCGGGGGCAACCAGACCGGCATGGCGCCCGGCGCCCGTTGGATCGGCTGTCGTAATATGAGGAACGGCGTTGGTACCCCCGCCACCTACAGCGAGTGCTACGAATGGTTCATCGCCCCCTATCCTATTGGGAGCAACCCAACCCAAGGCGACCCATCCATGGCTCCAGACGTGATCAACAACTCCTGGGGCTGCCCGGTAAGCGAGGGCTGCACTAACCCGAACGTGCTGCTCACGGTGGTGAATAACGTGCGCGCGGCGGGCATCCTCACCGCCCATTCCGCCGGCAACAGCGGCTCAGGCTGCAGCACGGTGAATGATCCGGCAGCCATCTACGACGTCTCCTTTACCGTCGGCGCTACCGGCAACCATTCGGACACAATCGCCAGCTTCAGCAGCCGCGGCCCGGTGATCGTGGACGGCAGCAACCGCATGAAGCCGGATATCTCCGCCCCCGGGGTGGGCATTCTCTCCAGCGTGCCCGGCGGCGGCTACTGGGTCAGCAGCGGCACCAGCATGGCAGCCCCGCACGTCGCCGGGCTGGTGGGGCTGCTCATCTCTGCCAATCCCGGCCTGGCGGGACAGGTGGATACCCTGGAGATGGTGATCGAGCAATCCGCTGTGCCGCGCACAACCAGCCAGGGCTGCGGGGGCGACGGCTCCGAAAGTGTGCCCAATAACGTATACGGCTGGGGGCGCATCGACGCCCTGGGGGCTTTGCAATATCACGGTTTCGACATCACCAAGACCCGGGCGCCGGAGATCGTCCTGCCCGGCGAGGTGCTCACCTATACAATCGATCTCAACCACATCGCCGTCCTCTCACCTACCACGAACGTTGTGCTCAGGGATACCATCCCGACAGGCGCTTCCTTTATTACGGCCACCTTACCCCATATCTTCGATGGAGGCACGGTGAGCTGGGAGTTCGCCAGTATGGACGCCAATCAGACCCAGACCGTCGAGCTGGTCGTCCTTGTCGAGCCGGCTGCACGCGGCCAGGTGGTCAACGATCAATACGGCGCACGCAGCGATGACATCCTCGCCGTGCTGGGCGAGCCGGTGGTCACAACCATCCTTTCCAGCGAGATGGCGCTTTCGAAAGCCGCGCCGGCGGTCGTGCTGCCCGGCGAGGTCCTGACCTACACCCTGACAGTCACCAACCCATACACCACCATCCCGCTTAACAACGTGGTGCTGACCGACGTGATCCCTGCCAATACCACCTTCATCAGCGCTACAGGCACCTATACGCTGGAAAATGGGATTGCCCGCTGGGATTTCCCCAGCCTGGGACCGTCTGAAGCCCTGGCGGTAGATCTGGTCGTCCAGCCGCAAGTCAACGGCACGGTGACCAACCAGGTATACGGGGCAGATGCACTCGAAGCCGATCCAGTCCTCGGCCTACCCGTCAGCACCGATGTGATGCCTTACGTTTTGGAGCTGGCGAAAAGGGCTCCGGAATCCGTCGCGGCAGGCGACGTGCTCACCTATACCCTGACCGTCACCAACCCGCACCCGTTGGCGCTCACCCAGCACCTGGTGCTGACCGATGTGCTGCCAGCCGACGCAGCCTTTATCACCGCCACCCAGCCGGTGAGCATTTCCGGCAGCCTGATCACCTGGACGCTGCCCAGCCTGGCGCCGGGCACCACCTGGAGCGAGCTGCTTGCCGTGCGCGTGCCGGCTGCTTTCGAGGGCAGCGTGGTGAACGAGCACTATGGCGTGCGTAGCGATAAGGTCGCTGCCCTGACCGGCCCGCCGGTGACCACTGCCATCTATGCCCTGTCGCTGGCCAAAAGCGCGTCGGCGCAGGTTGTTTCGAGGGGTGATCTGCTGACCTACACTCTGCAGGTCACCAACCAGCACCCGCTCAGTGACACAACGGACCTGGTGCTGACGGACACACTGCCCATTAATACCGCGTTCATTACTGCTACACAGCCTAACACGCTCTCGGGTGGCATGGTCGCCTGGTCGCTCCCCAGCCTGGGCTCGGGCGAGACCTGGAGTGTGCAGCTTACCGTGCAAGTGCTGCCAGAAGCCAGCACCGCCATCGTCAACGATGAATACTCCGTCATCAGCGGCGAGATATCCGCTCCGGTCTTCGGTGAGCCAGTGGTCACCGGGCTTAGGTCGTACCTGTTCTTGCCGTTGGTTAATAATCAGTTAGAATGAGAAAAAACGGGGCGCTGCAAGCTTACAGCGCCCCGTTTGGTAAATTCTGGCATCAAGAAGTGTTGTAGGCCCATGTCCCAACCAGGAATGCAGACGATCAGGGTCTTAGGGGCTGCCTCCCTCCTGCTGGCGCTGGCAGCCTGCAAGCGGGCTGTCCCTCCCACGACAGTGGAAGCACCGGGAGCAGGCCCAGCCCTGATTGAGGTGCCGGCCGGGTGGTTTTGGATGGGAGCAGACGACGGCAGAGAATCGAACCAGCCTCGCCACCGCGTTTATTTAGATGCTTACGAGATTCACGAGACAGAGGTCACGCACGCCGATTTTGAGCGCTTCATCGCCGCCACCGGCTACCAGGCAGATGGCTGGAAGGCTGGCAGTGCCGGGAGCAGCCGCCTGCCGGTGGTTGGCGTGCTGTGGAAAGACGCAGATGCCTACTGCCGCTGGCTGGGTCTGCGTCTGCCCAGCGAATCTGAATGGGAGAAGGCCGCCCGCGGCGAAGACGCTCGCAGATACCCCTGGGGAGTTGAGTGGGATCCTAAAAAAGCCAACACCGCTGAGAGCAGTGTTGGCGAGGTGACTGATGTGGGCAGCTATCCTGACGGGGCCAGCCCATACGGGTTATTAGATATGTGCGGCAACGCTGCCGAATGGGTCGCCGATACTTATGACCTTGACTATTATAAGATCTCCCCTGAAAGAAACCCTACCGGCCCCGATCTGGTCATGGATCATGTCCTGCGCGGCGGATCGTTCGATTCGCCCTCCGAAAACGCTACCACCTATTTCAGAGACTCTTCCCACTCCGCCAGGCCCAATCTGCGTGTTGGCTTTCGATGTGCAGTCTCCGTAAATAATAAATGAGCGGCTGTGCGCCGCCCATTTATTGTCAAGGTGTGAGAAAAGGGATTATCCGCCCTCTTTCACGTACGGTGTGCCGTCCGCCGCCGGCATGCGGCTGCGCCCAACCACGCCCGCCAGCACGATCATCGTGACCAGGTAGGGGGTCATGAGCAGGAACTCGGAGGGGATTTTCACACCCAGGATGGCAAAGCGAGAGGCCAAAGAATCGGCAAAGCCGAACAGCGCGCCAGCCCCGAACGCTCCGAATGGATTCCAATTGCCGAAGATCATCGCCGCCAGGGAGATAAATCCGCGCCCGGCGGTCATCACCTCGTCGAAGCCGCCCACCGATCCGATGGTGAAGTATGCGCCGCCAACCCCAGCCATCATCGAGCCCAGCAGCACCGCTATGTAGCGCGTGCGAAAGACATTGATTCCCAGTGTATCGGCGGCGCGCGGGTGCTCGCCCACGCTGCGCAGTCTCAGTCCCCAGCGCGTGTAGTACAGTCCGAAAGTGAGCAGCGCCAGGAAGATGAACATGGCGTAGAAGAAGATATTCTGCTTGAACAAGATCGGTCCAAAGAACGGGATGCTGGACAGCACTGGTATCTCTATCGGTTGGAAGACACCCGGATTATTCAGCTCTATCTGGTTCACCTGCATAAACTTGGCAGAAATATACGAGGTCATTCCGGTAGAGAAGATGTTGATCGCCGTGCCGGATACGATCTGGTCAGTTTTATACCTGATGGACAGCACACCGTGCACCAGGCCGAGGACAGCTGCCGAGGCGATGGCTGCGATCAGACCTATCCACAGGCTGCCGGAGATGGTCCCCACCAGGGCAGCTACCATGGCGCCCATCAGCATCATGCCTTCGATGGCGATATTGACCACCCCGGCACGCTCGCACAGCACGCCCGACAATGCCCCGAGGGTAAGCGGCACTGCCTTGAGCAGGGTAGTGTTGAGCAGACCGGCCAGGTTGAGGGATTTACCTGAGGCTGCCCAGGTCAAGAAGGCCAGGATAAACATACCCACCACGGCTGTCAGAATCCAATTGGTATAACGCCCAAATCCACGCGGCTTGACCAGCTGTATGATCCCCAGGATCACGCATAGAACTGCCAGCACATTTACCGTCGCCAGCGCCGGCAGGATAATATCCGGGAGGGTAGCTGTCGAACCGCCGGGTGTCATGACAAACTTGGTTTGTATGTCCGCTCCCGTCCCACGGCTGAAGAAGAACCAGGTCGCCGCTCCCAGCAAGATAAACAGGATGCCCATCACACGCTGGCGTGAAGGAGAGACATACTCGATCTTTTGTTGTTGCAGTGCTATCGTCGCCATGGATCACTTCCCTCCCCAGCTTGCCACCACCACACCTTCTTCACCTCCCGCCGCAGGGCGCAAGCGGTAAATTGTGCGAATGATGGCTGGCGCGGCGATAAAGACCAATATCATCGCCTGGACGATCGAGATGATATCGATCGGGATTCCGGCAGCCAGCTGCATGGCAGTGGCTCCGTTGCGCAGGGCACCGAACAATAAAGCCGCCAGTACCACTCCAACCGGATGACTGTTCCCTAATAAGGCGATGGCGATGCTGTCGAAACCGTAGCCGGAGGAGAATGCCATCGCCAGCGAGTGGCTCACCCCCAGCACTTCGTTGCCGCCAGCCATGCCAGCCAGCGCTCCCGCGAGTGTCATGCCGACCACGATGCCGACGGTGACACTCACGCCGGCATAGCGAGC
>CAZGIX010000128.1:0-13257 GCA_964525785.1 uncultured Anaerolineaceae bacterium
TCATCAACAGCACTCTTTCAAGCAACAGCACCAGGGAAGATGGATATGGGTTGGGTGGCGGCATCTTCAACTTTGGCACGCTGACCATCATCAGTAGCACATTGTCGGGCAACAGTGCATACGATGGTGGCGGCATCTACGGTGCTAGCGGCATGATGACCATCACCAGCAGCTCCCTGTCGAATAATAGTGTAGATGACATGGGTGGCGGCATCTATATCGGCATCTCTGGCACGCTAACGATCGCCAGCAGCGCCTTTTCGGGTAACGGCGCAAATCTGGCGGGTGGGGGTATCTACATTTCCCATGGAACGCTGACCATCACCAACAGCACATTATCAGACAATCGTGCAGACTACGGCAGTGGGGCTGGTATCGCCAACCAGTATGGCACACTCACCATCATCAACAGCACCCTGACAGGCAACATCGCAGACGATTATGCAGCTTGGGGAGGCGGCATCTTAAACTACCTTGGCACATTGACGATCACCAGCAGCACCCTGTCGGGGAACAGCGCAGGTTCAGGGTACGACACAGGTTGGGGTGGCGGCATCTATAATTTCAGTGGCAAGATGACCATCACCAACAGTACCCTGTGGGGAAACAGCGCAGGTTCCGGGGGGGGAATCTACAACGGAATGTGGTCTGTTAACCCACCTGATGCCAAACTGAGCAGCAACATCATCGCCGGTAGCCTATCCGGCGGCAACTGCGCCGCCGATTATCCAATCAAGGACGCAGGTTACAACCTCGAAGATGCAGATACCTGCGGCTTAGACCCCGCCAAATACTCCATGCCCAATACGGACCCGCTACTTGGTCCCTTACAGGACAACGGCGGCTCCACCTGGACGCACGCCCTGCTACAAGGCAGCCCGGCGATCGATACCGGCGATAACGGTGCCTGCCCACCCATCGACCAGCGTGGCATCCCGCGGCCTTTGGATGGAAACGAGGACGGTCAGCTCATTTGCGATATCGGCTCGTTCGAGCTCGAAAAGGGGGTTGCGATCCACCCTCCGGACCCATTAGGTTCCGGCGCGCCTGGAGCGATGGTAGAGTACACACTTCGGCTGTATAACTTCACCACCCTGACCGATACTTACACCCTGGCGTTGGGCACGCATAACTGGGAGACAGCACCCTCGACGGGCCTGGTCGGCCCGCTCACCCCTGGGTTTTCCCAATCCTTCACCGCGACCGTGACGGTCCCGGCGGACGCCCTCCCGTACACGAGCGACACGGTATTGATCACCGCCACATCGTTTACCAGTCCAACGATGTACTCGGCTACCGTGCAGATCACCACGCAGGTCGCTGTATTAACAAGGTTGTATCTGCCCATGATCATCCAGAATGTTTCCCCCGGCCCTGAGGCGATCTTCTGGAGGGTACGGTAAACGATTCAGTTTACTGCATTGATGAGGGTATTGGATTGCTTACAACTTGGACAATTTGTCATTGCTCTATTCTAACCCATCAGGGATGAGCACTCCCAATCGAGACCCCCATATCTAGGAGTACATAAACAACCCAAATAATCCGATTTCCTGGCGAAGCTGACACGTGCAATGCGCTTGCGAAGTGCAGTGCACCTGTTCAGGCAACTTGTATGCGGTTAATTGCTAAACCTGGGGGAGTAAACTTAATCCCCGATCACCGGGACCGAGACGGGCTGCCTGGCATCCCGCCAGAAGAAGCTCCAGTACATATACACGGAAATCACATATAAGATGATCGTGCCCAGGAACGGCGGTCCGAAGCCGTAATTCACCTGCATCCAGCCGCTGATGGTAGGGCTGAAAGCCCAGCCAAAGTTCCAGGCCATACTGACCAGGCTGGCAACCATGGCGCGCGCCGGCGCTTCCACCTGCTCCATGACGAATGTCTGGTAGACCGGAGTGCTCATGTTCATCAATGCCAGGCGGATATAGTAGGACAGGGCGCCCACCCAAAACCACGGCGCAAAGCCAAGCAGGATCAAGAACGGGATGGACAGCGCCTGGGTGACGACCACCAGCTGGATCTTGCCCATGCGGTCCGCCAGAGGCGGCGCAATCAGCAGGCCGATGCCCATCGCCAGGGACCCCCAGGCGAACAACGTGCCGATTACCGGGTCGGGCTGGTTGTGCACCACGCGGAAGAAGACATTCATAAATGGCATGATCAGACCCGCCCCGATGGAGGTGAGCAGCATGGGCAGGATCAGCTTGCCAAGCTGGGCAGGGTGATGCGAGGCGTAGGTCAGCGGCGCAAAGATCGAGCGGTCCATGCGCTCCAGGCGCGGGGTGCGCAGGAACAACAATGGCAGTATTCCCACGACGGCTACAACGGCGATGACCAACAGCGCACCGGCATAAGCCGTGCTGCTGACCGGCGTTACCCCGGCTGAAGCCGCCACCCAGGTGGGCAGGTAGCCGCCAACCCAGTTGCCGACCGAGGCCATAGCCATCTGTATGCCTGAGCTGAAGCTGAACAGGTAGGTGCGCTCCGCCTCGCCGCTGTTCTCCATCAGGAAGGGCGCCATGGTAATGGCTGCCAGGCTCTGCCCAACCCCGCTGATGACGTTCATTACGTAGAATACTGGCTGTACCGGCCAGATCACGACCCCGAAGATGGAAAGGCTGACCAGCGCGCCGGAGATCACCAGGGAGGCTTTGCGCCCCAGGAAATTGGCCAGGTAGCCCATCGGCAAGGCAACCAGCAAGGCTGTCAGGCTGCTGGTGGTGACCAGATTGCCAACCAGCGCCTCGTCAAATCCCAGGCTTAGCACATAGAAGTTGAACAGCAGGCGGTACACCCCCATCGCCGCGCCGGTGACGACTACGTTAAGCAGATAAAACCGGGCGTTCGGCTGGAACGCCCGGATGTTATCGACATATTCGCCGGAGGCGCGATACAGCCTGTGATAGAAGTTCAATCACTCCTCGACACTGCTTTGCCTGCCCCCGAACCGCCCGTCAGGTACCTTTCGAGAGCACCGCACAGCGGCGGGATGGCCTCCAGGCGGGCAGCGTACAACTTCTCGCCGCCGGCTTCCAGGGTTACATGGACCAGGCCCGCCATGCGCAGGGCAGTCAGATGATGGGTCACGGTGGGGGCGCGCAGCCGCAGCCGCCGGGAAAGCTGCGCCTGGGTCAGGGTTTCGCTGCCCAGATAATGCAGGATACTCAGGCGGGTGGGGTCCGCCAGCGCCTTCAGCATGCGCAGCAAGGTATCCGGCACAGGCTCCCCCGAAACCAGCGACATATCCGCCGGGCGTGTGCCAAACATGATAGCCAGCTTGTCCGGTGCGATCCTGGGGAACACGATCAGGGGTGTGTTCCAGTAGCCCGGCACCAGGACGATCTCGCGCACATCAGGACTGATGTCCATGTGGACGCCCTGAGATAGATCCGCCAGCAG
This sequence comes from uncultured Anaerolineaceae bacterium, assembly GCA_964525785.1. Taxonomy (GTDB): domain Bacteria; phylum Chloroflexota; class Anaerolineae; order Anaerolineales; family UBA4823; genus JAQBDA01. Next base: position 3,409 of record CAZGIX010000128.1, read on the forward strand.
GTCCCGCAGCGACAGCTCCTGCGCCAGCTTCTGTGCATTCGACAATCCCTCATCCAGCACCGGAGCAATGCGCTTTTCTTCTTCTTCGAAGAACACCTGGTAGTAGGTCAGCAAGGCTGAGTAGATCAGCTCTCCGAGCTCATCCGGACGAGCATACCAGTCCAGGTAGGCGGGCAGGTCCTTTACCATCTGATGCTTCTTGTGGCCTTCAAGGAAAGATTTGAAGATATCCAGATCGTGCTGATCCCAGGAACGCGTATCGACCACTTTGCGGAGGGCTTGCTCCATCTGGGGGGCCATCTCGCAAACCTCGTACATATTGACCAGGGTCAGCGGGCGTTGAGCGGGCGGGATCTGGCGCAGCGCCCAGAGGACCGTGGCAGCATCCTTAGGCTCCGGCAGGGTATAAATCCAATGCATCGGCACCCACAAATCATCGTGGAGATCTTCGAGCATTTTTCGCTCGGTTGGGGGCAGCCGGGAGCGCACGCCTGCGGCCCAGGAAGGACGCAGCCCGTAATCCTCCGGGTTGTGAAGCACCAATAGGCTCATGAAAAAATCGTAGGCGGTGCCGTGATCCCAACTCAGCCGGGGCGGATCTTGTTGACTGACCGGTTGGCCAGCGGTGGGGGCCTGTCGGGAGGTGCTGCTCATGCGCACTCCTGGGACAGCTCAGCCTTCTGATCGTAACAGCTGGCACAGCGTATGCGCTGCCCCAGGGAAATGAGCGAATCCCCAAGGTGCAGCAGAGCAATATCTCGCAGACCAGGGCGTGCAGGCCTCAAATCCCGCAGCGCTCGTTCCTGATCAGAAATGGCTACCAATCGGCTATGATACTCCTTAGCGTAGAACAAATCCCGATCCTCCATGGCTGGCTCCTTCCAATAGACGCTGATCTAACACAGACAAACAACTAACTTAGACAAACATCTAATTAGATAATAGTCTAATTTGTTTGTTTTGTCAAGACCCAATTTTTTACCCCCATATATAGGAGTACAAATCCAGCCGGAGTACTCCAATTTTATCTGGTGCCTGTGGATAAGTTGGTAAAAACTGTGGATAAGTGCCCTGTTTTGGGGAAAACTCGATCTTTTGTGCGAAGAATGGCAAAACTGCCTCCCCCATATATAGGGGTACGATCTGACCCGTGCCTATATGCGTGTTCGACGCCGGCTCACCGGTAGAGAACCTCAGGGAGGCTGGTAAACCACCCTTCTATATCATTTTCACAAGGGGATAAAATCGGACAGCTGCTCCCGCCTATACAGGCATGCGCGTCGCTCGCACCCCCGCATCTAGGGCTGATTCCTTAACTATTCCGTTTTGTCCACATATCCCCAGGCTCTACTACGACTACGATAATATATATATTATGGTTAATATATCTCTATACACACCCAGTTGCTAGGTACGCTATTTCAACACGAACAGCCTCCGCCCATGTCATTCCGACCCTGAACGCAGTGAAGGCTTGCCCTGAGCTTGTCTTGAGCGCAGTCGAAAGGCGAAGTCGAAGGGAGATGAATCCCTATGACACTCATCGGTAAGACTCTATTTGCAGGGATTCCTCGTCGCAAAGGGCGCCTGTCGGAATGATAATAATTCAAGATACTCGAACACTCAAACGGGTGACTACCCACTAAGGTAACAAGGTAATTATGGCGAAAAAAAGCGGGAGAGCAAGGGCGAGAGATCTTCTTGGGTGTGCTGGCCCAGTATCTCGAATAAGCGCTCTCCGGTAGCGATCAGCCCCTGGTTCTGAAGGACATAATCGCGCAAAAAATCGAAGAAAGCCTGGTCGCCGATCTGGTTGCGCAGCTCTTCCAGGAATACCGCGCCGTTCAGGTAGACTGCATCGCGGTAAGCGCGGTAGCCTTGCGAGATGTAGATGCTGCGGTTTACCCAGCCGCGCGGATCGTAGTAATTCACCCGGTAAGCCCACCACCAGTCCAGGGACTGCGGGTGCAGGCGCTCGTAGAAGATGCGCTCCTGGTAGGTGCACAGGGCTTCGTCCAGCCAGGGTTCCAGCGCCTGGTCGTTGCCCACCAGGGCGTAGAACCACTGGTGAGCGGTCTCATGGGCGGCGATGGCGATCAGGTACTCTCCCGGCGAGCCTTGATACAGGTTATAAAAACCATTGCTGAGGAAGTAGAGCCCATCGTATTCCATGCCGTCCAGGAAGTCGGCCTCGACCACGCTGAGCAGACGGCGCGGGTAGGGCGTGTAGAGCTCATCGAGCAGGGTCAGGGTCTCAGCGGTGGTCTGGAGCACAGCTTCGCTGGCGGTGGTATGGAAGGAAAAGGCGTAGCTCATCACAGTGGTATCGCCAACCACGCTGGTGAATACCTGGTACTCGTGGCTGGCGGACCAGACGAAATTACGGGCCGCAGTATGCCGGTAGCGGCGCCAGTCACCGTCCTGCTCGGCGGGAGCGCTGGCGGCGACCACCAGTTCGGGCGACGGGTCGCTGAAGCGCAGGCTGACGTCGAAATCCGCCAGGTCGTAGACCAGGTGCTCGCCGAAGAAGCCCGCTTGGTGGGCCAGCCAACCCTGACCCGGCTGGTAGGGCGGTACGAAGGGGTACCAGTCCACCAGGTTGGTCTGGCGGGCGGTATATCCGAAGGGGATCGGCCTGACCTGTTCGGATGGGACCGGCGAAGGCAGGTGCAGCTCGTAAGAGATGGATAAATCCAGCCTCTCGCCGGGGGTGAGCGGGTCGGCGAGCGGCACCTGGATCTGACCGCTTTCGATAGTATAGTCCTCCACCGGCTGACCGCCCTCCCACGCTATGCTGACCAGGCGGAATACGCCCGGGTAGTAGAGAGGGTCGACCATCAAGCGCAGGTCGGGGAGGGAATCGGGGGAGCGGTTGGTGTAGCGGATGCGCTCGTCCACCTGCAGCAGGTGTTGGCTGTAGCTCAAAGTGGCAGTCAGGGTGTAGTGCGGCAGGGGCAGGGCGGCGGTACTATCCGTAGGCTCGGTCGCCGGGGGGGTGGGACCGGAGTCCGGCTCAACGGCTGCGGTTTCAGGGGGCGGCAGCGTGGCTGCTGCCGGCAGGTCCACGGCTGCTGGCGCGGTGGGAGAGGCAGATGGGAAGTCATCCCCGGCAGCGCTGGAACAGGCCGCAAGGGTCAGCGCCAACAGCATGGCAGCCAGCCGCCAGCCGCACCGTTTGATTTGCCCCGGCGTGGATGACATTCTTCTCAGCCAGATCGACGGGCAGGCAGTCTGGCCAGGTGCCGGTTTACTTCGTAGAGCGTCTCGTCACGCTTGGCGAAGTTGAGGCGCACCAGGTGCTTCACCGGTTGGCGGAAGAAATACGAGCCGGGCACGCAGGCAATTCCGATCTCTTCTGCCACCCAGACGCAGAAATCGCGGTCATCGCTGAACCCGAAGCGCGAGATATCCACCAGTACGAAGTAGGCCCCCTGGGGGCGGATATAGCTCAGCCCGGCGGCATCCAACCCGGAGAGGAAGATATCGCGCTTGCGGGTGTACTCGTCCAGCAGGTCTACATAGTACGAATCGGGGAAGCGCAGGGCGGTGACGGCGGCTTCCTGTAGCGGCGCAGCGGTGCCCAGGGTCAGATAATCGTGCAGCTTGCGGATGCCGTTTGTGATGTGGGGCGGGGCAATGGCATAGCCCAGGCGCCAGCCGGTGATGGCATAGGTCTTGGAGAGCGAGCTGCACGAGATGGTGCGCTCGAACATACCCGGCAGGCTGGCGATGTAGGTGTGTCGGTAGGGAGGATAGACGATGTGCTCGTAGACCTCGTCGGTGATCACGTAGGCGTCGTATTCCTGGGCCAGCGAAGCGATCACGCCCAGCTCGTGTGGGCTGAACACCTTGCCGCTGGGGTTGGAAGGATTGGTCAGGATCAGCGCCCTGGCGCCCTGCCGAAAGGCGGTGCGCAGCTCATCCGGATCGAGGCTGAAGTCCGGCAGGCGCAGCGAGACGAACAGCGGCTCGGCGCCGGCGACCAGCATATCCGGCCCGTAATTCTCGTAATAGGGCGAGAACAGGATGACTTTATCGCCGGGATTGAATATCGCCAGCATGACCGCCATCATGGCCTCGGTGCTGCCGGTGGTGACCGTGATGTGCTCTTCGGGGTCGATCTCCACCCCCATGAAGCGGGTCTGCTTGTCTGCCAGGGCGCGGCGCAGATTCGGCGATCCCCAGGGGATGGCGTACTGGTTGAAGCCATCGCGCAGGGCGCGCTGGGCAGCCTCCAGCAGTTCAGCCGGCGGGTCGAAATCGGGGAAGCCGGAGGCCAGGTTGATCGCCCCAATCCGGTCGGCGAGCACGTTCATCTCGCCGATCACGGAGTCAGAAAAATAATCCAGGCGGGAAGCAAGTTTGGACATTTAGCTAGCCATCTCCTCGCGCACCTTCTGGTAGAGCGCTTCGGCTTTCAACTCGTTAAGCGTGTAACAGGGGGCTTCGAGGTGTTCTGCCAGGGCCTGGGCCAGCCCCTGATCGAAGGCGGCGTGCTCCATGTTGATCACCACGCTGCGGATATCATCGTCCGCAATTCCCCGGGCGATGCTGTGGCACTCTTCCTGCGGGGGCAGGCTGCCCATAGATACATTGCCGGCCCCGTCGGTGAGCAGGATGATGAGCGGCATCACATCCGGGTGGACGATGCGCTCTTTGGCGATGATCTGGTGGGCCAGGAACAGCCCGGCGGAAAGGGGGGTCTTGCCGCCCACCGGGATATCCGCCAGGGCGCGCTGGGCGAGCTGAATCGAGTTAGTGGGCGGGAGAACCAGCGTGGCGCGATCTTTCTGAAAGACCACCAGCCCAACCCGGTCGCGGCGCTGGTAGGCGTCGGTGAGCAGCGACAGGATGGCGCCCTTGGTAGCTGCCATGCGCTCGGCGACCGCCATCGACCAGGAGGCGTCCACCACGAACAGCACCAGGTTGGCGGTCTTCTTGATACGCACCTTCTTCTGGTAATCGCCGGAGCGGATGGCGAAGGCGACCTTCTTCCGCTGCTCGCTGCGCTGCTTCTGGAACGGGGCGGCGGCGCGCAGGGTGGCGTCGAAGGCCAGGTCATCCACCTTGCCAGGCGAGGGGCGGGCCTGGATATAGCGGCCGCGCTTGCGCTCGGTATGCGACTGCGAGCGCCGCCCGCTCTGCCGGCGGGAGATGCGATCGATGGGATTTTCGATGCGGCGGGGGATGAAGGTCGAGCCGATCTTGACTTTTTCGCCGCCCTGCCACCAGTTGGCAGTGCCGGTGTCGAAGACCTGCTGGGCAGCCGGTTCGGAAGGCTTCTGGTTAGAGGCCTCTTCCTGAACCTCCGGGCTCACTTCTTTTTTTTTTCGCCCCCCTCCTGCTGCTGGTCGCCAGGCGCCAGCTCGGACTCAGCCGCGTTGGAAGTGGCGCCCTGGAGCTGCTCGATGCGCTCTTGCAGGTCTTCCATGCTCATCTCGGACTGGTAGAAGGGGCCGCGCTTGATGCGGTGCGGCAGGGCCAGCTCGGCGGCCAGGGCGATATCGCGATCGGTGATGGAGGTGCGCCCTTCGAAGGCCGCGTGGGCGCGGGCGGCCTTCAAGATCACCAGGTCGGAGCGGTGACCATCGACGTTCAATGACGCGCTCAAGGCAGCAATCGAGAGCAGATCGCGGCGGGTGTACTCCACCTTGTCCACCAGGGTGCGCGCCTGTTCGATCTGGTGTGAAAGCTCCTCTTCCTTTGGCATCCACATTTTACGGAAATCATCGGAGGCGCCCTCGTACGCCAGGTTGCGCTCGATGATCATGACTCGCTCACGGGCATCGCGGATGCCGTGGATCTCCACCGATAAGGCAAAACGGTCCAGCAGCTGCGGGCGAAGGTCGCCTTCTTCGGGGTTCATGGTGCCCACCAGGATGAAGCGCGCCGGGTGGGCGAAGGAGATGCCCTCGCGCTCGACGATGTTCATGCCCATGGCGGCCGAATCGAGCAGCAGATCGACCACGTGATCGTCCAGCAGGTTGACTTCATCGATGTACAGCAGGCCGCGGTTGGCAGCCGCCAACACGCCGGGCTCGAAGTGGCGCTCGCCTTTCTGGATGGCTTTCTCAATATCCAGCGTACCGACCACCCGGTCTTCTGTGGCTGAGACGGGCAGGTTGACGAAAGGTGTAGCGCGCAGCACCACCGGCAGCGCTTCGCCTCGCTCCGAGCGCTCGCGGCACTCCGTGCACCAGGTGGTCGGGCGATCGGGATCGCAGCCGAAGCGGCAGTCGCTGACCACTGCTACCGAAGGCAGCAGGGCTGCCAGGGCGCGCGCCGCGGTGGATTTGGCAGTGCCGCGCTCACCGCGGATCAGCACCCCTCCGATGCGCGGGTCAACGGCGTTCAGAACCAGAGCGCGTTTCATACGGTCTTGCCCGACAATGGCGGTAAATGGGTAGATGGGCGGCATTCGTTTCCCTCGGGTTTCGATTATAATCCACTCTCAACCTTTTCACAAAGGTTGCCAACTTCGTCTATCCGCTTTATAATTCGATCCATATCTTAACCGGAATCTGGAGCACGTATTTTTATGGATCAAAATGATATCCACACTGGGCAGGGGGGGGAGGAGCCCAACAACGAGCAGCCTGAGGTAAGCCAAGGAGAACAGCAGGGAACCCAAGACAACTCATCGATGGAGACTCTGTTGGAAGAGCAGGGCCTGAGTTTGGATTTCCCCAAGCAGGGAGAAGTCCGCACAGGGTTTATCGCCACCATCGGCGAAAACGAGATCCTGGTCAGCGTTGGCACAAAGTCCGAAGGTGTGATCTCTGGTCGAGAATTGGAGCAGATCCCCTACGAAGAGCGCGAGACATTCCATGTTGGGATGGAAATCCCGGTGTATGTGCTAACCCCGGAAGATGCCAATGGGAATGTGGTGCTCTCTTATGTGCGTGCCCGTGAGGAGAAGGATTGGGAGCTGGCAGAGGCGCTACTGGCTTCTGCGGAGACCTTCCAGAGCAAGATCATTGGCTTCAATAAAGGCGGACTGCTGGTGCCGCTGGGCCGCCTGCGCGGCTTCGTACCGGCCTCGCAGATCAGTCTGGTGCGCAGGGCGAATCTCTCCGGGGATACGCCGGACCAGCGCTGGGGTAAGATGGTCGGGGAGCCGATGAGCGCGCGCGTCATCGAGGTGGACCGTGAGCGCCGCCGCCTGATCCTCTCCGAGCGCTCGGCGCTGCAGGAGACGCGTGAAACCCTCAAAGATCGCCTGCTGGAAGGGCTTACCGAAGGCGACGTGCGCAAGGGGCGCGTGACCAGCGTGGCAGATTTTGGTGCGTTCGTCAACATCGACGGCGCCGACGGATTGGTGCACCTTTCTGAGATCTCCTGGGACCGCATCCAGCACCCTAATGAGGTGCTGAGGGTGGGGCAGGAAGTGGAAGTCAAGGTGATCAGCATCGACCGCGAGCGCAAACGCATCGGCCTGTCGATCCGCCAGCTGCAGCCCGATCCGTGGGTCAGGCGCGTGGAGTTTCTCAAAGAGGGTATGCTGATCGAGGGCAAAATCACCCACCTGACCAAGTTCGGCGCCTTTGCCCGCCTGGACGACGATCTGGAAGGTTTGATCCACGTCTCCGAGCTGAGCGAGCACCGCATCAACCACCCCAAGGAGGTGGTCAAAGAGGGCGACCAGGTGACCCTGCGGGTGATCAAGATCGAACCGGAACGACGCCGGATTGGCTTGAGTCTGCGCAAAGTGGACTCGGCTGCCTACTCCGATCTGGACTGGAAAATAACCCTCTCCGAAGAGGTAGAGGTGATGCAGGAGGCCAAGGAAGAGCCTTCCGCTGCCCCTGAAGAGGCGGCCGCGTTAGAAGCTGAACCCGAAGCCGAGCTCGAAGCTCAACCAGAAGCTGAGCTCGAACCCGAGGCAGAGCCTGAACCCGAGCCCGAGCCTGAACCGGAGCCTGAGCCTGAACCGGAGCCTGAGCCTGAGCCTGAGCCTGAGCCTGAACCCGAGCCTGAGCCCGAACCCGAACCCGAGCCTGCAGATGAGCCAGAGGAGATTCCACCGGCAGAAGAGGCCGAAGAGGATCTCCCCGAATAGCCACGCACGTGAAGCGGCTTAACCAGAGCGCACCTGCTAAGGGTGCGCTTTTGTTATGCAGGCTGTCTCAAAAACTGGAACACCCCAACGAACCATTTTTTGAGAAGACTTCGGGTTAGATTTCTATTAATCTTGACGATTGGCAATCCCGAATCGAGTGCATGCATTTTAAACTCTGGTAGAATCCAATTGGACTAAATGTCTAAGCAAAGCCGTTGCTCGTTGTTTGAGCTATTTACTATTAGTAGAAGTTACGCAGTTCGGATCTCACCAACTGCGTAAGGCCAAATTAGGAGGTATTGCCTTGGCTGGCATGGAGCGTTTTACGCAGAGGGCGCGCAGGGTGTTGAGCCTGGCCCACCAGGAAGCCGAACGAATGCGCCACAACTACATTGGCACCGAACACCTGCTCCTCGGTTTGATCCGTGAGGAGGGGGGTGTCGCCGGGCGTGTGCTCCGTGAGCTGGGTCTGGAGTCCGAACGGGTACAGGAGATTGTCGAACGCCTGACCGGGACCGGTCAGTACCGGGGAGGCAAGCTCGATCTTTCTCCCGGCACCCAGCAGGTACTGGAGTATGCCGTCGAAGAGGCCCGCCGCATGGGCCATCATTATATTGGCACAGAACATCTATTACTGGGACTGGTGCGCTACGGAGAAGGGGTGGCTATTGACGTGCTGCGCAAGCTGGGCGTCACCCCCGAGCAAATCCGCCGCCAGACCCGCCGGGTGCTCCAGGAGAGCAGCGCCTCCCGCCGCACCAGCACTGCCCAAACCGAGCAGAAAGCTGCCGGCAAGGAGCAGCAGAAACCCAAGACCCCTATGGTGGACCAGCTGGCAACCGACCTGACCACCCTGGCTGAGGAAGAAAAGCTCGACCCGGTGATCGGGCGCCAGATGGAGATCGAACGCGTGATCCAGATCCTGGCCCGCCGCACCAAGAACAACCCCGCCCTGATCGGCGAGCCGGGCGTGGGCAAGACCGCCATCGTGGAGGGCCTGGCCCAGCGCATCGTCGAGGCTGACGTGCCCACCCCATTGCTGGGCAAGCGCGTGCTGCAGCTGGATGTAGGATCGCTGGTGGCGGGCACCATGTACCGGGGCCAGTTCGAAGAACGCCTCAAGCGCGTGATCGACGAGCTGAAAGCCTCCGGGGCGATCCTTTTTATCGATGAAGTGCATATGCTGGTCGGCGCCGGTGCGGCCGGATCGTCGGTCGACGCCGCCAATATCCTCAAGCCGGCCCTCTCGCGCGGCGAGCTGCAGGTGATCGGCGCAACCACGCTGGACGAGTACCGCAAGCATATCGAGAGCGACGCCGCCCTGGAGCGGCGCTTCCAGCCTATCATGGTGGAAGAGCCGTCCGAGGACGAGACGCTGGCAATCCTGCGCGGCATCCGCGGCGCGTACGAAGAGCACCACCGCCTGACGATCTCCGACGACGCCCTGGATGCGGCTGTGCACCTTTCGGCCCGCTACGTGACCGAGCGCTTCCTGCCGGATAAGGCCATCGACCTGATCGATGAGTCATCCTCGCGCGTGCGCATGTACAAGAGCCCGGCTGCCCAGACGGCGAAGGACCTGATGCAGCAGCTGCGCGAGGTGCGCCAGAACCACGCCCTGGCCCTGGAAGATAACCGCTACGACGATGCCCAGGACTACCTGGAGCGCCAGGAAGCGTTGGAGCAGCAGCTCGAGCGCCTGCGCACCGGCTGGGACCGGGCCAACAGCCCGACCGTCTCGGCGGAGGATATTGCCGAGGTGGTCTCGATGTGGACCGGTGTGCCGGTGA
>CAZGIX010000129.1:0-13195 GCA_964525785.1 uncultured Anaerolineaceae bacterium
TCAACTCTACTACAAAAGCCCTCTCAACTTAGCCTATTTTTGGCGAAGGTATTGACGGAATGAACCAATTCCCCCAGCATCCACCGTGCACCCTCGCTATTGAAGCGCGGTATAATCCAATCACCCCAATCTAATCCCTGGAAGGTATGCATGAGTGAGAGGAAGCTCCGTGTTCTGATTGCCAAACCCGGTCTGGATGGACATGACCGGGGCGCCAAGGTTGTGGCGCGCGCCCTGCGTGATGCCGGAATGGAGGTGATCTATACCGGTCTGCGCCAGACGCCCGAGATGATTGCCGAATCTGCCTTGCAGGAAGATGTAGATGCAGTCGGTCTGTCCATTTTATCCGGGGCGCACATGGCCCTGGCTCCCCGCATCCTGGAGCTGCTGAAGAACAACCAGCAGGAGCACGTCAAGGTGTTTATCGGCGGCATTATCCCCGATGAGGATGTGCCGCGCCTGCTGGAAATGGGCGTGGTGGGCGTGTATGGCCCCGGTACGCTGACTGACCAGATAATCCAGGATATCCGCCAGGCGGTAGGCGGCGTAGCCGTAAAATAGACCGCATATGTCCCTGGCAACTTCAGTGCTGGAGGGCAATCGCCTCTCCCTGGCACGCCTGTTGACCCATATCGAGAACGATACCTCCGAAGGTCGGGCGGCGCTGGATGAGCTGTTCGTCCACACCGGACAGGCCCACCTGATCGGTGTAACCGGCGCGCCGGGCACGGGCAAATCCTCGCTGGTCAACCATCTCGCCCGCTACTTCCGCAAGCCGGAGGGTGCGGGTGCGCCTTCCAAAGTAGGTATTATCGCCGTCGACCCGTCCAGCCCGTTCACCGGCGGGGCTATCCTGGGCGACCGGGTGCGAATGCGTGACTTGGCGGGCGATACGGGTGTGTTTATCCGCTCGATGGCCTCGCGCGGCTCGCTGGGCGGGTTAGCCAGCGCCACCTCCGGCATGGTGCAGGCTCTGGACGCGGCCGGTCACCGGATAATCCTGATCGAAACTGTGGGGGCAGGGCAGGCCGAAGTGGACATCGCCCGCCTGGCGCATACCACCCTGGTGGTAGAGGCACCCGGACTGGGTGATGAGATCCAGGCGATCAAAGCCGGGATCTTGGAGATCGCCGACATCCTGGTGGTGAACAAGGCCGACCGCCCGGGAGTGGAAAACACAGAGCGCGCCCTGCTCAGCATGCTTCAGCTGGCGCATCCTGCACCGCGCATTTATTGGCACGATGGGCAGTTAATGCGTATAGAAAGTCAACCCCAGCCGGACAGGGGAGGTGATTTCTGGCAGCCGCCTGTGTTGCGAACGGTGGCTACCGAGGGAGTTGGTATCTCGGAGCTGGGTGATGCCATACTGCGCCACCGGGAGCATCTGCAAACCAGCGGCGGCTGGGAGCGGCGTGAGCACGCGCGCCTGCAGGCCGAGCTGGATACCCTGCTCAAGGCGGGGCTTGTCTCTCGCTGGCAGAAGGCCGCTTCCCCGGCTGTTTACAGCGACCTGGTCGACCGGGTGCTGGCGCGGCAGATCTCGCCCTGGCGGGCGGTCGAGATGCTGCTGGATGGAGGTCGTACATGATCATCGGAGAACGTGTGCGTTTGCGGGCTCCCGCCCGGGAAGACCTGCTGAAATTCGTCGCCTGGCTCAACGATCCGGAGGTGCGCCAGGGATTAGCCCTTCACCTCCCGATCTCGATCGATCAAGAGCAGCGCTGGTACGATAGCATGCTCGAGCGTCCGAACGATGAACATCCGCTGGTGATCGAAATACGCAGCGGCGAGGCCTGGGTGCCGGTGGGCAACTGTGGATTCATCAACATCGACTGGCGCAATCGATCTGCCGAGCTGGGGATTTTCATCGGCGAAAAATCTTACTGGAACCAGGGCTATGGGACAGAAGCCGTCCAGTTGCTGACCAGGCACGGGTTTGAGACCTTGAACCTCAACCGCATCTACCTGCGCGTGTTCGAGAACAACCGGCGTGCCATCCGATCGTACGAGAAAGCCGGATTTATCGACGAAGGCCGTATGCGCCAGGCGGAATTTCAGCAGGGTGGCTATTTGGATTTGCTTTTCATGAGTGTGCTGAGATCTGAGTGGGGTGGAGACCGGGATAATGAATGATCGTATCGGATTACGGCTGATCAGCAGGTACTCAGATCAGACCAACAAAGATTTACCCGTGGGAGGAGTGCGTGACACAATACCGTTCACATCATGAACTGAATATATATGGAGAAATCCAACTTTTCGGCGGGACTGCTTCCCCGGAGCTGGCGACCGAGATCTCGAACTACCTTCACGTCCCACTCAGTGGACGCGATATTGTAGAATATGCGAACAACAATTTGTGGGTCAAGCTGCACAAGAGCGTGCGCGGGCAGGACGTCTATATGATCCAGACTACCAGCAAGCCTGTGCACCGCAATCTGATGGAGCTGCTCATCATGCTCCAGACGCTGCGCCTGGATTCAGCCGGACGGGTAACTGCGGTTGTCCCATACCTGTGCTATGCCCGTTCGGACAAAAAAGATAAACCGCGCGTCCCGATCACAGCCCGCCTGATTGCCGACATGATCGAGGTGGCTGGAGCCGACCGGTATATGACCCTTGATTTGCATGCCGGGCAGATCCAGGGCTTTTTCTCCATCCCTGGGGACGTCCTGACAGCCTTCCACCTGCTCACCGGGTATGTAAAAAAAATACTGCCGCAGATGGACAATCCGGTGGTTGTAGCCGCTGACCTGGGTTTTGCAAAAAAGGGGCGCAATTTTGCTGTTTCTATCGATGCCCCGATCGCCTTCATTGAGAAACGCCGGACAGGTCAAGATAACCATGCCGAAGCGCAATCCTTGATCGGGGACGTGAGCAATCGGGATGTGATCATCGTGGATGACGAAATCGATACCGGGGGATCTGTCGCCACGGCGGTCAGCCTGGTCAAAAAAATGGGCGCTAAAGATGTCTACCTGGTAACGGTTCACCCGGTTTTCTCACCGCCGGCTCCCGAACGTTTGGCAGCTTTGCCAATCAAAGAGCTGATCGTCACCAACACGATTCCGATCCCTGCGGACAAGCGGGGTTTGCTGAAAGATAAGCTGACCATCCTCTCGGTTGCCCCTTTGTTGGGCGAGGTCATCAATCGCGCCCACCAGGGGGTCAGTGTAGGAGAGATGTTCGACGAGTGAGATATGCCCGAGCTGCCTGAAGTGGAGACCATTGCCAGGATATTGCGCACTGGAAGCCCGAATTCCCCTGCGCTTCTGGGCTTGAGGGTGACCCAGGCGCAGATTTTTTGGGATCGCACCCTGGCCGCCTCGTCTCCCCAGGCTTTTTCTTCAGATATCCCCGGACAATTGATACAGGAGATCGGGCGGCGAGGTAAATTCCTCCTGTTCAATTTGAGCCGGAGCAGCGTGCTGTTCCACCTGCGCATGAGCGGCGACCTGTTGGTGGAACGGTCGGATGCCTCGCCAAACCCTTACTGCCGCCTGCTGCTCGATTTTGAGGATGGCTATCGCCTGGCGTTTAACGATCCACGGAAATTTGGCCGGGTCTGGTTGGTGAGCGATCCCCAGACTGTCCTGGCAGGTCTGGGACCGGAGCCGCTGGGGGATGAGTTCACCCCTGAGCGGCTGCATCAAGACCTGCTGGCAAAGCGCCGCCAGCTGAAACCCCTGCTGCTCGACCAGCGGTTTATCGCCGGTCTGGGGAATATCTATACCGATGAAGCCCTGCACATGGCGCGCCTACACCCGCTCATGCTTTCGAACCAGGTGAGCGTTGAGCAGTCGCTGCGGCTGTGGGAGAGCATTCGTCTGGTTTTAGAAGAAGGCATCCGCCGCAACGGTGCCAGCATCGATTGGGTTTATCGCGGCGGCGATTTCCAAAACTATTTTCGTGTCTACCAGCGCACCGGGCAGGCTTGCCAGGTATGCGGAACCCCGGTCGAGCGTATCGTGGTCGGTCAGCGGGGCACCCACTACTGTCCCCAATGCCAGCCGCGCCTTGATCTGCACTCCGATGACGCCATGTCTCGGGGGAGCGCTGGCGGTTGAGCCCCTCGCAGCGCGGGCTCTGTGGTTTTCCGGGTTATAGAGGAGGTGCGTGATGAGCGATATCGTTTTCTTGATCATTGTTGCCCTGGTTGGCGTGGGGGTCGGGATCGCGATTGGGGTACTTGTGAGCGGCTCGCGCACCGATAAAAAGGGTGCAGCGCCAGCAGACCTGAAAAGCGCCGGTAATATGGTGGAAATTGTGAGGATCATGCAAGATCGCAAGAGCGGACAGCCCTACCCCCTGGTTAATGGAACGATAGTCCGCTTTCCGGCTGATCTGCCTGCCAGCCAGCGCCAGCGCCTGTCTGAAATATTCAGGCTGTTGCTGGGTTGGATAAGCCCATCCGAAGCTGCTAAGCCGGAGCCTGCAAAACCAGTCGAGGCGGCAGGTGAGCCTATCACCCCTCCGCCAACCGTCCAGGTACCAACCGCTACCAGCCAGTCGCTGCGCATCAGCCCCGTCGACGTTTTCGCCAGGGCTATCCAGCCTGAGGTGCGCGTACCGCCTGAGCCGGTCAAGAGCATTGCAGCTCAGATCGATGAGATCTTGCAGGAGAAGCTGGCGGAAGCCCATTTGGAGAACCAGGCCATCCGATTAATGGAGCTGCCTGCAAAGGGCCTGGTGGTTATGGTGGGTATGAAGCAGTATGGCGGAGTGGATGAGGTGCCGGATGAGACCATTCGCGGCCTGATCCGCCTCTCGGTCGCCGAGTGGGAGAAAAGGTCGGCGGAGAGTTAAACCGGGAAATCCGTCCGGATCACCTCAGCCAGCTGGCTTCGTTCGTTATCTGGCAGAAAAGCCGCCTGTGCGGCTGCTAAAACACGGTCGAGCAGGGCCTCCAGGCTGAATCCCATCGTCTCGCATACCAGGCGGTATTCATCGCTCAGGCAGATCTGCGAGATGCTGGGGTCATCGCTGTTGATCGTCACTTCCAGCCCTTGGGCCATCATCTCAGTGATGGGATGGGCTTGCACCGTAGATACCACCCCCGATTGGTAGTTGCTGGTTATACACACCTCGAAGGGTATGCCGGTTTCTTTGGCCATTTCGACAGACTGGGCATCTTCCAGGACACGCACGCCGTGACCGATGCGCTCCGCTCCCATCCGCTCGATAGCTGACAGGATGTTCACGCCGGGTCCCCATTCACCGGCATGGACTGTGAGGTGCAAACCTTTCTTCCGGGCGGTGGCGAAGATCTCGGCAAATGGCTCGGCTGGAAAATCCGATTCGTTGCCTGCCAGATCCAGCCCGACGATTCCCTCCGCCAGGCGCTCCGCTGCCAGGTAAGAGACCTGCGCTGCCAGGGCGACGCTCTCATGCCGGTTGATGCTGGCAATCAGGCTAGTCTTCAACCCGGTCTCGACCTGCGCCTGGTGAGCGCCGTCGATGACCCAATCCATTACTTCAGCCAGCCCGAACCCCTGCGCCCGGCTGAGGGCCACCGGGGTGAAGCGCAGCTCCATATAGCGCACACTATCCAGTGCTGCATCCTCGATCGCTTCGCGCGTGATGCGGCTGATGATCTCGGGCGAGCGGTAGAACAGGCGCAAGGTAGAGAACTTGGAGAGGAAATTCTCGAAGTTCAAGGGCTCGTCCTCTCCGATTTGCACCATGGTGCGCAGCTGTGCGGTGGGGGGCAGGTCCATGCCCTGCACGCGCGCCAGCTCTCGAACGGTCTCGAAGCGCAGCGAGCCCTCCAGGTGACGGTGCAGATCGACCTTGGGTAAGGCGCGGTAAAATTCAGCCGGTCGTTTGGGGAGGGTGTCGATTCTCATGGCAGTGCAGGGTCATCTGCCCGGGTGCCTGCTCAGCGCCGCCGCCGGCGGCGGCGCTTGCTCTTGTTTGCGGAGGGGGTAGAAAGGACCTCCGCCGGCTCTTCCTCACCCTCAGCCTCAGCCTCAGTCTCAGCCTCCATATCTTCGTCCACATCGGCCTCGGCGCCGGTTTCGAGGCTTTCGACCGCTTCAGCCGCCTCTATCCTGGAGGAAGCCTGGGCCTGCACGGTGCTGATATCGCGCGGGCGGTAGGTGAACATGCGGCTGACAACGCCCAGGCGCATATTGCCCAGCAGCTCCTGGAAGAGTGCAAACGCTTTGCTCTTATACTGGACCAATGGATCACGCTGACCATAAGCTTCCAGCCCGATCGAGACGCGCAGGGATTCCATCTGGGTCAGGTACTCGACCCACAGCTCGGTGATGACCGACAGCAGCAGCTGGCGGTAGATCTCGGTCAAAGCACGCCGTCCGAGGGCGTCGATGACCAGCTCACGCTCGGCTGGAGGCAGGCTGTTCATTGCCTGGTCTGGGGCGAGCTGGTTGTTCTGCTCTCCCAGCGCGTTGCGGATGGCATTCTGTGAAACCTGGTCGAGATCGGATATCCTGGAGGATGCCAGGCGGGCCCATTCCGCCACTCCCCAGGCCCTCTGCATGACCGACCGGGCCTTCTGCAGGTGTGCAAGTACATCCTGGGTGATCTCATCTGTCTCGCGACCACTCAGCAGGTGGGCAGAACCGTAGATATAGGTCAGGCGGGTGGTGCGCAGCACCACGCGCCGGTGAGTCTTCCGGTCAAAGGCTGCCCGAGCGCCTTGCGGCATGAGCAGCAGGAGCTGGTATAGAGCATTGGCGTTGAGGGTGCCGGTGGCACGCGATAATGCGTTTTCCAGATCCTGGGCGAGCTGCCCATTCTTACCCAGCAGGCGCTCCTGGCGGCGCTTGAACAGGTTTTCGACCGCCCCCAGCACCAGATCCGATATCTCGTCCCAATCCTTGTTTTCCAGCTCTGCAGGATTTTTCTCAAGTGATTCTTCTAAACGGCGTTCGACCGAGCCGATCAGGCGGGTTATCGCCTGGTTGGTCAGGGCAGCTTCTACCTGGGCGTAAACCTCATCGATAACCTCATCCAGACTGCCCTTATCGTCTGCGTCTCGCAGCATGCGCTGCTGCTCTGGGGTTAGCTTGAGCTGCATGCGAGCCGCGGCATTGAGCTCGTCCAACACCTGGCGCGGGCTGCGCGGCTCAGATTCATCATCCTCTACGGATAAACCTTCAAAGAACGTGTCCACTTGCTCGCGGCGCTCGCTGAGTTGGGTGTTCAGGCGGACTTGTGTCTGGGAGAGCAGCTTGTCTACAGCATGCAGCAGGTGTTCACGCTCTGCTTCCAGGCAGGCCTCTGCGATCTGCAGCAAGGCGGGGACGGCAGCGCCTTTCTCCACCCCTGGCTGACCGTTTAAAATCCTATCTGCCAGCAGTTTAAGCATGTAGGATGGATAGATCAGGCTGCCAACCGGGAAGGTGGGCTGGATTTGTTCCAGCCAAGCGAGCAGCTTCCACGGACCTTCTTCATCGAGCAGGGCCTCAGGAGCGCGCCGGTTGACTTCGGTGCGCAGCATCTCCTCGATGTCTTCGCCCAGGTCCTCCTTGGTGAAGATGCGGTTTCGCTGGGCGTAGATCTTGGCTCTTTGCGTGTTGAGCACATCGTCATACTCAAGCAGGTGCTTGCGGACGTCGAAGTTCGCACCTTCGACGCGGGTCTGAGATTGCTCGACCAGGCGACCCACCAGCCCAACTTCCAGGGGCATGGCATCGTCGATCTTTAAGCGCTGCATCAAGCTGTCGGCTTGCGCCCCGCCGAACAAACGCATGAGCTCATCTTCCATGGAGAGATAAAAACGTGACGAGCCAGGGTCGCCCTGGCGTGCTGCGCGGCCGCGCAGCTGGTTGTCGATGCGCCGGGCTTCGTGCCGCTCGGAGCCGATCACATGCAGACCGCCCAGGCTGCGCACCTTGTCCATGTCCTCCAGGTGCTTCAGGAAAAAGGAAACTTCAGCTTCGTAGATACCGTAGTCAGCCGGGGGGAGCTTGAGAAGCGCTTGCCTGCGCTCATCCATATTCATATCATAAGGATTGTCGTACCCCGCACGGCGCAGGACGCGGTTGACCGATGCAAGCACCTCTTCCGCTAAATCTCCGCCCAGCTTGATGTCCACACCGCGGCCGGCCATGTTGGTGGCGATGGTCACCGCTCCGAATGCGCCCGCCCCGGCGATAATCTGGCTCTCTTCTGTATGCTTACGAGCGTTGAGCACCTGGTGAGGGATGCCGGCCTTGAGCGCAGC
The DNA here is from genome assembly GCA_964525785.1 of uncultured Anaerolineaceae bacterium. Taxonomy (GTDB): domain Bacteria; phylum Chloroflexota; class Anaerolineae; order Anaerolineales; family UBA4823; genus JAQBDA01. The sequence continues at coordinate 8,192 of CAZGIX010000129.1, forward strand.
TGCCAGCCGTTCGCTGTCCTGCGGTTCGAGATTGAGCAGATCGAGCAGGGTTTTCAGGTTATCCGCATCCTCGGGATTGAAGGATATCCCCAGGTCCCGGCACATCTTGCGCATGGCAGCGATGTCCAGCTGTTCGACCGGAGTGAACAGGTACTGCAGCTCAGGCACCAGGCGCCCGTCTTCCTCACGCTTGTTCACGGTGAACCAATTTTGCCGCAGCAGCAACACCTGTGCCAGGCGGCGCAGCGGCTCTGCGCGCAGGCGATTGGAAACCCGTTCGGACAGCTCGACGGACGTGGTGCCCACCAGGATGGGGCGGCCCTGGACATGGAACTGCAGTATTTCCCGAGTCAGCGAGCGCAGCTTGGCTTCCTCGGTGCGGTAGACGATATCCGGGTAATCTTTCCGCCGCCAGAAGACCGCCGCCTTCTGGGGATCGTCTTTACGGGCGTAGTAGTTGTATTTATAACCCTGCTCGTCGCGGTCTTCGACTTCCTCCAGATCGTTGCCTACACGTGAGGCCATGTACTCCAGGTTGGTCGGGATGGCGACCACTTCCAGCTTGTAGATCTTGTCGAATTCCTCGGCCTCGGTGACGGCGGTGCCGGTCATCCCGGCCAGCTTCTCGTACATGCGGAAGTAGTTTTGGATGGTAATGGTGGCGTAGGTGACGTTCTCGGCCTGGACGCGCACGCCTTCTTTGGCCTCTACCGCCTGGTGCAAGCCGTCTGACCAGCGCCGCCCGGGCATCAACCGCCCGGTGAACTCGTCGACAATGACCACTTTATTGCTTTGCACCAGGTAATCTTTGTTGCGGCGGAACAGGAACTGGGCGCGCAGAGCCTGCTCGAGGTAGCCGAGCATGCGCGCCTGTTCGAGGGTGACATCTTCCGGGCGGTCCGGATCGCGCAGCGCCATGCCCAAAAGCTCTTCGACGTGCACCTCGCCGATCTCGGACAGGGTCACGTTGCGGTCCTTTTCGCTGATCTCGTAATCTTCGGGTCGCAGCTGGCGCACCACCTGCGCCATGCGCACGTACCATTCGGCTTCATCCTGGGCAGGGCCGGAGATGATCAGCGGGGTGCGGGCCTCGTCGATCAGGACGTTGTCCACCTCATCGACAATGGCATAGTAATGGCCGCGCTGCGAGCGATCCTCCACGCGCATGGCCATGTTGTCGCGCAGGTAATCGAAGCCGAACTCGCTGTTGGTGCCGTAGGTGATATCGGCGGCGTAGGCTTCGCTGCGCGGCACGAGCTGCAGCTGGTGTTGGTCTTCATGGGGCGATTCGCGTTCCAGGTCTACGAGAAAGGCTTTCTTGCCGTTCTCTGTCCGGGCAGCCATCTGCAAAACACCCACGCTCAGGCCCAGCATGTGGAAGATGGGCGCCATCCAGCGGGCGTCGCGGCGTGCCAGGTAATCGTTGACCGTAATCAGGTGGGTGCCTTTACCGGTCAGAGCGTTCAGGTAGAGCGGCAGGGTTGCCACCAGGGTCTTGCCTTCGCCGGTGCGCATCTCGGCGATCTTGCCTTCATGCAGGGCGATGCCGCCGATGAGCTGCACGTCGAAATGGCGCAGACCAATGGTGCGTTTGCTGGCCTCGCGCACCGCCGCGAACGCCTCTGGCAGCAGGTCGTCCAGGCTTTCACCATCTGCCAGGCGCAGGCGGAATTCGCCTGTCTTGGACTGTAATGCCTCATCGCTGAGGGCTTCAAATTCAGCCTCCAGGCTGTTGATCTGCTCAACGATGATTGAAGATCGATCGATGACGCGTTTATTTGGGTCACCGCCAAAGATTTTCACGATTTTCTTGAGCATTAATGTTTACCTCTGGGGTGGGATTATAGCACAGGGGGATAAGAGGATCCTTAATGGCGATGTTTTCTATCTCCCAGGTGGACAACGTCGAAGCAGGTGTGGAGCTTCTGAAAGGGCCCACCGAGGCGATCAATGCCACCTGGGAGCACCGCTCTGAGCTGGTTGCCCAGACGCGCAAGCATACTGCCCCGCGTCCGCTAGATGTTTACGCCTTGCTGCCCCCAGACCAACTGCCACCAGTGCGGTGAAGCCACGTGCTTGGCTTTTGCCTGCAGCCTGCTGCTGCACCAGCGCCATCTGGCCGAATGCCTGCCGCTTCAAGCCTCCTCGTCCGCAGCCGACAGGCTGTCGACGCTGGAGGCTATGCTATAAGGCAGTATCCAGGGGCGATAGAAACGGCATCGTAGAATCCGATGAATCGGAGCAAAAACATTGAAACACAAAGCGCACAAAGGTTTTTTGGGGCGTGAGAGTCGAGAATCGAGAGGCGAGAGCCGTGTGCAGCAAGAAGAGAGCGCAGAGACCAAAATGAATCTATTCTATTCTCGCCTTGTGGCGGATCGATGACGGCGAGAGGAAAGACGGACGATCGCAAGGGGCGTTTAACGAGGAACGAATAGGAGGAGGCAATCAGGAATCAGGGAATCAGGAATTAGGAGAGGGAGGAAGTGGTCTTGATAATGAAGAACACATGTGTAGAGGTTGAATAATCGTGCAATTGGGCAATCAGAGAGGGGGTTTCTTCGTTTTGGGGACGAAGGGGGTCGAATGGATGTGAGCTTTCTGCTGGATGCTTCATTGGCGATTGCAGAAAAATCAACCAAATAATATGATAAACAAGATATAATTTGGGTATTATAAACGGGCATGTATGTCGTACAGACGTACAACGAAGCTCAGACAGACACTATGAATTCAGTCGAATCGCCGACAGAAAGGATTACGCAAGATGCTTAACCTAAACTCCGTCATGATTGGAACGAAGCAGCCCAAAGTCCTGGCGGCTTTCTATGAAAAAGTTCTCGGACAGCCAGCAGGAATGGTGGATGAAGAACATGGCTTCTATGGCTGGCAAGTGGGGGCAGCCTATCTATCCATATTAGATCATTCCGAAATGGCCGGTCGCACAAAAGATCCTGGACGGATCATGTTTAATTTTGAAACTCCACAGGTCAAAGAGGAATTTGAGCGAATAAAGGCCCTGGGAGGCGTGGTCGTTCAAGAACCCTATGATATGGAGGGTGGATGGATTGCGACCCTGGCAGACCCGGATGGAAATTACTTTCAACTGGTAACTCCAATGGGGTAATGTTTGTTCCCAGGCACAGGTTAGCAAGTATCTTGAGTGACCAGTTAGCCCTCATGAAGAGATAGCTGGTTAACTACCCCATCAGCCATACGGAGAAAAAGCCAATGCAGAAAATAATCCCACATTTATGGTTCGACAAAGAAGCCATTGAGGCAGCGGAATTTTATGCCTCAACTTTTCCCAACTCGAAAATCAAGCGTACTTCCAAGCTTTACGATACTCCATCAGGTACGGTAGATGTCGTATCCTTTGAGCTTTCAGGCCTGGAATTCCAGGCTATCAGTGCCGGCCCGCTTTTCAAGCTCAATCCATCGGTGTCGTTCATGGTTACCTGTAAAAAGAAAGAAGAAGTTGACGAATTATGGAATAAGCTTTCCAAAGGCGGGCAGGCGCTCATGGAGCTGGGGGATTACCCGTTCAGCGAGCGATATGGATGGGTGCAGGATCGGTATGGGCTATCCTGGCAAATCCTGTATTCCGGCGAAACGGGAGGAAAACAAAAGATCATCCCTGTGATCATGTTCGTGGGCGAGGTGTGTGGCAAGGCGGAAGAAGCCATGCGATTCTGGACATCGGTTTTCCCTGAAGGAAATATCGAGGCTATCCACTATTACGGTAAGAACGAAGGCCCGGATAAGGAAGATAATGTGATGCATGCGGATTTTTCACTGTCCGGTCTGGAATTCGGGGCCATGGATAGTGCTTTAGAACATCACTTCAGTTTCAATGAAGCGATTTCCTTTATTGTGAATTGCCCCACCCAGGAGGAAATTGATTATTTTTGGGGAAAGCTTTCTGCCGTTCCTGAAGCGGAACAGTGCGGCTGGCTCAAAGACAAATTTGGCTTTTCATGGCAGATAGTACCCTCCGGCATGGAAGAAATGCTGCGAGGCGATGACAGGAAAAGAATCGACCGGGTGACTCAAGTATTCCTGGCTATGAAAAAATTGGACATTGCTAAGTTACAAGAAGCATATGATGGGAAGTAAAACAGACAGCGCAGTGTCATTCCTTCAGCTTTATGCCCTGTGGGATCCACCCACCTGACCGGGTTATTCAACATCGCCGTATAGCGATCCCAGACCTGCACGTCCCCCACGCCGGGGATGATGGTGTCGGCGGTGGTGAACCTGGATAATGAACTGTCGTACCAGCGGGCGTTGAAGTAATACAATCCTATGCCGGTTTCGCTAATTTGCCCCGTGTATTGCCGCTTTGGTCGGCGTCGTGCCATAGGAATAGCGTGTCCCGCCCCAGGCTTTGTAGCGTAATTCACCTTCTTTGGTCAGCCCGTCGTAGCTGGCGGTGATCGCCTGCGAGCCGAGATGGTCGCTTAGCAGCCACTTGGGGTTATTGCTGCCTACCCGCATGGCGACCCGGGTGTTTCCCGCATAGTAGTACTTGATCATAGTGGAAGTCGAGCCGGTCCACTCGAAGTAATTGCCGACATATGCCGTGGTAACGCCGCCCACCGTAGCTTTCACTCGATTCCCGTCGCCGACTTTCGGCTGGACTCGCTGGCAAATCTACCGCTGCAGACCCTGCTGGAGAAAGTCCGGAGAGTGCGGGCATGACGCCCCGATACTCCTGTACCTGCTTCGATCCATGATCGACGGTATTCCGGCATGTTTTTGATGAGCAAATGAGGGTATAACCCTACGAGTACTTACAAACGATGCCCCGCACTTGCTTTTCCACAGCCAGGGATCATCAGTTGGTAAGGTGCAATATAATCCTGATCTACTCAAAAAGACACACCACCCACGCTAACCTAATTCGATTTCGCTGAAACAACCTTTTTCAAACCCGGGTACATCAAATAATTAACCCGATGTGCATGTTTAGTCGATCAATAACTCGGAAAACCGCAAAGGCGA
>CAZGIX010000130.1:0-13107 GCA_964525785.1 uncultured Anaerolineaceae bacterium
CCCACATTCGAGCTAATTTACAGCTCTTGGGCATATGCTTTCTCCCACCAAATTTTAAACCCACCGTTTATGTTACAGACACTTCCCCAAGTTTACCCCACGCTTTTCGCTAAACCCCAACAGCGCCCCCACATTCCCCACGACCTTCCCCCCATCCCGGATTGCTAATCTGGAAGTGAAAGAAGTAATCCGGAATTCACACCTGGTGGAGGGTCGAAATGGAGAACAAGCATACACTTCTAAGTCTGGTCCTGGGGTTCTTGATGGTCTGCATGGCTGGATGCCAGATGCTGTCGAATGATCCGAATGTTGCGCAGGCGGCGGTCGAAGCCGACCCTGCCGATGTTGTTCAGGTGCAATCGCCTGTCATTCAAGATGAGCTGATCCTGGCGGGCTGGAACGCCCTGCGCAGCATGATGGAGCCGGTTCAGTTGGCAAATGGAGTGGTTTTGAGCGGGGAGATCCTGGCGCAGTTCCTGGTGGAGAGCCAGATCCCGGTGGTGTGGGGCAGCGATGAGATCCGCGGCGGTAGCTCGTGCAGCAAGCAATACTGCTAGCCTGTAATCACAAAGTCAAGATCCATTGAGACATAAATTACCGCGCTATAAATTGAAACAGCGCTACCTCCCGTGAGCACTGAATCAATGCCTTGCTCTCTCAGGCGGGATTGAATGTAGGCAGCCAGTTCGCCGCGAGTCATTTCAGTGACGGGTTTCATCGGGTTTTGGCTCTCATTATTGGGCGGCGGCGGTTCATTAACAGTTTTTCTATATCCATTACCCTGGTGCTCCGTCAGCGAATCGTTAGAATAATGGAATCGCCTTTAACGGAATATCTGGTAATGGGTAAAAAAATACGCAAACAGTGTGAAAACGATAAGCCTTCATAATCCGGTAAATTAAAAACCCTGGCTGCCGGTCGCGTGCGACCGGCAGCCAGGGTGATTAAGAGAAAGGTTATGGAGCTGTGTTGTGCAGGTTGAGCACCAGAGGCAGGTAAACACCCTGCGGCTCCACGACGACCGTCAGCGAGTAGCTGCTGGTGAAGCCGCACCCATCGGTGACCACTAGCTCGACCGGGTAGCTGCCCGGCGCCGCGAAGGCGTGCTCCACCTGAGTGCCGGAGCCGGTCTCGCTATCGCCAAAGTCCCAGGCATAGCTCAAGGGGGTGCCGTCGGTCGCAGCCTCGGCTGTGAAGGAGACGGACTGCCCGACCCCTACGTTGGTTTCCGAAGCCTGGAAGCTCACCTGGATCTCCGGTGCAAGTGTGGTAAAGCTGACCGGCGAGCCATCCGGTGTTGTCACGCCCTGGTCGCTGCTGGCAACGTTGTATTCTTCATTGACCACCTCCACACCGGCCTCACAGGTCAGTGTGCCGGTGAACCAGCCGGCGGCAGAGCCGCCGGGGGCGAGGCTGGCGATCTCCCAGGTCACCCGCCCGGCTGAGTAGCCCCCATCGCTGCCGCCGAAGGTGACACCCTCTGGGATGACATCCACCAGGGCAATACCTGTGGCGGTCTGGTTGCCGACGTTTGCCAGGCTCAGGTCGTACCTGACCGGCATCCCGGCGACCAGGCTGCTCTCGAAGGTCTTGCCCACCTCGAAGACAGGGGCCAGGACAGTGAGCGGCAGCTCGAAGACGTTGTTCTCCCAATTGGGCTCGATGTCATCTGGGCTGTCGCCGTACATTTCGATCGTGTTGGTGAGTACATCGCCGCCCTGCAGGCCCTCATCCAGCTGGACGACCAGGTCGAACTCCCAGTGCGAGTTGTTCCACATCGTCCCTGCTTGCCAGACAACCGTGTTGCCGTCGACAAGCTCCGGCACCCAGGGATAGCCACCAGCCCAGGTGGCGGTGATGAAAGTCATGCCTTCCGGCAGGGTATCGGTGATGTGGCTGCCGTAGTTGGGGTCGCCGTCCCAGGGCCACAGGTTAGCATTGCCGAAACTGACCGTATAGGTGACCAGCTCACCCGGCTCGGGTACGCCACCGCTGAGCTGTTTCTCGATATAAACGTCCGGTCCGGTCCTGGCGGTCACCTGGTCATGGTTATCCGCCGGGTAGACGTCCCCTTCCAGCGGCGCATCCACCTGGTTGGGGAAGAGCAGGCCCTCCTGCCCGATGATATCGCCATCCAGGTCCAGGTGGAAGCCGATGCTGGCGGTCTCCCCGGGGTTGAGCCCGTCCACCCAGAAGGCGATCTGACGGTTACCTACATCTTCCGTAGCGGTGATCCACGGGCCGTGGTTCACCCACCAGTCGGTCAGGGTGGTTGAGACCGGGTAAGTATCGGTGATCCAGAAGTCATCCAGCCAGGTATTGCCGCGGTTCGCCACGCGGATCTCGTACCACAGCCGGCCCTCCCATTCCCAATTGTAGTTCTGCTTGTTCACCCACAGGTTAGGCCCGTAGTCGTTGAGCGGGTCCACCCAGGTGATGCGGTTATCATCGTAGCGGTCTTCGAGCGGCAGACGGTTGATATCCACCGTGTGGGTGAGCAAGCTTCCCACCGGTGCGTCGTCGTCGATGCGCAGGGTCAGATTCACATTCCGGTTGAAGCCGTTTTCCAGCACGCCGGCATCCCACACCAGGTGATCGGAGGTGATCACATCCGGCGGATAATCCACCTCCCCGTAGGGCGTCCACGTCCAGGCGCGCACGAAGGTGGTATTCTCCGGCAGGGTGCTGGTCACCAACACGTTTTCCACCGGCAGGTTGCCGCCATTGCCGAAGTTGAAGCTGTAATAAATCTCACCTCCAGGCACAAACTGGCCATTCACCCAATCCTTCGAGACCCACAGGTTGTCCCGCGGGGTCCCAACTCCGTTCTCGATCGTGATGGTGTTGTTACCCGGGCTGGTATCCCCGCTGGTGGCGACATCAGCCGTGTTGAAGAGGGACATGCCGGGCCAGGCGTTCTCATCCAGAAGCACCCGCAGGAACACGTCGCCGCACCACCCGCCGGGCACGCTCGGACGGGAGACCACCAGCTCGTGGTCGCTGCTGGAGACCTCTTCCCAACCGCCATGCCCCGCCCACCAGCTTTGCAGGGTGACTGAGACCGGCAGTGTATCGGTCAGGATGACCGGCAGGCTGCCCGCCGCATTTTCGTTGAAGTTGCACACGGTTACGGCATACACATAGGTGGAGCCGGGCACCGGGTCTCCCGTCCAGGCCCATTTGTTCACCGAGAGGTCGGGGGTGAACGCCACTACCTGGTCCTCCCAGTGGCTGTATTTTGCCCCCTGATCGCCCTGGTAGTAGGGCATATCACTGCCGATGTAGGCATCACCTTCTACCATCTCCCCTTCGGCTGCATCCACGTGGACGAAGACTTCAAAGCGAGTTTGGAACATGCTGGGCTGCAAGGGCGCGGGGAGCTGCCAAACCAGCGGGTTGCCCGGGGTGCCGTCGCCGCTGTGTGGGAGGCCAGAGGTATCGCTCAGGTAGGTCAAGCCGCCCTCCAGCGTGGCAGAGATATAAGCTCCTTCGTCCGGCGCATTTCCGTTGTTCTGGTATCCAACCCACAGCGCCATATTACCGCCGCTGGCGGGCCGTCCCTGCCCCCAGATCCAGACGCGCAGCTCCGGTGCCGGCTCGCGGAAGACGTTGTACACCTGGTCGCCGTCCGGCTCCCGGTAGCCAACGCCCACATCCTGCCCGGGGACCAGGTCCCAGAAGAGAGCGCCGAAGTCGCAGAAGTAGCTGCCGCCATTGGGATCGACGGGCTCTTGAAAGCCGGTACCCGGGCCGTTTTCTATCCACACGCCGCAATCCCCCTGCAGCGGCTCGGTGAACCAGGGGGCGGTGATGGTGCCAGAGATGGTATCGGCGTTCACATCCGGGTCGCCGGTGATCTGGCCGATGCGCACCGAGCTCGCAAACCCGTCGTCAAAGGCGGCGTAAACCCAATCCAATTCCTGCAGGTCGGGCCGAGACGGTGTCCAGGCCAGGTTGTAATCCGTGGAGAATCCGCTCTGATCGCCCCACCACGGGATCGGGCCAGATACGCCGCTGGCGGTGGCTTTGACTTCCCCGGTCGCATTGGTAAGCGTGATCCAGATGGTGTGCCCGGCCTCGTAGCTGCCCTCCACCCAGTCGTGGGCGTAGTTGACACGAAGGGTGGGGGTTTCAAAGATGTTAATGACGGTATCGCCGTCCGGCTCTACATAGCGAACAGCCACCGTTTGACCGGGCTGCAGATCCCAACCTACGTCGTCGAAGTCACACGAATAGCTGCCGCCGTCCGCGTCTATATCCGGGATCTCGATGCCTGGTGGTCCATTTTCGATCCACACCTCGCAGCGTACGATGAGCGGGGTAGGTGAGAACCAGGGAGCGTGAATGCTGCCAACGATCGTGTTCTCGTCGACATCCAGCGCTCCCTCAATGCTGCCAATGGGGTCAATAGCGGCGGTTAACCCGGCTGCGGCAACAACGACCATGTCTCCTGGGGTGATATTCGGGTGCCCGGGATCCCAGCTTCCATAATCGCTGCTGAACCACCCACCCTCATCCGCCTGCCCGCTCACGGTGGCTATGCTTCCCCCGGCGCCGGTATAAGTGATCACCACAGGTTCAAACGGATCCGTATCGGCATTTACCCAATCGTGAGCGTAATTAACCTCTGCGTACAAGCTTGAGCCAGGCTCAAGCACGGGCGCAGCGAGAAAACGAGTCCAGTCGATGCCATCCGTTGAAGTGACATAGCCAATGCGTCCGTTGCTGGTGTACCACATGTGGTAATCGCCATTGAATACTACGGCATGATTTCCCACACTGCCATCATCCCACTGGCCCGGGTCAGGTTCGAACACCGGATTGCTGGCGTATTTGGTCCAGTCCACGCCGTTCGACGAGGTGGCATAGCCGATGCGGCGAGCATTGCTGCTATCGAAGGCGCTGTACCACATCTTGAATGTGCCGCCATCCAGGATGACCATGGGATCCATCGTGTGGATTTCGTCCCAATCGCCAGGGTCGCCGGGTGGCAGGACTGGTGTGGCTACGCGAGTCCAGGCAAGTCCATCCGGTGAAGTTGCCGTACCGATCTGATAGACCCCTGTGTCGGTATTGCCCCCGGTATAGAACAGCCGGTAGGTGCCGCCGCCATCCATAATGACGAAGGCATCTTCTACTGAATCGCGGTCAAAAGTGCCGTCTACGCTGCTCGCCTCAAAGGCTGGCGCAGGGTCTACCGTCCACGCCAGGCCGTCGCTGGAGGTGGCGCGGTAGATGCTAAGGAAATCATTGCCGCCGAACCACATCTTGTAATCGGCAGGACCTTCCTTGAAAACTGCGGCTTCTAACCCTGGGGTTAATACAGGATTGAGCGGGGATCTTGTCCAGCTGATGCCATCGGCGGAGCTGGCTTCACCAATACCCGCTTCAACTGGCCCCCATCCGGTGTACCACATGCGCAGTTGCCCGCTATCCGAGATGACAGTTGGTGCGCCAACCCAATAGCTATCCCAGGCGCTTTCTCCCGTGGGCGCTCTGGGTTGGTCAGCATGATCTATAAAATGATACGTTGAAGAAGGCTCGATCGGTGCGGGTTCGCTCCTTTGAGTTGTATAAACGATTTTTGGGGCGAATTTATCAGCGGTTATTGTTGCGGAACCTGCTGCCGCCAGGGCGATCGATACCAGTCCCAGGGAAACCAGACTGATTATAACCAGTACGAACAAACGCTTTCTCATGGTAGACCTCCATATAAATTGTGAACAGAGAATAGAGAATAGAGAGTTGTGTAAAACCGCCTCCTTCTGGCCAGCTTTTCGACCAAAACGCGTGTATTGAGTGGGAGGGCGGCAAGCAAGCCATCGGCTCCCATATGCCATCCTACGCTATCTGTAAAAATACGAGATAGTTCCGATATAAAAGACCCTTTAAGATAAAGAAAATAAAAACCGGCTCTGGTAAGCCGGTTTTGGAACAAACTCTACAAACATCCTTCCCCCTGTGCACGGAGAACACATCCATACGAGCCTGCTCAATCCATTCAATTTGCTGCAAATTTCAGAAGGCTAGAAGGCCAGAAACCACCCCTATTGACCAGAGAATATTTCTCTGGCCCAACGATTATAGCAGGATGCGTTGATAAATACCTATCAATTTCGAAAGTTCAGTCTCTGCAATCCCACAGATACAGACGATCCAGTGCTTCTTTGCTAGGCGAGCGCCTGGTCCAGGTCGGCGATCAAGTCGTCGACGTTCTCGATGCCCACCGACAGCCGCACCAATCCATCTGTAAGGCCGATCGCAAGGCGTTCCTCGCGCGGCACGTCGAAATGGGTCATGCTGGCGGGGTGCTGGATAAGCGTATCAACGTTGCCCAGGCTGACCGCCAGGGTGGCAATGCGCACCCGGTTGAGCATGGCCTCTCCGGCCTCGTAGCCGCCCTTGAGCTCGAAAGACATCATGCCTCCGAAGGAAGACATCTGGCGGCGAGCAATCTCGTAGCCCGGGTGGCTCTCCAGCCCCGGATAGTGCACCTCAGATACCCTGGGGTGGCCCTGCAGGTAGCGAGCAACCTGCAGGGCATTCTCGCAGTGGCGCAGCATACGCAGCTCAAAGGTGCGCAGTCCCAGGTCTGCCAGCCAGGCGTCGAATGGGCTGGGCACCCCGCCGAACTGTTTGAGCACCTGCTGCAGCGGTCCGTGGATAAAGTCACTGTGGCTGCTGACCAGGGCGCCGCCGATGATGGCGCCCTGCCCGGACAGGTACTTGGTGGTCGAATGCAGCACCACATCCGCCCCCAGGCCGAGCGGGCGCTGGCAGTAGGGCGTGGCAAAGGTGTTATCCACCCCCAACCAGCATCCGTGTGCGTGGGCCAGCTCGGCAACCATGTGCAGGTCCACCACCCACATGGTCGGGTTGGCGGGGGATTCGGCATAAGCCAGCCTGGCCCCCGGATTGGCCTTGAAAGCCGCCTCCCAACCCTGGGCCGAGGTGTCCTTCACCCAGGCGACGCGGATGCCCAGGCGCGGGGCATTACCATTCAGCCAGTTGAAGGTGTTGCCGTACAGGTTCTCCTGGGCGATGACCGTATCCCCTGCCTGCAGGTGCGCCAGGAACAAGGCCGAGACGGCAGCCATGCCTGACGAGAACACCAGCCCGGCGACCAGATGATCCGGTTCGGCTTCGGGATGCAGGCGCAGGATGTCCAGGCCTTCGAGGATGGCGATCTTGCGCGCCAGGTGCTCCAGGTTCGGGTTGGCAATGCGGGTGTAGTAGTAGCCGTGCTCGCGCCGGGAGACGATCGCCCTGCCGCGGACTGTGTCCGGAAAACGGAACGTGGCGGTCTGGTAGATGGGCAGGACATGGGCGCCGTAGCCCGGGTCCTCGATGCCGGTATGGTTAAGCAAAGTACTCAGGCCAAGATTGGGAGAGATGGGTTTCATAGTTTCACTCCTGAATTTTGGTTGGGAGGACAACTACAACTACTGATCCTTGCAAATAAAGCTAAACAGGTTCAACGATATTATTGTGCAAGAGAAGTTTAGAAACTTGGGCAATGATCAGTAAGTGGTGTTCTCGCTAAGTTCTTGAACTCTCCCTCACCCCAACCCCTGGCCCCCTTCCCCTCTCCCAACATTGGGAGAGGGGAAGGGGTTCGGGGAAGCGGTGAGGGCGAATGACTACGAATTTATCGAGAGAACCAGTAAGTGCACATTGGAAATATTTGGTCACAAAGAGCCGCGGGCATCTTCGTGCGGCGCCGCTGCGGGAAGCCTGTCACACTGCTATAAGTCCATCGATGGGCTGATGATATAGAGCAAACGCCTGGCGCGCGAGAAGGCCCGATATAACGTTGCCAAAAGCTGGTCGTGACTGCTGGCAAAGTAATTATAGAGCACAAACACAACTCCACCTGCCTCCAGGCCCTGGAAGGAAGGGATATCCACCAGGCGCACCGGGATGTAATAGAGATGGTCGGATGGGTCCTCCACCGGCGTCAGGCGATAGCGTTTCTGAGCATGGGGAAGGGATTTCACCCATCCGGGGGAGCCGAAGAATTTGAGCAGGTCAGGTGCGGGCAGCTGGCGCGTATCGCCGCCGGTCCAGTGCAGGCTCAGTCCGCCGAAAGAATCCATGTGCCAGTGCAGGGTCGAGCTATCTACATGGCTGGTCTGACGGCGCAAGGCCTGCCGGTGACCCGCCTGGTAGGCGGCGCTGAATTTAACCACCCGGTGCACATCTGCCGGTGTGGGGGTAGGGCTGCTGCTCAAGTCGCTCTCCAGCAAACCGAAACCCTGCAGGTAGCGCAGGCAGGCCTCCTGCCAGTGCAGTCCGCCTGCCTGCTGGCCGGCGCGCAAATGGGGCGAATCGATCACAAAGCCGGCGAAACGGCTCCTGCGGCTGGGGGTAGTCTCTGCCGTCAGGACGGTGATATCTTTCAGCCCCGGCGAGAACTCTTCGGCATCCAGCAGCGCGCTGCGCAGATGGTCCGACAGCTCGGCATCCGTGGCATACGTCCACTCCCGGAGGAGGCCCTCTCCGCGGGCTGACGGCTTATCCTGCGGCGGGTCCGGGTGAAGCCGGTGCACCAGCGCGGCGATAGGCGCAGCGCAGCGCAGGTTTTGGGTAAGGACAGGCGGCGCCAGGATGCCGGCATACATCTGCTTCAGGCTGACATGGGAGAGAGACGGGTTGTCATCGAAAAACACGTAAAAACGGCCGTCCCGCTCATCCGACAGGCATGCCTTAGCGACTGCCAGCCAGTTAGCCTCGAAATCCTGTCCTTCGTCGATCAGAACGGCGTCGAACCGCTTTGGGAGGCGCGCCAGCACATACATCGCCTGATCCAGCTCTGAAGGTGAAGGGACGTCATACTGGGTACCGGTGGAGACCCATTGTGGGCGCCCTCTCGACAGGAATATGTCCGGACGCTGCGCGTTCTCAAGCAGCCAACGGATCAATTCGGTAAAGGCAAACACCTGGATGCCGGTGCCTTGCAGGCGCTGGCGCAAGCTTTCGGCAAGGTAAAGGTTGCGGCACAGGAAAAGCACCTCCGAACCAGCGTGATCCAACTCAGTGGCTTTGCGAACCGCCAGGGTGGTCTTGCCGGATGCGGCAGGAGCGGAGATGGCTGCATGCCGGTGATTGCGCAGGTAAGCGAGCAGTTGGGCTTGTTCTTCGCTAAGGGAGTGGGGCATGGATTTGCGCCTGAGACACCGCCAGCCAGCCTATCCAGATCCTGGATCCTGCTGGTAATGGGAAATTATAACCCTTTCTTCCGGGCTTCTTCCACATCAGCTCAAATGCCAAGGCAATTACTTGAGTGGATTCTGCCATAACACCTGGGAACACAGTTGCCGGGCACAACGTCTGGTATATAGAATTTCTCGGCGTGCTCTGCTTGCTCGGCGGTTAAATCTTTGGATAAACCCACGAAATGAGCCGCACCGCCCGCGGTTTGGTACAATTGGGGCATTATGGTCTACAACCTGCAACAAGTGAAACGGTACTGGATACTATTAATGGTGAAACGATGACGACACGTACTGCAACAAAACCCGCAGCGCTGCCCTCCGCCCTGGCACTGCAGCAGATGCTGGTAGCTGGGGTGAGCGGCCTGGTCCTGTTCATGGGCCTGCTGGCAGCGCTGGTGGTTGGCTACAATATCGTTTATGCTGGGCGCATCTACCCCGGCATATCCGTGGCAAATGTGAATCTCTCCGGTTTACGCCCGGAGGAAGCCCAAGACCTGCTGGCGGGAGAATTGAGCTACCCCGAAACGGGTCGCATAATTTTCAAAGAGGGCGAGCATGTATGGTCAGCCAGCCCTTCTGATCTGGGTCTGTTTCTGGATCCCAGGACCAGCGCCTTAGCCGCCTATCAAATTGGGCGGCAGCGCAACCCGATACGACGCGCAGCCGATCAATTTCGAGCCTGGTATACCGGTACGGACCTGCCGCCCCTGTTGGTGTACGATCAGCGCGTCGCCCAGGCATACTTGAGTGAGATTGCTGCCCAGGTCGACAAGCCCACCGTGGAGGCCTCACTGAGCGTCAACGGCACCCAGGTGAATGTCGCGCCCGGACAGGTGGGGCGCAGCGTAGATATCCTGGCGGCACTGCCAATGCTGGAGGCGCAGCTGCGCAGCCTCACCGACGGGATGATCTCCCTGCCCGTCGTCGAGACGCCGCCCGCTATCCTGGACGCCAGCCAGCAGGCAAAGATCGCCGAGGAAATCCTTACCGCGCCGCTCAACCTGACCGTACCGGATGCTGTCGAAGGTGAGACCAGCTCGTGGACCTTTGACCAGCCCACCCTGGCGGGCATGCTGAGCATCGAGCGGGTCGAGGCAGACCAGGGAGCGCGCTACCAGGTGGGCCTGGACAGTGAAAGCCTGCGCACCTTTCTGAACGGCATTGCCGGCGGTCTGGCGCGTAGCCCGGCGAACGCCCGCTTCATCTTCAACGATGAGACCCACCAGCTCGAGCCCATCCAGGCTTCGGTGACCGGGCGGGCGCTCAACGTGGATGCCACCATTCAGACCATCAACGAGAACATCGTGCAGGGCGAGCATAGCATCCCGATAGTTTTAGATTACACCGATCCCCAGGTCAGCGACAAAGCCACCGCAGAAGAGCTTGGCATACGCGAAGCGGTGAGCATTCAAAAGACGTATTTCTATGGCTCCAGTGGAGAGCGCATCAAAAATATCCAGACCGCAGCCGCGCAGTTCCACGGCCTGCTGGTAGCTCCAGGAGCCACTTTCTCGATGGCTGATGCGTTGGGCGATGTCAGCCTGGACAACGGCTACGCCGAGGCGCTGATCATTTTCGGCAACCGCACGATCAAAGGCGTCGGCGGCGGCGTGTGCCAGGTGAGCACGACCCTGTTCCGCACGGTTTTCTTCGGCGGCTACCCGATCGTAGAACGCTACGCCCATGCCTATCGCGTTTCATACTATGAGCTGAACGCAGCCGGGAATGTGGACACTGACATGGCGGGATTAGACGCCACTGTCTTTGCGCCGGTCGTGGACTTCAAGTTCACCAACGACACGCCTAACTGGCTGTTGATGGAGACCTATGTGAGCCCGGAAGCGCGCGTGATCACCTGGAAGTTCTACTCGACCTCCGAGGGGCGCACTGTGGACTGGGAAACCACCGGTCTGCAGAATATCGAAGAGGCACCCGATCCGCTCTACCAGGAGAACCCCGATCTCGACAAAGGCGATATCCGCCAGGTGGATTGGGAAGCCGATGGGGCAGACATCACCGTGTACCGCACCGTAAATCGGGGCGGGCAGGTGTATTTCGAAGATCATTTTTCCACTCACTACATGCCCTGGCAGGCGATCTACGAGTACGGCCCGGGGACGAAAGTCCCCAAGAACCGAGACGATTGATGAGAAGGCTGCGCGGCAGGCAGAAACTTAACTTTACACTTGCCTGCGTGGTCCTGACTGCCCTGCTGCTGCCAGCCTGCAGCAGCACAAAACCATCCCCAACCGCCTCTGCCGAGGCGGTTCTCGATCCGCCGGATGACAGCCAGACTATCCTGCCGCTGATTGCCAAAGAGTACGCCCCTGGAACGCCCAGGCCCGAAGGCTGGTGGCAGCCCTCTCCGGGCACGAGCTGGCAGTGGCAGCTCAGCGGGGAAATCGACGCCTCACTTGACGTTCAAATGTACGATATCGATCTGTTCGATGCGCCGCAGGGAATCATCGACCAGTTGCATGCCGGCGGGCGCACCGTGATCTGCTATTTCAGCGCCGGCAGCTGGGAAGATTGGCGTCCGGATGCAGGCCAGTTCCCGGAGAGCCTGCTCGGAAATGCACTCGAAGGCTGGCCAGATGAGCGCTGGTTGGACATCCGCCAGATCGACCAGCTCCAACCCGTGATCGGTGCCAGGCTTGACATGGCAGTCGAGAAGAAATGCGACGGAGTAGAGCCGGACAACGTCGACGGCTACGCCAACGATAGCGGTTTCCCCCTGGCACCCGCGGACCAGCTGGCATACAACCGGTGGCTGGCGGAGCAGGCGCACGCCCGGCGCCTATCGATTGGCTTGAAGAACGATCTAGAGCAGGTCCCCGATCTGCTGCCGTACTTCGATTGGGCGCTGGACGAGCAATGTTTTGAATATGATGAGTGCGAACTGCTGCTGCCTTTCATCCAGGCTGGCAAAGCCGTCTTTGGGGTAGAATATGGACTTGAGCCAGAAGCGTTTTGCCCGCAGGCCAACGCCATGAACTTCGACTGGCTCATAAAGCACCTGGAGCTGGACGCCTTCCGGCTATCCTGCCGGTAGGCAAGATCAAACCAAGGAAGGACAACAACATGGTCAGCCAAGATCTATTGGATATATTGCGCTGCCCCGCCTGCGTGAGAGAGCGGGAGGGACTATTGGAGCATTACAGGGAAACCTGGCTTATATGCCGTGACTGCGGGCGGAAATACCCGATCCGAGATGATATCCCGGTGATGCTGATCGACGAAGGGGATAAGTGGATCAATGTTGCCGCGGCTGACCTGCCCGTCCCACCGCCAGATCATTAATGCGGAGTACGAGGATTGGCCGACGAGCTCGAAGAACTCATATCCAGGCTTTCAGCCGATGACGAGACTGCCCGGCAGGCCTCGGAGCAGATTGCCGCGCGCGGCGAGGCCGCCCTGGCTGCCATCCAGCCCCTGTTAGCGCATGAGCAGGCGGACGTGCGCTGGTGGGCGGTGCGCACCCTGGCAGAGATGCGGGAGGCGGATGCGATCCCCTACCTGCTTTCTGCCCTGGAGGACCCAGACCCGGGGGTCAGGCAGTGCGCCGCGCTCGGGCTGCAACAGCGTCCAGACGGTCGGGCGGTGCCGGCGCTCATCGCCGCGCTTTCCGATCCAGATTCCCTGGTCGTCAGGCTGGCGGCGAACGCTTTGGCAGCCACCGGCGGCGAGGCAGTCCCGGAGCTGATCAACCTGGTGGAAAATGATTCGTCGAAGGTCCGCCTGGAGGCAATCCGCGCCCTGGCGCTGGCCAGCGATACGCGCTCAATCCCGACCTTGTTCAACGCCCTGGACAGCGACTCGGCGCTGATGGAATACTGGGCTAACGAAGGCCTGGAGCGCATAGGGGTCGGGATGATGTTCTTTAAGCCTTAGA
>CAZGIX010000131.1:0-13066 GCA_964525785.1 uncultured Anaerolineaceae bacterium
AGCTTGCCTAATTTGCTTGCTTTTTGTGCAAGGATTTAACTTTTAAGGTACTAATAAGCTTTCGGATCAAAGATTCCCGCAGGCAGGTCGATATTATTGACGGATAACTTCTCGGAGAACTTGGGACGCAGCCCGGTAGGTTTGATCACACCCACAACACGACCACTCTGGATGCCAGTTTGCTCAAACATAAAGATATCCTGAAGGACGATGCTGTCGCCCTCCATGCCTTGCACTTCCGTCACCTGTATCACTTTACGAGTGCCGTCTCGCAACCGCTCCATATGTACCACTAGGTTTATCGCAGAAGCCACCTGCTCTCGGATTGCCCGCAACGGCAGCTCCAGGCCAGCCATCAGCACCATCGTCTCGATACGGCGCAGTGTATCCCGTGGGCTGTTGGAGTGAATGGTCGTCATTGAGCCATCATGACCTGTATTCATTGCCTGCAGCATGTCCAGGGCTTCGCCACCTCGTGCCTCCCCAACGATGATCCGATCGGGGCGCATGCGCAGCGCGTTGATGACCAGTTGGCGAATTGTGACCTCGCCTCTACCTTCAACGTTTGGCGGGCGCTTTTCCACGCGTGCAACATGTTCCTGCTTCAGTTGAAGCTCCGCTGTATCCTCGATAGTAATGATGCGCTCGTTCTCGGGAATAAAAGCAGAGACAACGTTCAACAGTGTGGTTTTTCCACAACCTGTACCACCCGAGATGACGAGATTGATCCGCGCTTCTACACAAGCCTTAAGGAAGGCAACCAATTGAGGCGTCAATGTGCCGTTCGCGATCAGGTCCTGAGCAGTGTAGGGAGTTTGAGCAAATTTTCGGATCGTTAGCAAGGGTCCGTCCAGTGCCAGGGGAGGGATGGTGGCATTAACCCGATATCCGTTCGGCAGACGAGCATCTACGATCGGAGAGGCTTCATCGACGCGACGCCCGATCGGGGATACGATGCGATCGATAATCCGCATCAGGTGGGCATCATTCTCAAAAACTACGTTCGTCTTCTCAATCTTACCGTAGCGTTCAATGTAAACCAATTTTGACCCGTTGACCATAATCTCGGTTATGTTCGCATCCTGGAGCAGGGGTTCAAGCGGACCATATCCAAGGATGTCCGAGACAATCCATTCGAGCATCCGTGCCCGGTTGGCGCGTGTGTAAAGCAGGTTTTCCTCCATAAGCACCTGGTTGAATATGGTCTCAATCATTTGGTGCATTTGGGGAATATGGCTGAGGTTGACTTCTCCCTCAGTATCTGTCAGCAACTTGCGCTGGACACGGTCACGTATGTGATATACATCCCCTGATGGGGAGGCAAGACCACTACTCATTTCCAGAGTAGCAGCTATTGCATCTGAAGCCAGCGGACCAGTATGGGTTACTTTTGCCGGACGATTAGAAAACATGCTTACCTCATTTATAGACTAAGGAACACCTGCGGATGGATCCGCTCAATATGGAGATATATCAAGGAGTAGAGCCTGGAATAATCAGTTCCTGCCCCACCTGGATTTCCTTAGGGCTTATTAAATTATTGACGCTAATAATGGCTCCCACCGTAGTGTGATATCGGTTCGCTAGACTGGTAAGGTAATCTTCCGATTCTACGATGTGCGAGATGGCGGAGAAGCTGGTGAGCACATTAGGGCTGGCTTCTTTGAATAATTTATAGGCCTGCCTGAAATAACGATACTCTGCTAGACGGTTCGCTTCCTCAAGCTTGGCGCGTGTCGAATCAAATTCCTTGTCCTCAATCAGGCTCAAATCCATCAGATCCAGAGCATCCAGGTAGGTAAATGTTGCATCTTCATAGTTTGTCAGAGCGCCGTAGGCCTCACCAACCTTTATCTTAGCTGCGTAAAGGCTCAGTATTGACTCTGGGTTCCTCTCTGCAATGACCGCCGCCCGCTGATAATCGTTAAGCGCCAGGAGGTATTCACCGCCTGCCATCAATTCGTTGCCGTTGGCGATATGTGCCTCGTACAATGTTTGCCTGGCCGTTCCAGAGGCGTATTCCGGATCTAGCTCATAAACGGGCTCAAGCGTCTCGATGACCGTTTCATAGTTCTCATTTGTATATTCTTCTTGAGCGAACAGGTATCCTTTGGCAAGCGAATACTGCGCTTCTACCTCTTTATTATTAGGCGTGAGTGCAAATGCTTTGCGGAAATACTCCTCAGCTACCTGGAGCGCTTTGATTGAGTCGGTTTGCTCCCCCAAAGCCTTTACAGCAGCATCCACATACTTCAAGGAAAGGCTCTCACGGAATGCTTTCCGGGAACGCTCGCGCTCCATTGTCACATTGGGATCCTGAGGTCGCAGTGCCAATGCTTTGCGGTAGTAACTCTCTGCGTTTTCGAGCGCTTCAAAAGAACTTGTATCGGCTTCCAAGGCAGTATACGCCGCATTCATATAGCTTTTGAGCAACTGTTCCTCAATTTTATTCTGATCGTATTGTGGGTTGATGGCACGGATGGTCTCATAACTCGAAGCTGCCTCCACCCAATTCTTTCCTTGAAAAGCCTTTTCTGCCTGAACCACCAGATCTGCCAGGAAGAATTGGTTATTAATCTCGTTAATTCGTATCGAGACGTCTTTATAGAAGGGATCATCGGCTTTGATGTCTTCTAAAACTCCTAGGGCGCTGTCTAAATCATTGGCTGCAATCAAGCTCGTTGCCTGCATATATTTCTTATCGAGGCTTTGGATCTTATCGATCTGCTCCATCGCGACTGCTAAACCCGGATAGCTTGGATCGGTGGCCGCCACTTCCTCGAATAATTCCTTTGCTTCGTCCATGCGCCCAGCCAGTACCAGGTTCTGCCCATTACGGAACTTGACAGCCAGCTCGACATTCAGCAATTCACTCTCTAATTGCTTCCCGGCATTAGTCAGCTGGCCTTGAATCCAGGTGGAATACGTACTGATACCCCATACAACGACCGCCATGACCAAAACAACCAGCAGTATGCGAAACAGACTGGTTTTCAGGAGATGCCTTTTCTCTGCAATCTTGTCAATCCGCTCATCATTGTCTATGTGTGCTCGCAGCTGCATATCTTGACGTAAGAGCCGCAGATCTTGTGAAAAAGGGTAATTATTGATCAACTGGTTAAGCGCTTGCAGACCTTCTTGCCAGTTGCCGAGCTGAAGGCTTTGCATCGAACTCTTGAATAGAGGATCATTTTGATAATTTTCACCACTATCGACAGCCATAGAGCACCTACTCCTGCATTTTGATTATCTCTGATTGATTAGAAGTTACTGAACAGGTCAATTAGTGCTGGCACCGCTGGTCCTATGACGATTGCCATAATGGCTGGAAAGATGAGGAAAGCCATCGGGATCAGCATTTTGACGGGGATCTTTCGTGCGATTTCCTGGGCGTGATATTGACGCTCAACTCGCATTTGCTCTGCCTGTGCGTGTAAAGTATCAGCAATACTCATACCTAACTGGTCGGATTGAATGATAACTGCCACGAAGCTGGATATTTCGGTGATTGCCAGGCGATATGCCAGGTTGCGTAGAGCATCTCGGCGTGAAAGACCCATTTCCATTTCCGCGACCACACGACCGAGCTCCGCTGCAATGCGTGTCTTCCAGTGCTCGCTTACTCGCTGTAAAGACTGGTCGAAGCCCAAACCGGCATCGGCACACACGCTGAGCATATCCAGAGCGTCCGGGAAACCTTTCCGAATCATATTTTGCTGTTTGTTTACATTAGATCTGAGCCAGAGGACCGGCAGTATTAAGAAAAGGATCACTATCAAGATGGCAACAAGTAGATTTAGCTGGGTGAATTCCCGACGGAGGATCATGGCAGCCAGCCACAAGCTGAACAGGAAGAAAGCGAATCGTATACCATAGAACTCGCGCGGGCCCAGACTGGCAGGCGTATCAGCAATGTAAAGTTGGTGACGCAACTCATCCGCCGAAGCGGCTGGGGTCATCCTGCTGATAAATGTCCCGATTCGGCGAAAGAAAGGGTAAATAACTCGAGATGCGAGCGATCCGGAAATCTCGCGCGTCCGAGAATTCAAGGTTTCCGATAACTGCCGGGTCGGATTTTCTTCCTCAACAACATAGGTCATCAAGCGGGGGGATAACTCATCAGAGTTGAATATCCACCGGCTGACCCAGATTACCACGACCACAGCCAGGATCAGAATAAAACCAATGGCAATTATTAAGGCTAATTGCATCCCTTATAACCCCAGCTTTCTTTACATCGACTGTTAAACATCAATTTTGGATAACATCCGGATAACAATATTTCCCAAGATAACCAAGACCAATGCACCGATGGGGATGCATAGGTACGCTCCCGGCTCAAAAAGGCGGGAGATATACTCTGGGTTAAGGATGAACAGTATCGCAGTCACCAGGAAGGGCAACAATGTTAGCAGATATCCGGAGAAACGCTGCTGGGAGGTTAGGGCTCGCACCTCCGCAAACAGCCGCACGCGGTCCCGAATCGTTTGGGTCACCGCTTCCAGCATGGTAGATAGATTGCCGCCTACCTGCGTGTTAATATTGACGGCGGTGATCACCAGATACAAGTCGTCATTTTGCACTCGCCCGTGTAAGTTTGCGAGCGCTTGGCTGAGGGGTAACCCCAAACCAACTTCACGCCGTACTCGAGTGAATTCCTCGCTTGCTGGCGAACCCATCTCCTGGATGACCACATCAAGCGCCTGGAGGAAAGAATAACCCGAGCGAACTGCACCCTTGATCAGAACCAGTACATCGACTAGCTGTTTCGCAAATTTTTGGCGACGCAAATGGATGCTTCGCCTGAGGATGATCTCGGGGATCAGATATGCAAGGATGGCAAACCCTATCCCAACCCACACCGACTTAAAAACTAACCACCCCAAGGCAAGGCCCCCAAACGTGCTCCAGAAACGGATCATAACGAATTCCGTCTCGGTGATCGGCCAGTTAGCGCTCATCAACTTCACATTGATCTTTTCTGCTACCGCGGGTGAGAGCATGCTGTTTAACCGTAGGCGCATCCGGTTAATGCGTATCCGCCTGCGGTCTGGATCATTCATGTGTCTTGATGTTGGCAGCGCTGTATAAGTCTCTAGACGCTCCCCGAGTTGGTCACCCACAGAGAGGGCATTTGCCAGACCTATTAAAGCGAGTATGCCTGCCATGATGATCCCAAAACCCAGTGCGACGGTGATGTAGACTTCTGCGAACATTCGATGAAGTGTCCTTTTTGCCGATACCTAGTAATGTTTACCTGTCCGGAAACCGCCAACCCCTAGCCCAGACGAGAGGAGGCCAGTAGTAGCTCTTTTTGCGTGGGCTCAACACTCAATCCCGCAGATACCTTCGCATGACTGGTCGTCTTCATCGAAGTCAGCTCTGATGCCAACCCTTTGATCGCCTTAACCGTTGGGCTGCGCGGGTAGCGGATCATCATAGGGATACCACGGTTGAGGCTGCGTAACGCATTGGCGGGATCGTCTGGCACGGTGGCATAGATCTGGTAGTGAAGGGCCGATTCAATCTCTTTGGTTTTCACTCCGCCCAGCAAACCAGCCCGGTTCAATATGATCATGAGCTTTTCATCCGGATAGGAGAGCGTGCGAGAGATCTGTATAAAGCGGCTGGTATCGTGTAGCGCAGCCAAATCAGGGGTCGTGACAAGCAAGAGCCTGTCTGCTGAGTCCATCAGTGTAACGGTGTTCTCTGTCAGTGAGCTGCCTGCATCGATCACAACATAATCGAAGAAACGCTGAACGCCTACAATAACCTTGTACAGATCATCCGGGCGTATTCCCTGTGCGATCTGGATATTACTGGGGCCTAACAGCACATGGATACCCGAGCCATGTTTGGAGATCACTTCGAAAATCAAACCCTCGTCTAGAGCATTGACGTGCGGAATTAAGTCGCCGATAGTGTTATGGGTGCGCATGTTCAGGATGACATCCATATGACCGAAGAACAACTTTCCCTCCATGAGAAGCACCCTTTGACCCGTCGCCTCGTATAGCGCCAATGCCAGGTTGGAAGCCAGTGTGGAACAGCCCACACCTCCGCGTGGGCTGAACAGAGTGATTGTCTTCAGAGGTCGAGTGGTCGTCTGGGCCCCTGCCTTTTTCACCGCAATTGATTGATTGCGCCGTCCCTCGAGATCACGAACGCGACGCAAGGTGCTGAGCAAGTTGATTGACGTGAATGGCTGGATGATAAAACCCCTTGCCCCAGCCAGCATAACTTGCTGGATGTGTACAGAGTCGTTATCCGGCAGGATCGTGATTAGCGCCGCTTCCGGGAACTGCATTGCAAGATCATCGATCATATCCAGGGTCGGCTGCTCTCCCAGCTTGTAATCGATCAACACGATATCTGGATTTGCTGCGCCGATCTCCCGCCCCAGCCTCTCCGGTGAGGTGAGGACATCTGCCAGGACAAACTCCGGCTGAGAGTTTATGGCATTGGTGATCTGTTGTTGAACCGGACCGGGATCGACGATCACAACCACTCGGGAGGTTTTTTCGGGTTCACCCATAATTCAATCCTTTCATTTGTTTCCGGCAATCCGTTATTTGGGTAGCTCTAGTTCGAAGCGGTCGATCAGGTAATCTGAAGTGACCGGGCTTAACTCAAATAGCTGGTCTGAGGTTGGTGCACGCAGAACCATATCAAAGATAGCGCCGTTGTCTATTAGATACTTTAGCACCAGTGCATCTTGAGGCATGAGCGCAAGTAGGTACGCCTTGATCCTGACTTCTGATGGTTTAGCTGTTGGCTGTGGCTGAGGCGTGGCCTGGTTGTTCGGTAGCGGTACAGCTGGGGCAGATGATCTTTGGTCTTCTGTAATGATATCCGCCACAATAGCAGTGATCTCCACCCCTTGCATGGCATCAAAGGTTATGGTTTTTTCCATTGTCTCTTCTTCTCCCGCTGCTACCGGCACATCGGCTTCCTCCTCAGGAGCGACGCGCACCGTCTGATCCAGAGTAACGAAGAGATCAACGATGTCTCCACGCTGGATAATGCTCAATGAGCTCATTAGATCCGCAGCGGGAAATGCCATCAAGACCTGTGCATCATCGATGATAAAGCCTACATCGTGGCTTACATTGGTGGGGTCTGCCAGGTGGTGGTTGAGAACCATTTCTCCGGTTTTAAGATCAACTTTCGTGAATCTTCCGATTGCTGTCTCAATATTCCGTGTGGCATCTCCAGGAATAAGCTCGAGCGGCATATTCATTACGCGTAGATCATCTGCTGTAAACACTGTCCCTAGAGGAATATCGTGTGTGACAACAACGACTTCTTCTGTCAAGGGTTCCACCGAAGTGGGTTGGGGGAGAGGAGCAAAGCTTTGTCTCACCAGGCGAGTAAGCATGAAAAGTCCTACAGCAACAATCCCAATCCCAATAATTGCGATGAGAATTCCGTTACGCACGCGCTTGCTCAAGTCACTACCTCCTGTTCAGGTCTCTCATTTAGTCAAGAAAAGACTGTAATAACCCAGATCAAGCCCGGAACAACTACCATCGTCAGAACCGGGTCCGAAACCGACAACGAAATAACCCTCGATCGTTTTTGTATTGTTGGGAATAATCCCCAATACGTCGGAAGCCACCTGGTGACCCGGGCACTCCGGCCCGGGCACGCCAGGTGCATTGACACAGCTGATATAAAAGGCGGCAAAGCCAATAATGTGGTAATAATAGGAGCCGCCAGCCGAAGTTACCAGCGTGTCCTCGGGATGGATATCGCCAGCGCATGCTGGGTCGGGGTAATCGTCGCAGATCAAATCGAACACTGGGATGGCTACCTTTTCACCCACGTGGTCCGCAGCTGCCTGGAACACATTGTTTGCCACACCCGCCTGGCCTCCCAACCACGTGTGGTCGGAAAGCAACCCAGGGAATCCATTATCTAACCAATCAATCAGCTCGCTGCTGCCCCCGCCGCCGCCGTCGAGGTCCAGCCAGCTGCGGTCGCCGTTGGCAATCAGGTCATCATCTCCGTCATCGTCCATATCACAGTCCAGCCAGCCACCCATAGATTGGCAAATATCGGCCAGGTCATCTGGTTCAGCCTGTGAATCCATAATGATGTAAAGCTCCGGGTAGATTGTTCCAGCTGGGGGCGGATTATTAATGTAATCCTCCAGCTGATCCTCGGTCAATGCTTGTTCTTGACAATCATCGCTGATGGAGCCGCCGCCGACAATAGGTGGCCGACAAGCCCAAGTGATTGGCAAGACGCCTTGTCCTGCCGTAGGTGGGCAACAACTGGCAGATGCGGATGCTTGAGCAGTTAGCTCTGGATAGCCAATCATGTGGGCAAAAAATGTATCAAATGTCAGGGTCGAGGTGACAGTGACCCGGCGCTCGCCGATATCAATTTGATTGACACTGTTGAGCAAATTACTGGCCGCGTATTGGTTCGCCTGGTATTCAGCCTGGGTCGCGTCGTCTGTATAGCACAAAGTCCTTGCGCCTGCCAGGGCACCGGCATCCGCAGCATTTTGAGCCAGGCGGCGTTTCCCAAAAAGGTTGCCGCCATCCAGTACCAGAGCCAAGATCGCCAGCATGCCAAGCAGAAGGATTACCAGCAAAACCAGGCTCTGTCCCTCTTCTGTGCGAACTATTTTTTTACCCATCGATCTTTCCTGTTCTCCTTACGCAAAATGACATTTCACCGTTTCTCTTAATATTTTCCATTATTCAAGCCGCATTGTTGCCTGGCTGGTGAGTGTGAAAGTATTGTTGGCAGAACCGCTCAATATAGAAATTATGGGTGTAGCTGTTCCAAACTGGTAGGTGATGGTTACCTGGACAGTATCCTCCGTTGGATAACTACTGGTGATGGTCATCAGGCTGTTGTCCAATCCCGCTGTCAGTTGGCGTGCCGCTGCAGAGATATCGCTGGCAGTAGCCGTGCTGTGGTGGATGGCTGCGTATCTGGCACCTTCACGGGCAGCATTATGGATAGCACTGTAGTAATAGGCTATCCTCCCCAGGTCAAAAATGATCATGACGAAAAGGACTAAAACCGGCAGTATGATGGCAAATTCAACTAACCCCTGCCCGACGGTATTCTTTTTTCTCGTCCTATCATTTTGCTGTGATCCGGTCATCCCCGAATAACATGAACTCCGAACATCGGTCAAATCTCGTGGAGTGCAGATTGTAGATGGGTGCGTAAAGCTTTCCATCAAGGCACCATCATCTGTGTAGAGCGAGTGAGAGCGATTGGGCCAGGAAATATCCACCCGAGCACCAAGTCGAAGTTGTAGCTCACTTGGACGATCACAGGATAGCCGCTATCACAACCCTCGAACTCATCCGCATCCAAACAGTAGCTGACGGTCACATTGGAAGGGGTAAGGTTGATAAACGAGCCCTGAGCTTCTGCCGCGGCGACCTGTTTTGTGCCTGCAAAAGTGGTTCCGTACTCGTCGGGTATATTATCATCCGGGTGCTGAGTGAGATACCGGGCTCCTTCTCTCGCCGCGTTGGAGATCGTGATTACTGCAAAAAAAGCTCTCCCTAAGTCGAGCAAGCCAAAGGCAACTACTAACAAGACCGGGACGACGAGTGCAAACTCAGTTAGTCCTTGCCCTTTTTCCCTGGGGTGACGATCTTGTACTCTGGAGGTCATAGCGGCTTTGTGGATAATGATAACTGGCGGATTTTTATTATGTCGGCGAAGCAATCCATCAAGATCTCTACCAGAGTAGGATCAAATAATTGTCCCCCCGAATCGGCAATCAAGCGCAGTGCATCGGCTGACGGGATTTCGGCCTTATAGGGTCGCGGGGTTGTCAGAGCGTCGAAGACGTCCGCAACGGCACAGATACGACCACTCAGAGGGATCTCCTCCCCCTTCAATCCATAAGGATAGCCGGAACCGTCCCAACGCTCATGGTGGCTCAAGGCAATGATCTCACCAGCTTGCAGGATTGGTGAGTTCGACCCGCGCAGGATTTCTGCACCAAAGATTGGGTGTCGCTTCACCAAATCCCACTCCTCAGCAGACAGATTTCCTGTCTTGGCAAGGATGCCTTCTGGAACACCGATCTCGCCGATATCGTGGAGCTGGCTGGCAATGGAGACCATTTCGATCTGCTGGGATGATAGGCTCAATCCACGACCGATGATTGAACAATAGCCACGAATGCGATCCAGGTGGCTCTTTATGCCAGGCTTACGGTACTCCGCCAGGTAAGCCATGCGCCGGACGTATTCGAGAGATTCACGCGAGACGACTTCATCTAACAATCTGCTCATGGAAAAATACACCCTTCGATAGCCGAATTAGTGACGGAAAACAGCAATAAAGTTCCTTCTTTTGTACAAAAACTCCCCCCACCTTTTTCTTTGAGTGCACTTCTCATATAGTTAACTCCACATCCCAATCCGTGTTACATAATTCTATGAGATAACCTGGAATACGACTAATAGAGTTGATAGCTTACATAGTTCTTATTAACGCATTGAATCGTGATATATCACCTCCTCGGGAAGGCGACGTGTGTGTTTTGTTAAATAATCAAGTGGCTCGATATAGCGCTGCCGGATCCAGCTAGTGCCCGCGGTGAGAGGGATATCCGGACCTCGGTTGAGGCCAATATCCCAACTTGCTCCGTATGCAATCGAAAAGTGAAGATAAGAGTCCTGGTGAACAACATGCTCATCAAGATTGCCTAACCAGTAGCCTGCTGGGTAAGTATTTCCTGCCTTGATCGCAGCCGGCTCCTTCAAATGGGAGTAAATAGATAGGATCTCAGCGCCATCGGCTTGCCTGTGTCGGAACATGGCCGCATGACCACCCTGACAATGATGGCTTCTGCCAACAAACAGGCACTCTCCAGCAGCGATCAAACGGGCGCTCCGTTGAACGGCTGAGCGAGTTATTTGCTCATTACGCAGGAAAATGTCAACTCCATTATGGTTCTCCGGATGCAGGAATAAATTCCCCGGCACCATATCCTCCCAGGCGAACGGAGGGCAAAATTCTCGTATAGTTGTCAGGTGCGTTGCGCAAGGATAGAGAGAATCGCACATCTCCCAATATTTACTCTCCGCTTCCCATTCGTAGTTAACGTGTGGTGTTCCAACCAGAACCAGATAACTACGCAGGGTCTTGAAATATCTTTGTATCGCCCGAAGGCAATCAGTCTCACCACCAGATAAGAATTGCCCAAATACAAGACGCTTCATCTGCTCATCCCGATCCAAAAGTGCTTTAACACCGATCAAGTAGCGGATCGTATTCATGAATTTCTTGCCGGGATCTGCTTTAGATAGCTGAATCTCGTGGTGTCCGAGTATATTGAGCGCTGGAATCCGGTAGCGTTTCATTAACGCCCAGACGAGGGATACTACATTCGCCACTTTTTGATTCGAAGGGATTCCATCTGTTTTATCGAAATTAAAGCCAGTGATCTCAACCGCGACAGTCCTCATATTCGGATCGAGCCTCGGACCAGCATACAGGTCCTGCAATAATGAGTGGACTGCTTCATCTGCATAGCTTAGCTGGTATAGCGCCCGGACGAAATACTGTGGTCGATCAAGATGAGCTTCATAATTCAACGGACGCAGATGGGACGCGACGTAGGGTGTTCCATCTTTGGCGGGGGCTTGTGTCTGGAGAATTCCAATTTCACCCACCCCATTCGGATTCCTGGCAGATAGTATCCCGTCCCCCACCAGGAAGTGGGCGCTGGTACGTATAAGTTCCCCGTCTGCCTCGCGTAAGCTGTCGAAGCCGCGCAGGTATCCTTTTATTGACCGTTCGAAGGTCTCTCTGTCTCCATACCAATGAAGCACAATCCCCCAAGGCATGTGCTTGTAAAGCCGGTCTGCGGGCGTGCTGTTTTCCTGGTTCCATACTGTTACTGCCAGTGGCGCTTGGGCTATAGAGCCACCATCGACATCGTGGACAAGGAGATAGCCATCTGGAGAAATCTCCAAAACAGGCGCTAACTTGAGAATCGCCTGTATCTTACTGGGTACTTGTTCAAGTAGTACAGATGGCCACTGAGGGGCATCATAAAGCGGCCCAAAAACTGACCCGGAGCAGGTCAGAGCAGCGAGGTTTACTCCAGAAAACTTTAGAAATTCCCTTCGAGATAGCCTAATACCGGACACCATCCGGATGTGACCCCCCTCTTCTATCTGCCTGGGATACCCTCTGCATCGATCCGCAGCTGGTACCCTCTCTATGGCGATTATAGGACTTTAGGTGGCTGAACGCATCGAGGACAGGAGAGATTATTCTTACCTCAGATGCGGTATACCAAATACCTCCTTCAAAATAAATGAGGTCTTCTGTTATCGCCTAGAATCCCCCTACACTTTGGATTCTTACGACGAATAGTCTAAAGTATTAAACGTTGGAATCGCTAGACTGTTACTATACGAGACCTAATACCATATTCATCGCCCTCCAATCGAATGGCGCAGCAGATTCGATCATTTGTTGCCTGGGTTTGTGGTGATCAATCGTCCCGCTCTCTCCTTGGTTGCTGCCAATGTCTGCCGGCAGTCCGTCCAGCAATATCTCTCGCCTGGCGGCATCCAGCCTTGCTTCTGGGTGGATCAGGGTATATTGCCGTGGAGGCATTTCCCCTTCCCGAATTGCCTCTCCTAGATCGTGGTCTTCGTGGTCGCCCATGCCCCATTCGGAGAAGTTCAGGTGGATGCGGCCTTCCTCGACATCCCGTTGGATCAACCACGACATGGGTGCAATATTGGTGTACCAGGGCCAGGCAGTCTCGTTGCTGTGACAGTCATAGCAGGCCTGCCGTGCAATTTGCTGTGCCTGGGTCGAGCCCCATTGGGGTTCCTGGATGACCGGTGGATTGTTGTGATTGCGCCCGTACGGCACGAGTTGGAGCAGCAGAAACAGCGCGGTTGCCCCGACCACGATTCGGCTTAAAAGCTTTATCACATTGCTCTCCTGTGTCGCCTTGTTAGTGGTAGAGATTATAAGATATTTCTCTGTGATCTCTGTGGGTGTTGAGTCTCATAAACACGTATCACCTGTACCTTAACAAAAGTCTCAAAAAGTC
>CAZGIX010000132.1:0-12983 GCA_964525785.1 uncultured Anaerolineaceae bacterium
AATTTGGAAATGTGGTTGATCAGCTGGTCTGCGGTCAGGGTCAGGAAATCCCCAAACATGATCTCCACTACCGGGCGCAGGCCGCGCATCGCCATCCCGGCCGCCAGGCCGGTGATGCCCGCCTCCGAGACTGGCGTTGTGAGCACGCGCTCCGGGTACGCTGATGAGAGGCCGCGTGTGACTTTGAAAGCCCCGCCGTAAGGGTCCAGCACGTCTTCACCCAGCAGGTAGACGTTTGGATCGGCGGCGAAGGCGCGTTTCAGGCCGTAGTTCAGCGAATCGAGGATGGTAGGCATAGGGTTAGTGATGCTCCGCGAAGTCGCCTGTTTCTGGGTACGGATCGGCGAGCGCCTGGCGGAAAGCATCCTCGATCTGCGCCTGCACTTCATTTTGGAGGGCCCGGCGAGTATCAGCCGCCAGTCGATCTTCGTGGATCTCCAGCGGGTCGCGCTGGCTGCGCATGCGCTCGATCTCCTGGGCGGGTCGGGTGTCATCGCCCTTGGAGTGCGGTCCGAAGCGGCATGTGCGGATCACCACGGCTTGCGGACCGGGATTGGCGCGCAGCTTTGCCAGACATTCCCCCGCCAGCGCCCAAATCTCGAGCACATCGCTTGAATCCACCTCCGCCGTGGGAATGCCGAAGGCTTCGAAGCGCTCCGCAATCCCGCCTGCCAGGGCCAGCTCGACCGGCGTCGTCTGGGCGATGCGGTTATTCTCGAGCACGAACAACAGCGGCGCTTGCCACAGCGCAGCCAGGTTCAGCGCTTCGTATACCACGCCCTCTCCCAGGGCGCCGTCGCCCAGGAAAACCACCGTCATTGCATGGCTGCCCTTCAGCTTCTCCCCCAGGGCCATCCCGACGGCAAGCGGCAGGGTGCCTCCCAGGATGCCGTTCGAGTAGAAATTCCGCCAATGCAGGTGCTGCGACCCGCCGCGCCCGCCGCATACGCCCGTGCCCTTGCCCATCATCTCGGCAAATAACGCTCGCGGGTCGCCGCCATAGGCCAGGAAATGACCGTGGCAGCGGTGATTGCTGATTACAATATCCTCCGGCTGCAGGTGGGCGAGGACGCCGGCGGCGTTGGCTTCCTGTCCTATATAGGTATGCGTGGTGCCGTGGAAGGCGCCTTTGGAGAAGTTATCCAGCACCGTCTCTTCGAAGCGCCGGACCAGGCACATCGTGCGGTACAAGGCCGTGTGATCAGGAGGGGAGCTGTTCATATCACTATTCAAGCAGGTTCATCCCCGTTCGGCATTTGAGGTTCCACTGGCCCCGGATTGCCCATAAACTCCTCCGCGGTGGCGTGTCCCGGCTGGCTGATGCCCTCGCGCTGCAAGACTTTCAGCGGGGTGAGCAGCAGTATTTTGATATCCAGGCCAAGCGACCAGTGGTCCACATACCAGACATCCAGGCGGAATTTGTCCTGCCAGGTGAGCGCGTTGCGCCCGTTGATCTGAGCCCAGCCGGTGATGCCCGGCA
Organism: uncultured Anaerolineaceae bacterium; assembly: GCA_964525785.1. Taxonomy (GTDB): domain Bacteria; phylum Chloroflexota; class Anaerolineae; order Anaerolineales; family UBA4823; genus JAQBDA01. Next base: position 1,481 of record CAZGIX010000132.1, read on the forward strand.
GCACCGCGTGGCGGCGGGCCTGTTCGGGTGAATAGCGCGGCAGGTACTGCATCAGCAAAGGCCGCGGTCCTACCAGGCTCATCTGCCCGCTCAGCACGTGGAAAAACTCAGGCAGCTCGTCCAGGCTGGTCGAGCGCAAAACGCGGCCCAGGGTCGTCATTCGCTTTTCATCGGGGAGCAAGTTACCGGCTTCATCGCGCACGTCCCGCATGCTGCGGAACTTGTAAATATAGAAAGGCACGCCTCGGTAGCCCGGACGGAGCTGGCGGAAGAGCACCGGCCTGCCGTGAACCAGGCTCACCAGCAGGGCGATCAAACCCAGCAGTGGGCTGATCAATATCAGCCAGGGGATCACCAGGCACAGGTCAAACATTCGCTTTGAAAGCGGCACACCAGAAGGGAACAGGGACATTAGATCCTTCTCAGCCTCCCTGTTCAAGCGCTTCCTGTAAAACTGTCAGCACCTCGACCAGGAAATCACGCCAGTCTTCCAATGCCCGGTAGGGGATCCACAGCGCGGTTTTGCCCGCCCGTACCGGATCTGGCAGGGGAGGCAGGTTTTCAGGGATATCCCCCTCAGGAAAGCGCAGCACCAGCTGGCCGTTCTCGCTGCTCACTGATGCCAGACCGACCTCCTCAGCCAGCAGCTTTACCTTGATCTGGAAGAGCAGGTTTGTCACCGGTTCGGTGGTATCCCCGAAGCGATCTTTGAACTCCTCCGCCAGGGCGTCTACTTCTGCCATGGAACGGACATCGGCGATGCGCCGGTACAGCCGCAGGCGCATGCTCTTATCGGGGACGTAATCGGCGGGAATGCTGGCTGCCAGGGGCAGGTCCACGTTGACTGGGATGGAGATCTCCTTGACCATCGCCGGTGCAGTGGGAGCTATGGGAACATCGCCCCTGTGGCGCAGGCGGCGCACCGCTTCTGCCAGCAGCTGGGTATACAGGTGGAAGCCGACCGCGGCGATATACCCATGCTGGCGCGTCCCCAGCAGATCGCCCGCGCCGCGGATCTCCAGATCCCGCATGGCAATCGAAAATCCTGCGCCGAGCTGAGTGTTCTCGGCGATGGTTTCCAGCCGCTGGCGCCCTTCGATGGTAGGCTGGCGCCGGGCGTGGCGGAAGAAATAGGCGTAGGCGCGTTGGGCGCCGCGCCCTACCCGCCCGCGCAGCTGGTAGAGCTGCGCCAGGCCGAAGGTGTCCGCCCGGTCGACGATCAGCGTGTTGGCATTGGGGATGTCCAGGCCAGATTCGATGATTGACGTGCTGAGCAGGATATCCACCTCCCCATTGGTGAACTGGCGCATGCGTTCAGAGAGCTCGTTCTCGGGCATCTGCCCGTGCGCCACAGTCAGTCGTGCTTCGGGAATGAGCTGCTGCAGGTGGGTGCGCATCGCTCCGATAGTCTGGACGCGGTTATGTACAAAGAATATCTGCCCGCCGCGTTCCAGCTCGCGCAAGATCGCCTGGCGCACCAGCTTGGGTGAATACGGGCCTACGTGAGTGATGATCGGCAGGCGCTCTTCCGGCGGCGTGTTGATGGTGGAGATGTCCCGCACACCGGTAAGTGTCATATACAGGGTGCGCGGGATGGGCGTCGCCGTCAGGGTGAGCACATCTACTTCGGTGCGCATCTTTTTCAGGGATTCCTTGTGGGTAACCCCGAAGCGCTGCTCTTCATCTATAACTAGCAGTCCCAGGTCTTTGAATCGAACATCAGAGGACAGCAAGCGGTGCGTGCCGATGACGATATCCACTGCGCCGTTTTCCAGGCGCTTCAGAATTTCACGCTGCTGTTGAGGCGTGCGGAAGCGGGAAAGCATCTCCACTTCGGCAGGGAAAGCCGCCAGGCGTTGATTGAAGGTCTGATAGTGCTGCTGCGCCAGCACCGTGGTAGGCACTAGGATGGCTACCTGTTTGCCATCCATGATCGCTTTGAAGGCCGCTCGCAAGGCGACCTCAGTCTTACCGTAGCCGACATCGCCGCAGATCAACCGGTCCATCGGTCGCGGCAGCTCCATATCGTGCTTGACCTCCCCCAAAACCTGCATCTGGTCTTCGGTCTCTACGTAGGGGAAGCTGGCTTCCAGCTCGTGCTGCCAGGGATTATCGCGTGAGAAGGTATATCCCTGGATGACGTTCCTTTTTGCATATAGCTCCAGAAGCTCTTCGGCGACATCCTGTACGGCCTCTTTGACGTGCGCTTTGGCGCTCTTCCACTCTGCGCTGCCCAACCGGCTGAGAGCCGGGGTGCGCCCATCTGATCCGACATAGCGTGTGATGCGATCTGCCTGGTGCACAGGCACATATAGCTGGGCCTCGTCGGCATATTCGATGCACAGGTACTCGCGCTCGATGCCATCGATGGTGCGATTCACCAGACCGATAAACACACCGATGCCATGGTCGACGTGGACCACATAATCACCGGCTTGCAGATCAGCGTAAGCTGCCTCGGGAGATTCGGCGACCGGGCGGGCGCGATGGCGCACTTCGGGGCGGCGCCAGCCGAATATCTCGCCATCCGTGAACAGATAGGTGGTGGTAAAGCCTGGTGAGGTAAAGGTCCAGCCTTCAGTCAGGCTGCCCTGCACGAACTGCAGCCTGCCGTTCATCTCCACCAGGCGCGCATACTGCTCGTTCCACAGCTCCTGCAGGCGCGACGATTGGCGGGAGACCACTACCACCTGCTCCCCGCCGGCGATTCTTTCAGCCAGGAATTCCATGAAGGGTTTCAGGCGCCCTCCGTAGCGCGGTCCGGCTGTGAAACACCTGGCGATGTTATCGGCAATCTCAGCCTGGGGCTGGTCTGGATTCAGCACCGAAGGGCCTAACTCCAGGGTCTGGTGACGCGGCAAGCTGTCAGCAATCTCAGTCCATGTCAGGTAAGGCAGGGGGAAGCTTTCGGCGATCGTGCCGTCCTGGATAGCTTCCCGGCGCAGCTCAACGGCTTGTTCTTCCAATTCGGTGATGGCATCTTCGAATGCCTGGAAATTATCGATGGCAATGATTGCCTGGCGCGGCAGATAATCCAGCAGGCTGGCGGGCGTGGTGTGCAGCTCAGGCAGGCAAAATTCCGAAATGTCTGTGTCCAGAACAGACTCGCTATGCTCCAGCATGTCTTCGCTGAGCAGGTATTCACGCGCCGGAGTTATCAGCAGGCGTTCTTGAGCCTTGACCGTACGCTGGCTGGCGGGATCGAACTGGCGCAGAGTCTCGATCTCATCCCCAAAGAACTCCAGTCGTGTGGGCTGCAGATCGGCTGGGGGCCAGATATCGAATATGCCCCCTCGCCGGGCGAACTGGCCCGGCATGACCACGGTATTGGCGGGCTCGTAGCCCAGGCGGACCAGCGTCCTGGCCAGCACGTGGGTATGGATTGCCTGTCCCCGGCGCATCGAGCGGGTGGCCTTGATGTACTCGCGCCGAGGCATGGTGCGCGTCATCAGCGCCCGGGCAGAGGTCACCAGGAGCGGAGGCGTATCCGGCGTTGGCGTTCCCGGGATGTGATAAGAAGCCAGAACGGTCAGCCCTGCCAGCCGGTCGCGGCGTGTATTATCTCCCCAGGGAGCCTTCTCGTAAAAAAGCGGGTTTGGCTCGGGGAAGAACTGGCGCGGGGCTTCGGGTGCCCATAAAGCCAGCTCATCGAACAAAGTCAGGGCATGGTCAGCCCGGTCAGTGACCAGCAGCACAGGACGCTGCGTCTGAGCATGCAGGGTAGACAGTAAGGGCAAGCGCGCTGAACGGCGAAGCCCCAGGCTTTGAGAGCTGGCATGGTAGACAGGCGCCTCTCTCGCGCTTTCCTGAATCCAGGAAACCAGCTCTGTGGATGAGGCGGCAATCAGATGGTTGATCAGGTCCAAAGACATATTGTCCTGTTGGTTAATCCAGCCGGCGGGGCAAATGGCCCGCAGAAAAATGCTTCATCCTGTTATTCACCGGGCGCTGCGTTGAATTTATTCATGGCGGCCTCCACCCCTTGAGAGACGAAGGTCAGTACCGCATCGGCTGCCCGGTCGAGGATCGATGCCAGTTCTTCTTTTTCGTCCTTGCTGAAGTCTTGTAAGACGTAATCAGCAGCTTCCATCCTGCCCGGTGGGCGTCCGATGCCGATCCGCAAGCGGGGAAATTCCTGGGTGCCCAGGCGTTCGATGATCGCCGCCATGCCTTTATGACCGGCAGAACCGCCAGTAGGACGGATGCGCAAGCTGCCGAAAGGTAAGTCGACCTCATCATAGGCTACCAGCAAGTTCCCGGTGGGGATCTTGTAGAAACGCACCAGAGCGCCTACTGCCTGCCCTGAGAGGTTCATATAGGTTTGCGGCTTGGCGAGAATCACTCGTGAGCTGTTGTATTCTGCCCGTGTCACCAGGGCTTTCGACTCCAGGCGCGAGAAGCTGGTATCCAGGCGGTTGGCGAGGGCGTCCAGCAGCAGAAACCCCACATTGTGGCGGTTGGTGCGATACTGCCGGCCAGGATTTCCCAGACCAACGATCAAGTAAGCAGGCCTATCCGGTGAGGTGGGCGAGGTTTCGAGCTGGCTCACCTTCGATCTATGGAACAGCGTGGAGAATTTATTGCGCATTGAAAACTCTACTGGCGGCCGCGCCTGACCAGATTTGTGATCATCTGGTAAATGCCTAGAACCGCGATGATTACCACAGCCAACAATGCACCCTCCGCCAGGCTGAGGCGCAGGTCACCCCCTGTTATCTGCGCTGGATTGGGCGGCAGCGGCGTGATTGTGGGTGGGACCGGCGAGATGGTAGGTGTGGGCGTCTCAGTTGGAATTGCGGTATCGCCTGGCAGCGGGGTTGCTGTCGGGGTGACCGGGGTGGGCGTGTTGGTTTCGATCGGTGTGTAATTGCGCACCCGTAAACCGTGTACATCGAAGGTGATCTGTCTGCCGTCGCTGCGGGTAACCACCAGGCGGAGCTGGTAGAGACCGTCAGTTATCGTAGTTGTATCCCATTTGCTCAGCTCCCCATTGGCTACCGGCTCAGCGCTGGATTGGATCAAGAACCAGGTCCCGGTTGGATTGTCTGCATAGGCAAACAGTAGCTCGGCGGTCTGGAAGCCCTCCGCTGCGGTATATCCGGTTATCGCCACGTTGCCCTGCAGCGCTGCTCCTGGTGAAGGGAAGCTGATCAGCGCCGGCAGCGGTGTGGGTGTTGCTGTTGGCGTCTCGGTAGCCGTGGCGCGCTGCGCCAGACCTGGAGAAGCGGGAAGTAGTATCAACGCGAGCAAAATCAGCAAACGACTGAGCAGGGACATGGCAACTATTTATTTTAACATATTTGACCGGGTTTATTTAGCAACGATACTGGCTGCCGGCGTACAGTCACAATCCCAATCCCTCCCCCTTTGTGTGGGAGCAACCTGACAAATTAGATGGTAGGCTTACGGGCGAGTATAAAATATGGTAAACTCATGGCGACATTCGCCCGCTGCCTGGTGCCGGATTGGGATATACCTGTGACACGCTCACGTTCTGAACTCATTGTAGATCGCCTGCGGGAGATGCAGATCGCCTCTCCCGAAATCGAGGCTTCTGCCGTTGTCTCGGTGGATGGCTTGATTATGGCTTCCGCGCTGCCAGCCGAAGTCGAAGAAGATCGCGTTTCAGCCATGTCAGCCGCGATGCTCAGCCTCGGTGAGCGCATTGCCAGCGAGCTGGGGCGCGGTGGGCTGGACCAGGTGTATATCCGCGGCAGCGATGGATATGTGCTGCTGACTGCTGTAGGAGAAGAGGCAGTATTAACTGCCCTGGCGCGGGAAAGTGCCAAGCTGGGTCTGGTGTTTTTGGAGATGCGCCGCGCCGCAGAGGATCTGGTGAAGTTGGTAGGATGATACCCTGCAGACGATTTTGCGAGATTTTGTGAAGCTCCGTGGGGAGGGAGCCGGTCAACGGCCCTCCCCACTTCCTTTTTATATGATTCTGCGGTCAAGGGATTGCGAAACCAATTGGATTTATTGTGGAGGCTGATATGGAAACCAAATACGTTTTTTTCACCGGTGGCGTAGTCAGCTCGGTTGGGAAAGGGGTCACTGCTGCGGCTCTTGGCAGGCTCTTCAAGGAGCGTGGATTTAAAGTTGCCGTTCAGAAACTGGATCCATATATTAACGTAGATCCCGGGACCATGAGTCCCTATCAGCACGGCGAGGTGTTTGTCCTGGATGATGGCGCCGAGACCGACCTGGATCTCGGTCATTACGAACGCTTTATCGATATCAGCTTGAGCCAGGTGTGCAACGTCACCACTGGTCAGGTTTATGCGGATGTGATCAGCAAAGAACGCCGCGGAGATTACCTGGGGGGCACTATCCAGGTCATCCCGCATATTACCAACGAGATCAAGCGCCGCATTGCCCTGGTTGCAAAAGCCACCGGCGCGGAGATTGTCCTGGTGGAGATCGGCGGCACCGTAGGAGATATCGAATCATTGCCTTTTCTAGAGGCGTTGCGCCAGATGCACTCCGATCTGGGTCGTGATGACACCCTGTATGTCCACGTGACCTGGCTGCCATATATCGGCGCCACCGGTGAGCTGAAAACCAAGCCCACCCAGCACTCGGTTCACGAGCTGCGCTCGATCGGCATCTCACCGGATGTGATCGTTGCCCGCTCGGATTACCCGGTGGGTGACGATCTGTGTGAGAAGATCGCTTTGTTCTGCGATGTGGAGCGGCGCGCGGTTATCCCGTTGGTGACCGCCCAGGTGCTGTATGAAGTGCCGCTGATCCTGGAAAAACTGGGGGTAGGCGATTACTTGCTGGAGCGCATGGGGCTCAGACGGCGCACCGAGCCGAACTGGGAGGCCTGGGAGCGGCTTGTGGCAGATGTCAAGCGCCCAAAACAGTCAGTCCAGATCGCCCTGGTAGGGAAATATGTTGAGCTCCACGACGCCTACATGAGCGTGCGCGAGGCGGTCAAGCACGCCGCGCTGCACCTGGGTGTGGAGGTCGATATCGCCTGGGTGCACTCCTCGGAGCTGGAAAAGGGGCGCGGCTGGGATATCATCGAAAAAGTTGATGGGATCATCGTACCAGGAGGCTTCGGCAGCCGAGGTACCGAGGGCAAAATCCGGGCAGTGGGCTATGCCCGGGAGAACAAGGTGCCTTACCTGGGATTATGCCTGGGAATGCAGCTCATGGTGGTGGAGTTTGCCCGGCACGTCATGGGGAATGAGGAGGCCAATTCGACCGAGTTCGACCGGACTACCCAGCACCCGGTGATCGACTTGATGCCCGACCAACGCGGTGTAGTGGACATGGGGGGGACGATGCGCCTGGGCTTATATCCATGCCAGCTTCAGCCCGGAACGCTTGCCAGCAATGCCTATAACGTATCGGTAGTTCAAGAGCGCCATCGCCACCGTTTTGAATTCAATAATTCTTATCGCGATCTATTGGAACGGGCCGGATTGTGCTACTCAGGTATCTCCCCGGATGGCCGCCTGGTCGAGATTGCTGAGCTGCGCGATCATCCCTTCATGTTGGGTACGCAGTTTCACCCAGAATTTCTCTCGCGTCCCAACCGGCCTCACCCCTTGTTTGTGGCTTTCTTGAGAGCGGTCCTGCAGCATGCCGGGATCAGCTCTCCCGCCGAGAGTGCACAGGTCGCGATCTAAATATGCATATGATGTGATGCTCGCTGCCCGAGTGAGCTCAGAGCTGCCAGGCCACACCACACAACCCAAACCCACAACATTTGAGTGCACCCCTTCTTCTACTCCGGGTGATATAGTTCGTCAAATTCGGTTATACTTACAGATATGTTCTAAAAAGAACAAACAAAAACCAGATTTTCGTTTATTCCCGACCAGCAAGCTCGATTCCAATAGGAGTTTCACAGTTGGTTTGAGGATGCGTCCTTAGTTAATCTTCAACTGTGTAATTGCTATCGAAAATAATCTAATAATGAGGTGCAACATGGAAACAATTATCGAAGACATTATCGCACGCGAGATCCTTGATTCACGCGGCAACCCGACCGTCGAGGTGGAAGTGACACTGATGGATGGCAGCTGGGGGCGCGCTGCCGTGCCCTCCGGTGCATCGACCGGAATTCACGAGGCTCTGGAGCTGCGCGACGGGGATAAAAAACGCTACCTGGGCAAAGGTGTGCTCAAAGCGGTAGAGAACGTCAATGGAGACGTTGCCGATGCGCTGATCGGATGGGATGCGACAGACCAGCGCGGCATCGACATGGCTCTGCTGGAGCTGGATGGCACTCCCAATAAGTCCAAGCTCGGTGCGAATGCTACCCTGGGCACCAGCCTGGCGGTCGCAAAAGCCGCTGCCAACGCATTGGGCATGCCGCTCTACCGCTATATTGGCGGTGTGTATGCACACGTGCTACCTGTACCGATGATGAACATTCTCAACGGTGGAGCCCATACTGCATGGCAGTCCACCGATGCTCAGGAGTTCATGGTCATGCCCTTAGGAGCGCCCAGCTTTGCGGAAGGTTTGCGTTGGGGCGCCGAGATCTACCATGCCCTAAAATCCGTGCTCAAAGGGCGCGGTTATACGACCCTGGTGGGCGATGAGGGCGGGTATGCGCCTGCCCTGAAAGCCAACTCCGAAGCCGTTGAAGTGATCCTGGAAGCGATTGAAAAAGCAGGCTATGTGGCTGGTGAGCAGGTGGCAATTGCCCTCGACCCGGCAGCCTCTGAGCTGTACGACGAGAAGACTGGTCTGTACAATCTGCGCCGTGAAGGGAGGAAGCTCAACAGCACCGAGATGGTAGCTTTCTGGAAATCCTGGGTAGACCAGTATCCGATTGTATCCCTCGAGGATGGTCTGGCGCAGGACGATTGGGAAGGCTGGAAATTACTGGTCCAGGAAATGGGCGACCGCCTGCAGATCGTTGGTGATGACCTGCTGGTAACCAATCCCGAACGAGTACGCCGGGCGATCAAAGAAAAAGCCTCCAACGCCTTGCTGGTCAAGCTCAACCAGATCGGTACGCTGACAGAGACCATTGAAGCAGTTGAGACCTGCCAACGAGCTGGCTGGCGGGCGGTCACCTCGCACCGCTCAGGCGAGACCGAAGATGCTACCATCGCCAACCTGGCAGTCGCCTTGAATATGGGACAGATCAAGACCGGCGCTCCGGCGCGTTCCGACCGGGTGGCGAAATACAATGAGCTGATGCGCATCGAGGAAGAGCTGGGCGATTCCGCTCACTACGCCGGTTGGGAGGCTTTGCGCCGCTAGTCTCGCGGCTCGCTGCCCGTGAATACAGGATAATAGCACCTGGTGTTGGTATGTGCCGCTCCACTGCGCATACCAGCACCAGTTTAGATTAAAATACCAGGGGCACGGCGCTACACAATCACCGCCGTGCCCCTGCTGAATCCCTTACTTTACCTCTGGGATGCTAGCTGGTTTCTGGTTCTTCCTCGGCTTCTTTCTCTTCTTCGACAGCAATCGGGCGTAAGGCTTCGTCCATGGTCAGGCTTTCACGCCGCATGCCTGGCGCGGGTGCTCCACAGTATGGACACAGGTTCCAGGGCAGTTCCATCAGCTTCCCGCACTGGTGGCAGTTTTTCTTCAGTTTGGTATGGCAGCCAGGGCAGACAGTCCAGTTCTCCTTGATGCGCCTGCCGCAGCCCGGGCATAGGGCAGAATCCTCGATCGCCTGGAGCAGCGCTTCTTCCTCCAAGGTGTGCTGATATTCTTCTTCCAGTGTCCGGGAAGGGCGTAAGATCAGGTAGATCACTATCCCGGGCAAGAAAAGCACTGCCACTACCAGCACTGCCAGGATACGTGCCAGTGGATCACGGGCACGCTGGCGGATATCCCGGTAGGTCCAAATTACCAGGCTGAGCCACAGGGCAGCGATGAATGCCCCTGCCCATGCAGTGATCACCAGCACAAAATTGCCGAGGGAAGATGGATCGAAGATCATGATATACTCCTCGGCAGGGATTATACCAAACAAGCAGGGGAGGGGCTATGAGAGAGCAGAAGGCCGCGTACCGCATCACTGATCTGGCTCAATCTGAGAGGCCGCGCGAGCGCCTGGCCAAGCTGGGTGCGCAATCCCTTGCGGATGCAGAGTTGCTGGCGATTTTACTGCGGGTGGGTGTGCAGGGCGAGAACGCTATCCAGGTTGCCCAGCGACTGCTGACTGAATTTCACGGCCTCATAGGATTGCATCGCACTCCATACGAGGTCATGTGCCAGGAACATGGGCTGGGTCCGGCGAAGACAGCCCAGATCAAGCCTGCCCTGGAGATCGGCAACCGCATGCGCACAATGTCGCCCGATGAAAGGTCTACCATCCACAGCCCCGCCGATGCGGCTGCCCTGCTAGATTTTGATATGAGCGCTCTGGAGCAGGAGTGCGACGATTAACGCAAATGAGTATCGCTCATCCAATGAGCCAGAACTGGGAGAAAAGTTCTGGGGACAACCAAATAACCTGGATGGGAAACCTGAAGGGGAAAATAGCATTTTGGTAAAGCGGAATGGTTCTGAACGCGACAAAGGACGCAGTTCCGCAAGTCCCGTGCTGCATGGTTAAAGCTACACTGCTTGAAGCCCAATCTACCCATGTGTAACCAGACGCGTACCGGAAATCGCGTGAAACCGGTATCCATTATCGTGCACCGGCTTGTTCTTGTGGCAGGTGCAACTCCCCGATGATGGTGGGGCCGCCAGTGAGGCGGTTAAGAGATGAGTGGGCAACCAGCACTAGAGTAAGTACTCATTTGACGGAATTCGTGATCGCCTACAGGCCGCGAGGCCCATGGCGACGGAGCCGCCATAGTAGTCAGAGAACGGGAAAGCCGTTTACACGGCGAAGGGCGGCAGGTGATTTCAGACAGTTAAAAGAAAGGAAGGTATGCGAAATGCAAAACGCCGATACTATCTTTGCTGTCATGCAGGAACGTGGCAGAACAGGTCAACCAGTAGAACGACTATACCGGATGCTGTATAACCCAGACCTCTACTTGAAGGCTTATGCAAAGCTGTACCCGAATAAAGGCGCAATGACACCCGGAGCCACAGCGGAGACCGTCGATGGAATGTCCATGGAGAAAATCGATGCCATCATCAATGCTCTTCAGAGTGAAAGGTACCGATGGACCCCTGTAAGACGCGTTTTCATCAAAAAGACCAACGGAAAACTCCGACCACTGGGGTTGCCAACCTGGAGCGACAAACTGCTGCAAGAAGTAATCCGATCCATCCTGGAGGCGTATTACGAACCTCAGTTCAGCAGACACTCTCATGGTTTCAGACCTGGTCTGGGATGCCACACCGCCCTCATCGAAGTACAGACGTGGACAGGCACGAAATGGTTCATCGAAGGGGATATCTCCCAATACTTCGATACGATTGACCACTCGACGCTGATCGATATATTAGCGGAGAAGATAAAGGACAACCGTTTCCTGAGACTGATCCAGAACCTGCTAAGAACCGGATATATGGAGCAATGGACATACAACAAAACGTATAGTGGCACACCGCAAGGCGGCGTGCT
>CAZGIX010000133.1:0-7815 GCA_964525785.1 uncultured Anaerolineaceae bacterium
TTAGGAGTTTCGCATTACAGTAGAAATGGGGTGTTTGGGCGGGCTACGCCCACCCAAACACCCCATACTCCTACCAACTCAGTAATTCCTATTAAAATTGGCCCTTGACAAGCGACCGGCGTTCGCTTATAATATAAGCGACCGTCAGTCGCTATCAAGGAGCAAATTGTGCCAAAAGGAATCCCCCTCACCGATGAGGAGCAGCAGCGACGGCGTAAAGAGATCTTCGACGCCTCGGTGCATCTGTTCCTGGAGAAAGGCTTCAATGAGACCTCTATGCGTGAGATCGCTCAAGCAGCCGGGATCGGCAAATCGACTCTGTACGACTATTACAAATCCAAGGATGAGATCCTGGTTTCCTACTTCACAAGCGAGATTGGAGTAATCACAGCCCGCGCCCAGGAGATTATCCAGCAAAATTCGAGCATCTCAGAACAGCTGAGGGTGATCATGCAGATGCACCTGAGCTACCTGGTAGACAGCAAGCAGACATTTTTAAAGCTCAGCCTCGAAGCCCAACGTCTCTCAGCCGAGAGCCAGGAGCAAATCCAGATCAAACGCCACGCCTACCAGGATATGCTGCGCATGCTGATCGAAGAAGGCATCCGCCGGGGAGAATTTCGACCCGTGAACCCGCTCTTTGCGGCCCGCAGCATATTTTCGCTACTGTCCATCTCTGTGTTCACCACCCGCCCTACCGGAACGCACGCGGAGATGCTGGAGCAGGCTATAGGAATTCTCTTTGAAGGTATTAAAGCCTGATATTTTTTTGCCACACTGAGCGACCAACGTTCGCTTTTGTGAGGAGATCCAAAGGAGATTGAAATGAAACCTTACATTCTCCCCCTCTCTGACCCGCAAGCCGACCTGGAAACCACCGGCGGGAAAGGCGCCTCGCTGGCCCGGCTCGCCAGCGCCGGGCTGCCCGTGCCGGATGGCTTCCATATCACCACCCAGGCCTATCGCCGGTTCGTCGCTGCAAACATCCTGCAGCCTGGCACCCTTGCCGCGCTGCAGGAGGTGGATGCATCTCACCCCGCCACGCTTGAAAGCGCTTCCAGGGCCATCTGCCGCCTGTTTACCACAGCGACCATCCCCGACGAGCTGGCAAACGCCATTGTCAGCGCTTATGGAGAGCTGCCCGGATCGAACCCGCCTGTCGCGGTGCGCTCCTCCGCCACCGCCGAGGACCTGCCGGAGGCCTCCTTTGCCGGTCAACAGGAGACATACCTCAATATCACTGGCGCTGGCCAGGTGCTGGAAGCCGCTCGCAAATGCTGGGCCTCCCTGTGGACGGGGCGCGCCATCGCCTACCGCCTACGCCAAAATATCCCGCCAGAGAGCGTTGCCCTGGCGGTGGTGGTGCAGCTGCTGGTGGATGCCGAAGCAGCCGGCATCCTGTTTACCGCCAACCCGCTCAGCGGCAAGCGTGACGAAATCGTCATTAATGCCGCCTGGGGTCTGGGCGAAGCAGTGGTCGGAGGCGCGGTGACACCGGATACGATAACGGTCAGCAAACTGGATGCAAAATTGATCCACCGCCAGACGGCTGAAAAACAGGTCATGACTGTTCGCACCGAAACCGGAACCGCAGAACAGCCCGTCCCCGATTCCCTGAAGAATGTCCCCGTGCTCAGCGATGAGAAGGCTATCGAGCTATCCCGCCTGGGTAGGCGCATCGAAGACCTGTACGGTTTGCCTGTTGATATCGAATGGGCGCTGGCAGATGGGAAGTTCACCATCCTGCAGGCGCGCCCGGTGACCGCGCTGGGCGAAGCCCCGCTGGAGTGGAAGATGCCCCGACCGAATGGCGTCTACATGCGCACCAGTGTGGTCGACCTAATGCCCGACCCGGTCAGCCCGCTCTTTGCCACCCTGGGCATCCCGGCCCTGACCGCTCAGATGTACCCGCTGGGCAAGATGCTCACCCGCATGCAGCCTTCCCTGCCGGTGGATTACTACACCATCATCAACGGTTACGCCTACCTGGGCGCCGGCTTCTCATTTCGGAACTGGATATGGATGATCTTCGGCCTGCTCCCCGCCTACCCGCGCCTGCTCAAGCAAGTGCTGCCCTTCTGGCGCAACGAAGTCCATCCAAAATACAAGCAGGCTGTCGCCGCCCGCCGGGGCATGGACCCGCAAACCATGACCAGCGCCGAGCTGTTGGCTGAGGTCAGGGCGTTGGTCGACGAGTCGTCGTACTACACCTGCGCGCTGATGTTCGCCACCATGGGCGCCTCTGCTGGATCGGAGGGACTGCTCACCCGGCTCTATCAGAAGATGGCCCGCCGCGCGGGTGACCCACCTGCCCAGGCTATGCTGATGGGTTGGGATAATCTGCCCATCCGTGCCGATAAGTCGCTCTTCGACCTGGCTGGCTTCTGCCGGGAACGCCCCTCCCTCGCCGTCCACCTGCTGGAGACGCCCTCCACCGCCCTGGCCGATGAGCTTGAGGGTCGCTGCACACCGCAGGGAGTTGACCCCGGCGAGTGGGAATCATTCTGCCATCGTTTCGGAGAGCACATGGATACCTTTGGTCACATGGTCTTCGAGCTGGATTACGCCAAGCCGCTGCCGCGCGATCACCCCGAGCCGGCGCTGGAGGCGATCAAGATGTACCTGCGCGGCGAGGGGGCCAATCCTTACGAGCGCCAGCGCCAGAGCGAAGAGCGCCGTATTGAAACCTCTCAACTCGCCCTGAGCCGACTGAAAGGCTTGCGCCGTTGGATCTTCACCAAGTCGCTCAACTGGGCACAGTCGCTGGCAGAAGTGCGCGAGGACGCGCTGGCCGACATCGGCCTAGCCTACCCGCTGCTTCGCCGCATGCTGGCCATGCTCGGCGTCCACCTGGTGAACGCTGGCGTTTTGCAGGAGGCTGGCGATATCTACTGGCTTGAGAAGGACGAAATCGAGTCCGCCGTGGCGGCTGTTGAGCGGGGTGAGAAGCTGGAGAGCAAGGCAGCCCTGGTCGCCGAGCGCAAAGCGTTCTGGCAGAAAGCCAAGCGCACAACCCCGCCGCCCATGATACCGCCGAAGAAAAAGTACCTGGGAATCACCACAACTGTTTGGCTGGCCGAAGCGGAGGGCAACCAGGCAGAGACCACCTTGAAAGGCGTGCCTGCCAGCCCGGGCAAGGTCACCGCCCCGGCGTGCGTGCTGGACGGTCCCGAAGACTTCGAGAAGATGCGCCCCGGCTATGTGCTGGTAGCAGGCACCACCACCCCTGCCTGGACGCCGCTCTTCGCCATGGCTTCCGCTGTGGTTACCGACATCGGCGGTCCGCTCAGCCACGGCAGCATCGTAGCTCGCGAGTATGGTATCCCGGCGGTGATGGGCACCGGCGTTGCTACCCGGCGCATACAGAATCAGCAAATGGTTACCGTAGATGGAAGCGCTGGGACGGTGAGATTGGAATGAACGCCCATGGATCGGGCGGACGCAGCGGCGGAGGTCCAGGTGCCGGTCGACGCCCGGCGTCTGGCACGAACAAACGGTTTGTACTGGACGCCTCCAAACGCAACCTCTACATCTTGACCTTCGTCCTGTTCGTGGTGATGCTCGGCTACGGGATTGTCATCCCTATCCTGCCGTTTTACATCGAGAACATGAACGCTGGCGGGACGGAGCTGGGATTGCTGGTTGCCTCTTACGCCGTGATGCGACTGATCTGCGGCCCGATCTGGGGCAGCCTTTCGGACCGGGTGGGACGCAAGCCTGTTTTGCTGATCGGGATCCTGGGCTACGCCATCACCATGGTCTGGTTCGGGCTGGCAACCCGGTTGTGGATGCTGTTTGCCGCCCGCATCTTGTCTGGTATTCTCTCTTCAGCCACCGCGCCGACCACGATGGCTTATATCAGCGACAGCACGCCTGAAAAAGAGCGCGGCGGCGGAATGGGCATGTTGGGAGCAGCCGGCGGGGTAGGCACGATCCTCGGGCCAGCCCTGGGTGGTCTCCTGGCGGGCGAGTCGCTTTCCACACCGTTTTTCTTCGCCGGGGGGATGTCCCTCCTGGCGCTGCTGCTGGCGTGGATATTCCTGCCGGAATCGCTGCCTGTTGAAGATCGCCTTGAGCCAAAAAGCGGTGAAGGTATTCTGGATGTCCGGCTGTGGGCGCAGGCGATCCGCAGCCCGATCGGCATCCTGTTTGCCCTGACCTTCATCAGCACCTGTGGGCTGATGATCTTCGCCAATGTTTTTGGCTTGTACACGCTGGAGCGTTTTAGCTTCGGGCCGCAGGAAGTGGGGGTGATGATGATGGTGTTGGGGCTGGTCTCAGCCATCGCTCAGGGAGGCCTGGCAGGTCCGCTGACCCGCCGGTGGGGAGATGAAGCGGTCATCAAGGGTGGGCTTCTGGCGACCGCCCTGGGTTTCGGCTTGATGCTGCTGGCGAATACTTACATGACCATCCTGCTCAGCACCGCCTTTTTCGGCCTGGCCACCGCGCTGCAAGTCCCGGCGCTGACCTCGCTGACCTCCAAGCGCTCCACCATGCCACAGGGGATCGTGATGGGGCTGAGCAACTCGTTTGTCAGCCTGGGACGGATCATCGGGCCGCTGCTTGGAGGCTATCTCTTCGACGCCAATATCCAATCCCCCTACGTCGCTGGATCTCTGGTCATGGTGGCGGGCTTTCTCCTGAGCCTGGTGGGTTTGAAGCCAGTACCTGAACCGAGCTCTCAGGCTTCTTGACCTAGGCTGCGCCGGTATGCCCACTCGATGAAGTCTGCCTGGCGGGCTGCCTCGGTGCATAGGCGCTCTGCGATGGGGTGGATACCGATCCGCCCCAGGTCGAGCCGATCTGCGTCCCAGCACACCTGCACGGTGAGATCCGCCTGGATGTGGCCGCGGGTGTGACCGGCGCAGGCCAACTGCAGCAGGCGCAGCTCCTCCTCTGTGAGCAGCTCGCGTACATAAGGCTGCCTGGCGGCAAAATCTGCCGCCCGCTGCCCGTGCCCGGGGTCGATGATATCATTCTCCCGGCAGATATCGTGTAAGAAGGCGAACAGTTCCACCACCCGGGGGTTCGCCCCGGTCAGCTCCGCCAGGCGCAGGCCGTTCTCGCGCACCCGCACCCAGTGCGAGTAGCCGTGCACACCGTTCCAGTTCATGCGGTATTCGAGGCGCAGGGCGCGGAGCAAGTCGGGAGTGATGATCTCGGAATTCGGCTCGTTTTCCACCTACGGCTCCTGGCTTGATAAGAAAAATATATCACCACGAAGATAACAGGTCACCAAGAATTTTTGTTACCGCAAGGGCCTCTTGAGAGCTGATGGTCGAGGCACTCTGTGGGTGATAATAGACGATGTTGGGATGGGTGTCAATACAGCTAGGACGGGGAAGTATCCCGATCGAGGATCAAGGGAACGCTAAAGAGCATCCTTTCTATCCTTTGCATCCTTGTTTATTTCATTCTCTGCGACTCTGCGGTAAAGCTCTTGGTACCGAGCAAGAAACGTAACCAGTGGGACCGATGGGCTAATATCGCCCATTTCGGGATTCCCATGATATTATACGAGTCGATGGCCTGTTTCATCATAGGCTTGAGATCAGATGCTTTTGACGACTTGTAGTATCGCCGGAGCAGGTGTGATGAGGGTTCAGGAAGCGCGTGACCTGGGTGATCGGCTTGCAAGCTTGATTTTGAACCGGCAGTTCGAGGAAGCCTACGACCTCCTGCTCCCGGTGCTGTCAGAACGCACGCCGTTTTGCCTGCTGGATGTGCTCGGGGCGGGCATAGGGAAGGCGCCGCAGGAAGTACTCGATAGCTGCCTCGACCGGATCGCCGCGCAGCAAACCATGGGCGGCTGGGTGGTGATTGCCAGCGCGCTGCGCCAGCAGCTGGTTCTCGACCTGACCGGTGCATTCGAGCGCTGTCGCAAATATATCATCGCCGCGGATGTGTGGTACGCCGCCGATTCTTTTGGCGAGCGCGTTCCCGGCCCAGCGCTGGTATCCCACTTCGAGCCAGCGTTGGCCTTACTGGAACCCTGGCGAGAGGATACCAACCCCTGGGTGCGCCGCATCGTCGGTGTGGCGGTTCACTACTGGGCCAAGCGAGCGCGAGGTAAAGCAAGCCACCTAACCCAAGCCGCGACCTTGCTGAATCTGCTCAAACCACTATTCGAAGAGCGCAGCACCGATGCGGTCAAAGGTACCGGCTGGGGGCTGAAGACATTGGGCAGGTACTACCCTGAGCTGGTGGCGGATTGGCTGGTCCAGCAGGCGGGACGGCCGCACCGGGCGCTCATGCTGCGCAAGGCAACCACTTACCTGGCGCCAGAATTGCGCCAGCGCATAGCCGAGAAAATGCTGTGAGCCGCCGCGTCTCCTTCGTGTCATGCAGGCCGAAAACAATTCTGAACAAGCACAAGCGCGCCGACCACTGGTTCTGGACACGCTACAGTGCCTACCCGTACATCGGCTGCCAGCACGGCTGCGAGTTCTGTTACTGCCGTGAGCAGAAATATTCCCCTTATGATGATCCGCATGATTTTGCCTATGTGATCAAGGTCAAAGAAAATGCCCCTCAGCTGCTGCGCCGCGCCCTCAGCCGGGCAGAAGTAGACCTGATCTTCACCGGCGACTACCAACCCGCGGAGCGCAAGTACCGTGTTTCTCGCCAGATGCTGGAGGTCTGCCGCGACCTGGGATTCCCGGTCTTTGTGCTGGAGCGCTCTCCGCTGGTCTTGCAGGACCTCGATCTGCTCCAGGAGATCAATGCCCGCGCCCCTTCTGTCGTCGCTTTCAGCGTTATCAGCACTTCGGATTCGCCGAGTTATACTCGAATTCGCCAGATGGAACATCTCGCCCCAGCGCCTGACAAACGGTTTGCTGCTATGGTGACGCTTGCCAAGGCAGGCCTGCTGACCGGCACCTGCTTCATGCCCATCCTACCGGGACTGTGTGACGATGATGCCAACCTGGAGGCAGTGATCCGCTCGACGGCTGATAACGGCGGCAAGTTCGTCCTCGCCAGCAGTCTCACCCTCGCCGACCAGCAGAAGAGCTACTTCTTTGATGTGCTGCGTGAAAGATTTCCTGATCTATTGAGCCTTTACCAGCAGCTATACCCACCCGCCAGCTATGCTCCGCGAGATTATTCCTGGCACCGGATCGCCTTGCGCATCCGCGAGCTGTGCGAGAAATACGGCATCTCAGACCGTATCCCGCGGCCCATCATCATCGGCGATAAACACGCCCTCAACAAGCGCATTGTTGAGAAGTTGGCAAATAAAGCCTATGAAATGGAAATCCGTCAGGAGTCTGACTACCGCATCTGGGCGTACCGCAAAGCCGCCTGGGCGGTTGAAGATTTGGAGCAGGATATTGGATTGATATACCGGACGATGGGACTGAAAGGTTTGCAGAATATTCCGAATGTCGGGGAGCGGCTGGGGGTTACGATAGAAAAAATGCTTGCTGAGCTGAGCCAATAAGCGCAATATAAAGCCCTGGCAGGTTATACTGACCTCCAGGGCTTTACCATATCAAGCTCGCTCAGGTAGAATGCCTGTTTTGGAAGCTTCTATTAATGGTCTTTCTGGTTCTCTGCTCAGCGGGATTTGCTATGCGCCGCCAGTGACTGCAGGAACGAGTCGGCAACCGTAGTGGTGGACTGGGTGCGGTGGGCCGAGCTTCCCATGCCGCTAGCAGATACGAAGGCCTGGATCAAAGCCTCGGCAGTGCTCCCACCGCTTTGCTTGCCCTGCAGGAAGCTCATTCCCACATTGAGCAGATCTCCCAGGTCCAACCCACTGCCAGCGCTGCTGCTGGAACTTCCGCTTCCGGTCATACCGCCCAGCAGTGCGCC
>CAZGIX010000133.1:7915-12965 GCA_964525785.1 uncultured Anaerolineaceae bacterium
GCGCCCAGCAGGTCATCGCCAGCAGGCGCCTGGGTGGATTGCGGTTGGAGGCAATACCTTCTATCTAACAGCCATTCTTTGATAGAATACCTGTAAAGGATAGTGCTGTGCCTGCTGGATGCTCATCCCTCGCTCTCATCAGGAAAATAATCTTTCATAATATCGATCTTGTCCTCTATGCGCGTCTTATTTCTACATGCTTCCCGTGAGCATACCAGTGAATATGCTGTCCACCGCCTGCTGGCAGACAACGTCGACCCCGCACGGGTGACCTGTAGCTTTGTCCAGCAGAAGAAACTTACGCTCCCTCCGAAGTCTCAGGAGGATACGATCACCTGGGATTTTGGCCGGGACATGAGCCTGGATCCAAAACCGTCAAAAATCCGACGGGCGACGATGATGCTGCGTGCTCTTCCAGGCTCGTTCGGCTTCCTCCGCAGAAGGGTGATTGAGTTCCAGCCGGATGTGCTCTACTCCTCTCAGCAGCTCTATGAGGTCTATCTGGGTTGGCTGACCTCCAGGCTGTACCACATTCCTCACATCATCCACATCTCTTACCCGGTTGGACCCTGGCTGGGATCCGGGATCTTACGCATCCTTCGAATGACGCCGAACTTAATCGCCTGTTCGGAGTATGTGCGCCAGTCTGCTCTCGAGCAGGGTGTGCAGACTCGCCAGATCGAGACTTTGCTGCATGGTGCGGATTTGCATGAGTATGCCATCCCCAAGGATCGGGAGTGGCTGCACAACCTGCTGGGCTGTCCTGAGATATGCCCAATCGTCCTGACAGCTGCCCGAATCGATCCCTACAAAGGCTACCCGGAGCTTCTAAAAGCCTTTGCCATCGCCCACCAGCAGGCGCCCGAACTCCGCCTAGCAATCTGCGGCACCGGGACCACAGGCACCGATTATGAGGTGAAGATCAAACAAATGGTCATCGAGCTGGGTATATCCGAAAGCACCACATTCTTAGGTTTTCAGCCGGATTTGCCCCGCGTCTTCTCTGGGGCTGACATTTTCTGCCTGCCCACCCAATTCGATGCCCTACCCCTTGTCTTCCTGGGGGCAATGGCTGCTGGACTGCCGGTGGTGGCAATCCGCTCAGGCGGGGTGGTCGAGATGGTGGTCGATGGTGAGACCGGACTTCTGGCTGACCCTGGTGATGTGAACTGCCTGGCAGAGCACCTGCTCACCCTGGTGCGCGAACCGGACCTTGCCACAAAAATGGGGGGAGCTGGTAGGCTGCGAGCGATGCGAGATTTCGAACCGGGGCACATTGCCGAACAATGGGCGAACATCCTTTACCGTCGCCTGAACATCCGATAAGACCCCTCTGGATGGGATCATAGGGTCCTGTACGCGATGTCGTATTCGCGACTTGCCAACCTGATGAGGTACTACGCCTGATCAAAGAGAAATTCCCAAGAAAAAGCTTGCCAATGTTCGGCGCGGTGATTAACTGATAAACCGCAATAGGTTGGAACCACAGATCAGGACAGCAGAGGAGGAGCAACATGCTTGAGAAGACTAATCTTATTGGAGCAATAGCTGCTATTGTGTTCTTTGCTTCAGCCATTCTTGTGTTTATCTCCAGACTGGCTGGCAAAACGCAATATGGTCATTGGATTGGTTATATCGAGTTTCTTCTAGCCTTGCCATTAATCTATCTGCTCCTGAAGGCACCACAACATGAACGCCCCCTCCTGTACTATATACAAATCAGCTTGATGCTGGTCTGGCTGGTGGTGGAGCTGCTGTTGGATTACATCCTTAAAATTGACTTCCGGCAGGTGCGCTGGATGGTTATCAGCTACGTGGTATTATTCTTTGCTGCCTCGGGCGGGATGATCGGGATCGCTGCATATGCTGGGCGTGGCTGGAGTATTCTGGCTGTGGCTCTCTTCTTTGTTATGGCGATCCTCGCCTTTGTGCAGCGTGCTGTGACAGGATTATAGCTCAGCCGTAGATTGTCCGTAAATGGTAGGGATCAACGTGCCCGATCAGAAATACACGCTGACAGATACAAATAACAGACAGGTCCTGGTGCTGATCCACCGGGATAAGCGCTTGACCAAATCTTCACGCTGGGTGAGGCAGGCAGATGGTAGCATATTCATGCGCATTCCATACCGTTTGCCGAAATCCCAGATCGGCAGGCTAATCGACCATCTGGCAGAACAGCTCAAAAACCAGAATAAGATAGCTGAGCGACGCACGGATACAGAGCTTCAGCTCAGAGCTGATCAGATAAACCGTAAATATTTCCATGGGGCTATCACCTGGCGCGCTATCCGTTGGGTAGGGAATATGGAAAGCCGGTTGGGGAGCTGCACGACCGGGGGCCCGACCGATGGGCATATCCGCATCAGCGAGAAGATCAAATCCTGGCCTGACTGGGTGATCGACTATGTGATCGCCCATGAGCTGGTGCACAGACTGCACCCAAATCACAGCCCGGCATTTTGGGAGACTCTTGGCAATGGATATCCGCTAACTGAACGGGCGCGTGGTTTTATCAAAGGCGTCGGATTTGCCGAAGGGGTCACATTCGAGGAAGCTGAGTAAAAATTGCATCGGGTAGAGGACGACCAATTAGGTTAGAATTAGCAGCATTAATCTGAAATCGATGTTACCTTAGAATGTGATTGGATAGAAGGTTGACTTAATGCTGTGAACAAGTAAATCTTGCAGGTATTAATGCTTTCCATGGATTGTTTACCGCTACTGTCACAGCCCAAAATGCTGCCAGCTCTATGGTGGCAAATACGACAGTCCTGGTCGAATCGCAATCGACTTACCTGCCCCTTTTATTGATACACTAGAAAATCAGAAAATTGAGATCTTGGAGGTATCGATGAATAAAAAGCCCGATTTCGACGTAGATGCTTCCCATCGCTATTTTTCAGCCGAGTGCTTCAACCGCGCCTGGGATCTTATCGATAAATCCGACCGCACCCCCCAGGAAGATGAGGAGATGATCCGCCTGAGCATGGCTTCTACTTGGCATTGGATCCAGAGATCGGATTACACTCTGAAGAACCTGTGTATTGGATACTGGCAGACAGCGCGCGTTTATGCTTTGCTGAGACAAGTCGACAACGCCCGTCGGTATGGGGAGCTCTGTCTGGAAGCCAGCCAGGGAGAGGACATCCCGCCGTTTTACCTTGCATATGCATATGAAGCCCTGGCGCGGGCTGAGATGCTGGCTGGCGACCGCGAGAAGATGAAGGGGTATTTAATGGCGGCACGACAGGTGGCTGAAAGGATCAGCGATACAGATGCTAAAGAGCAGCTCCTCGGTGACCTGGAAACGATCGGGTAGCCCTGCCTGCCTTGGTGAAGGTGATTTGGCAACGGCATATCGTGGTCCCTGTGGAGGCGGGGGAGGTTTTGTACGGATTACTCCATTGATACTGTTCAGCCCCTGGCACTGGTCTTCGACGTACTCATTTGGTATGTAGTTGTATGTACTCTCTTTTTCGTGGAAGCTGCAGCCAGACGCTCAGCACAACGACATTTGCCTGACAAGGGTGAAAAAGAATGACAGATTCAGCCGCGCAACCATCAGCAAGCGCACATCGGCCTCGTGCCCGCGATCTGGGAATCTCTATCGGCAGGCTGAGGCCGGGTCGCTGGAATGCCATTACGGATGTTCCAGGTATACAGGTCGGGCATACGACATTGATCAGCGGTGAAGGCCGGCTGGTGGTAGGGCAAGGCCCGGTACGGACTGGCGTGACGGTCATCATCCCCGGGGAGAATGTCGCCCGGGACCCCATGTTCGCCGGCTACCATGTGCTCAACGGCTGCGGTGAGATGACTGGTTTAGCCTGGGTTGGTGAATCCGGCATGCTTTCCTCGGTGATCGCGACCACCAGCACATTCAGCGTGGGCGCGGTACACGAGGCATTGCTTGCATACGAAGCGTCGTTCGGCCTCCCGGTCGTTGCTGAGACCTGGGATGGCTGGCTGAATGATATCAAGGGCATGCACGTACGCCGCGAACATGTGCGCGCTGCTCTGGATGCCGCGGCGAGCGGGCCTGTCCAAGAAGGCTGTGTTGGTGGGGGTACGGGGATGATCTGCCACGGGTTCAAGGGCGGTATTGGTACTGCTTCACGGATTCTGCCGAATGCTTCCGGCAGGTGGACGGTAGGTGTGCTCGTGCAGGCCAACCAGGGCGAGCGCGGGTTGCTGCGGGTGAACGGCGTCCCGGTTGGCAAAGAGATTCCCGGTAGGGATGTCCCTGAACCATACGCATCTTTTTTTCCAACCCTGACAGGCACGAGCTCGATCATCGTCGTTATCGCCACTGATGCGCCTATCCTTCCGCACCAATGCCGGCGCCTTGCCCAGCGGGCTTCGATTGGTGTCGGGCGTGCCGGCGGGTTAGGGGAGAACACCAGCGGGGATATTTTTCTCGCATTTTCGACTGCCAACCGCGGTCTCTATGGTCTGCCAGACAAGCGCGATCCGATCGCTGTGAGCGCACTGCCCGACCACGCCCTTGATGCGCTGTTCGAATCGGTGGCTGATGCCACCGAAGAGGCAATTTTGAATGCTCTCTGCGCGGCAACGACTACTACTGGCGTCGACGGGCATACGGTGGAGGCCATACCGCTGGATCGCCTGCTCGAGGTAATGCGCAGCTACGGGCAGAAATTGGACTGAGAGATCGGAGAGGGACAATGGATCATAATCTGGTCCGCAATGATGTCTGTCAGTTTTTAGAGTGGGATTCGGATTTCTTTGGCTGCAGGATTGGGCGAGTGAAATCCAATCAGATTGATGATGAAAGTACACAAGCAGTGCTTCAATGGTGTGATCGTCATACTATAGACTGCTTGTACTTCCTGGCTGATGGTTCGGATGACGTCACGATAAGACTTGCAGAAGATAATCACTTTCACCTGGTAGATGTCCGGGTTGTATTTGAACAAGATCTCAAAAACTTCCAATCTGCAACCAGGCAAAATTCCGGTTTCTCGTTCCGGCTATTTCAGCAAGAAGATTTACCAATCTTGCGCGCCCTTGCCCGAGTCAGCTTCCG
>CAZGIX010000134.1:0-12873 GCA_964525785.1 uncultured Anaerolineaceae bacterium
CGCCGGCGATCTGTCAGAAAAGCAGGACCAGGTGCTGGTTAAAATGATGACCAACGAGAGCGGCCATGAGTCGTGAGGTGTTCGTTGACACCAGCGCCTGGATCGCCGTCAGCGATGCCGGCGATAAATACCACCCTGCTGCCCGGGCAGCATACAACCGATTGCTGGGTGAGCGGCGCGTTTTCCTGACCACCAACCTGGTGGTCGCCGAAGCCTATATCATCATCCGGCGCGCCGGTGGGCACGCCCAGGCAATGCGCCTGTTAAGCTCGCTGCGCGGAAGCCCGCGCCTGCAGAAGGTCTGTTCGGATGCCAGCCTGGAGACCCAGGCAGAGGCGATCCTGGAGAAACATAGCGACCAGGATTTCAGCTTTACCGATGCGGTCAGCTTTGTGGTCATGCAGGAACACGGCATCGAAGAAGCGTTCACCTTCGACAGCCACTTTGCCGCAATGGGCTTTCGGGTGATCCCTGCTACCGGCGGCTGAATTGATCCCATGCAGACTGTAGTGTGGGAATTTCGGCTGCTTTCATCAGCAGATCCTGTGGAGCCAGTTCTGGCACTATGTAGTATCTTTTTATTCGTACTGAATGGCTTCCAATATTCGGATGCGCGCTGCTCGCGCTGCCGGAAGCGAGGCGGCTACTTGCGAAACTAGGAATGCTAACAAGACCGCCAGGAAAATGCGCTGAAGAGGCAAGAGATAGGTCAACTTGTACCCCGACATCGCTGTCATTGCCAGCAGAAATATGCGCGATAGGATCACCCCAAACACCAATCCCAACACACCGCCGATAATACCGATCAGTGCAGCTTCTGCCAGGATCATCCGAACGACCTGCCCTCGGGTCATCCCCACCCCGCGCAGCATCCCGATCTCTTGTGTGCGCTCGATGACGTTCATGGTAAGAGTATTGACGATCCCAAAAAAACCGACCAGCATAGCAATTAAGGCCAGCACGTCGAACATGCGGAACGCCTGCTCCATCAGGGTCGATACCTTACCCATAATATCCTGGTTAGTCTCAATAGTCAGGTGCTCCCGCTTGCCGTATAGCTGGTCGATGCGCTCGCGCATTGCCGCCCGTTCAAGACCTGGTGTAATTTTTACCAGGAACGCATTGGCGTCATGCTGGCGGAAATGCCTCTCCATGTCTGCCCAGCTTCCGCTGATCACGAGCCCCTGGTTGAAGTAATCGACCACCACTCCGGCCACCTCAAACGGGCGCTGTCCGACCCTGGTGATCAAGTTAATTGAGTCGCCGACCCCAAGCCCATACTTCTCAGCAATTACGCTGGAGATCAGGACCTTTCCTCCCGCCGCCACCGCCCGTAAAGACCCATTAGCATCCGGGTCTGCCTGGCTGAAGATGAAGGAGGTCACCTGGCTATAACTGGCAGGATCAAACGCCATGAACGAAATGCGCTCCTCCTGGGAGGATGGATTTATCCAGTCCACTTCAAAATAGCGCACAGGGGTAACAGCTTCGACCCCCAGGACGCTCTCCAGTTTCTTCCATACATCCCTACCCATGGGCCGCGAGGAGGTTACATACAAGTCGCCGCCAATGTACCCCTTCAGCCACTGGTCGAGGTCTCCCTTGAATGAATCCGTCATCGCCCAGACCACGATAATCATCGCCACCCCCACCATCAGTGCCGACACGGTCAGGGTCGTGCGCAGCCTGGAGCGCTGTATATTGCTGCTGCCCAGGCGTCCGATGTTCCCATAGACCAATCTCATAATGGGATGAATCATTCGTACCCAGATGCTGACCGTAGCTGGGATTAACAACGTGCCGCCCAGGAAAAGCATAACCACCACCATGCTTCCCACACGGAACTGGACATCATAAGGGAACGGGTTCATGATCAGGATAAACGTCGAAACGAGCAGCAGGATGGACCCGATAATCCAACCAAACCGGATCAAACAGCCCTCATTGCTGCTTGCGCGTATGCGCAAAGCCTCTAGAGGTGAAATCTTGCCTGCTTGCCAGGCAGGTATGATTGCCGCTATTAGCGTGACCGCCAGACCAACCACTGCGCTGGTAATGACCGCATGAATGGGCACAGCAATGTCCGTCAGCGCGAGTCCAAGGATCAGTTCCATTACTCCTGTCAGGCCGCGAGCCATTAACACACCCAGACCAATCCCTAATGCCGTACCCACAATGCCTAAGACCACTGCTTCTATTAATACCTGGCGTGTCACCTGATTGCGCGACATACCGATAGTCCGCAGCATGCCGAACTCACGAGTTCGCTCTACCACGGTCATCGAGAAGGTATTGTAGATAAGAAAAGCCCCAACGAACAACGCCATACCGCTCAGGAAGTTCAAACCGATCTGGTAACTGCCCAGCATTTGGGTCATGCGCTGCCCCTGCGAAGCCGGGTAAAGCACCGAATAATCCTTTCCAAGGTAAGATTGCAGGCTTGTGCGCAAGGAATCCAAAGCTTCGGTCCCGGAGAATTCGGGCACAGCAAGCACATCGATCTGGCTTACTTTGCCTTCCCGATAGAAGAGCTTCTGAGCTGTGGCAAGGGGAATCACCCCAAATGCACCATTGTTGATTTGCCCCGGTCCCTCTTTTGCTATCAAGCCGACCAGGCGGAGCTGCTCCAGCCCCGCTTCAGTATCGATCTCTACCGCATCACCCACCTTCAGGTCATGCTCATCCGCATAGCTATCCACCAGCACGATTTCGGCCGAGTCGTCCTGGTCTGGCGAGAGAAAGCTCCCTGAGGTGATGGTGTAACTGCGCACCAACGGATCCTGCTGTGGATCAATCCCATACAGGCTCAGACCACCAGCTTCCATCCCAAAAAAGCTCATCCCCACCTGAGAAGGCGCAGCATCTCCCACCAAGATGGTCTGGATTTGCACGGAAGGGACGGCTGCATCGACCCCGCTGTAAGACGCAACTCGGTTCAGGATCTTCTCCGAAAACCCACGCGAATCGATCTCACTGCTGGTGACGATCAGGTTGGCTTTGCCAGATGTATCTTTAAAGACGCGGTTCACAGACTCCATCGCGGTCTGGTTGGTGATGCTGATCGATAGAATCGCCGCAACTCCCAGGACGATGCCAAACAAACTGAGCAGTAAGCGCAGCGGGCGGCTGCGCAGCGATCGCAAGGTTAAAAGCCGTTCCAGTTTCATATGCTCTGAACCGCTTCAGCCCCGAGCGACTCCAGTTTTTCGAGCTCATCGATGATCCGGCGCAAGCTATCCCCTTGGGCGGCGCTTTTATCCATATAGAGTTCGCTTACAATAGCCCCATCTCGCAAGAAGACTACCCGGTCAGCATAAGAGGCTGCCCGAGCGTCATGTGTGACCACCACAATGCTCTGCCCAAGCTCGTCGCACGAGCGTCTCAGCAGTTCCATAATGGTGGTTCCGGTCTTCGAATCCAGGTTCCCGGTCGGTTCATCAGCCAGTAAGATCGCCGGCTCAGTGATCAACGCGCGCGCCAGGGCTACACGTTGCTGTTCACCGCCGGATAGCTGGTCCGGTTTGTGCCGGCTCCGCCCTGTGAGACCGATTAGCTCCAGGAGCGCATCCAGGCGCTCCTGATACTTGCGCAGATTTTTCCCATCGATGAGCAAGGGCAGGGTGATGTTCTCTCCAGCCGTCAACGTTGGCAGCAAGTTAAAGAATTGAAATACAAATCCAACATTTCGGCGCCGTATCTGAGTAACTTGTTTATCCTTTAATATCGAAAGCTGGTGACCTGCCAGGGTGACTTCTCCACCGGATGGCTTGTCCAATCCACCGATCAGGTGGAGCAAAGTGGATTTGCCGCTGCCTGACGGTCCCATGATGGCGACGAACTCGCCCGCTTCAACAATGAAATCCACCCCACTTAAAGCGTTGACCTGATGCTTACCTAAGAGATACTGTTTGACCAGCTTCCTGGCCTCTAAGACGGGCATTATTCCCTCCGAGAATCATTGCTCGCAGCGTTGTTTTTTCTATTGAAAACATTCATCAACCGGATCATTTGCTGCCCCATCGGGAATGTTTCCATACTGGCTTTCATGTCGCCTTTCCCGTATTTCCGCCTGAGCTCGATAATCTGGCGGAATTCAGGAATCATTGCCACAATGAACAGCACATTAACAGCCAGAGCGTAAATCATGTAATATGGATTGTGGGTGGTAAACCACAACCATGGGATCACCAGGAGTACGCCACCGACATAAGCAAACAACAACTCCTTCAGGACCAGCATACCGATGATCATTGAGCTGACCGCGACGACGAGAGCACCTAGAGGATCAATAACAAACAGACCCCCATAAAATGCTGAGATCCCCCTGCCGCCCTTAAAACGATAATAAATTGGCCAGCAATGACCGATAAAACCAGCTGTCGCAACAATCAAGGAATAATATTGATCGGGGTAGATCACCCGAGTGACCAGGGTGGGCAGGAATACCTTCAAGATATCCAGGATGCCGATCGCACAGCCAACCCTACCACCCAGCTTGATTGACGCCGTGTTCCCCCCTATCGACTTCAACTGGTACGATTCAGGCGCCCCCGGAATCTCCATCTCGACATGATCGAGATCAACGCGTGGATTGACCAACCTGGCGACGATGCGCCCGAACGAGAGCGAGCCAAGCAAGTAGCCGATTATTCCAAGCACAATTGTGGTTTCTGGTTCCATTCATATCTCCATCACATCAATCAGTTGAGCACCAGAATAGAGTTATTGCAACAAACCGCCAATCCAGTTCTAGTCAGTCCCGTGCAGCAGGATCTCGCCGCGGTACCCATCAACCGTTACCTGCATTTGATCGCGCAGGCACCCAACACCAGCCACAGACACGACTGCCGGGATGTTGTACTCCCTGGCAACTATTGAGCAGTGAGAGAGAATTCCACCCGCAGCTGCAATCACCGCACCGGCACGGGCGAATAATGGCGTCCAGCCAACGTCCGAATATGGCACCACCACCACGTCACCAGCTTCTACTTTATAGAAATCGCCGATCCCGCTCACGTTCTTGACCGGACCGGTGTAATAACCGCGCGAAGTAGGCGTACCATAGAGGATCTGGCTTGCATTTATGTTGATTGGCGGTGGTTGGTCTCCGAAGATCAGGTCTGGCAGCGCGATATCTCGATACTGCCCTATTTCAGCTCTGCGCTGTTTGACCAGGGCGGCATAATCCGGGAGGGCTTCCCGCGTGTTGATCGCCGAGCGAACTTCCGATTCGTAGAGATAAAAAATATCCTCACGCTCACCCAGAACACCTCTCCGCACCAGCAAATCGCCCAATGTCAGGTAAAAATCGCGAAACAGTCCGTATCCGAAAGTGTACACCGAGCTGATCCGCTCCCGGTATAGGCGGTACTGGCGCGCCCTGCCGGATAGTTGGTTCAATCTCCAGCGGTGCATTCCTTTGACCGGCAGATGGTCGATAACCAGCTTGTCCGCATCGCCATCTGCTTTCCCTGTGTAGTTGGTGATCATCTGCAGGATCAGATTGCTGTTTTCACGCCATGGAACGGATGAAAAGTCGTTACCGCTGTCGCTCAAGTGACCGAACATCTCCAGAAAAGCTGCCACTCCCGCTTGAAAATCCTCAATGCCCTCAATCTGCTGGAATTGGACGTAGCTGGACTGGCGAATGCGTTCCTGGATAGCCGGGGATAGCTGGTTGAACTGCCTGCTCAGGCAATCCAGATGATAACCGGGATTGTAGCGCTTCAGCTCTTCTACCCCATGCATCAAATCCAGGCGTTCGTAATCCAATCCCAGATTTTTCAGCTGCCTGCGCAGCATGCCATTGTGCATAAACATCAACAGCGGTCCAACAATGTTGAGGTAGGCTGCTCGCCTGGTCAGATTCTTGAGCTGATCAATATCAACCAGCAGGCGCTGCTCATCCAGCATCTTTTCTCTCTCTAAAGCAATCGCCCGGTAGCCATTTTCGATTGCCGGCAGGCTGTTTTCGATCCGGCTGGAGAACATCCACTTTCCTGCTAGAAATCGCGCCAACCTCGGCAGGCACAGCAGCATCTGGGGGGTGAGCTTAAATCGATGCTTCTTCCTGGCATCTCTTGAGATGCCCATCATCGCCTCGAGAGAATCGCTAGGCATGCCAAGCCGCTCAAAAACACGCCCAAAAGCTGCCATATTGAAGTAAGTACGGTAGTAGAACGCCTTGGTCAGGCTGGTTGGGTCAATCCCGCTTTTGCCAACCGCCTCTTCGATCAATTCAACCCAGGTAGGATTGATAATTGAAGTGTTCACAGACCATACTAATGGCTTGATAATACCCGGGAGCATATCCTTGGCGATCTTGTTAGAGTACACTGCCTGATCGCCGAGCGAAGTGATCTGACGCATCTGCACCCAGTACAATTCCGAGCCATCGTACACCCACTCCAGGTCTACCTCCTGTTTGAAGGCCTTCTGGATGGCAGTGGTCTGGTCAACCACAACCTGGAGTAATTCAATCGGTATCTCCCTGTTCTCAGGCTGGCATATCCATTCACCCCATTTGTAAATCCAGCGCAAAGGGGTCTCCCCCGCTTGCATCAGTAGCTCCCCACTTCCGTGGACCGCCTCAACCACGATCTCATCCAGACCGGTGAGCGGATTACGGCTGAACGCTACGCCAGAGATCTGTGGGGAGACCATTTCCTGTATTATGACCGCCATTTTCAGATCACGATGGTCCGGTGGTAAGCGTTGAAGGTAGGCATCTACCATTGGCGAGCTTGTTTGCTCCCAGACCAATCGTATAGCCTCCAGAATTTCGGTCTCACCGCGCAGATCCAGGAAGCTCCTGAATTGACCAGCAAAAGAATGCTCAAAGCTGTCCTCTACGTTGGCTGATGAGCGAATCGCATAACCCTTTTCCGGGTCAATAAATCCTCGTAGCTGATCGGCAACTACCTCCAGCACAGCGGTGTCTCCCCTGGCATATAACTCGTAGGCGCCCCAGGTACAGACACGTGTAGCTGGAATACGGAAATGCTTCTCGGATAATCTCTTTAAATTCTCGGCTTTATTTCCAATGGATGTTGGCAATTGCTTCTGTGTCAGATCGTAGAGATATTGGTTTGCCATCGTTAAAAGCCTATATGACCCACTGGTAGCTCTTGTATCCGTCGAGAGGAAAACTCATGCCGCTGGAGAGTGTCCTCCCTTCATGGGCAGATTTTATCGAATATAGCAAGGACTACGCTGAGCGTCAATCGACAATCGTCTCTAAAAATCGTGCCAAAGTACACTAATCAGACTCTTATCCACCAAAAATTAACTTCTGGGATGCACACGTGTATAATTCAGCATCACATCCCTTGAGCGGGCTAACGGGTTAAGCGCCAGGCGCCCCGGTGAGAAAGGATACGCGATCGAACTATGAATGTAGATGACGAAACAAACGATATCGGGACCCAATACGATGACGAGGTCAGCGATATCGGGACCGAGGAGCCAAAGCCCAAGAGTCCTGCCCTGACCATCAACATCCAGTCGTGGGTCACGCCGGTCGTCGGCTTGCTGATGCTGGTGATCGGTCTGGCAGCGGGTTATTTCCTGCGGCCCATGCTTACACCTGCAGAAGCCGAGGCGCCCACTCCGCTTGCCGCGGCGCCCACCGCTGCCACGACCAGCCAGCCGGACTCCGCAGCGCAAACCACCGAGCAGCCCGCCAACCTGCAGGAGCTGATGGATTACCTGCTCCCCCAGATCAAGCACTTCCAGGGAGATGAGCAGGCGGCGGTGACCATCATCGAATTCAGCGATTTTCAATGACCCTACTGCGGCAAATTTGCCACTGACGCGGGTCGTCAGATCATCGAAAACTATGTCAGTCAGGGTAAAGTACGCCTGGGCTATTGGCATATGGCTTTCCTGGGTGATGAGTCCGGCTGGGCGGCGGAAGCCAGCGAGTGCGCCGCCGACCAGGACGCCTTCTGGGAATTCCACGACAAGCTCTTCGAAAGCCAGGATGGCGAGAACCGGGGCGCTTTCAGCAAAGACAACCTCAAAGGCTTTGCCAAAGACCTGGGGCTGGACACCCAATCGTTCGACGAGTGCCTGGATTCGGGTAAACACACCCAGGCTGTGCAGGAATCTACCCAGATCGCCCAGTCGATCGGCGTGAGCAGCACACCGGCCTTCCTGATCAATGGACAGCCAATGCTCGGGGCGCAGCCGTATGAATCATTCCAGCAGGTGATCGATCAGTTCTTGTCTGGAAATCCCACCGAATAATGACCAGCAGTCGAAGAATACAGCCGGATGCTATTGCCATCCGGCTGTATTTTGTTTACTGGACTCCGGCGAGTTTGTGTTGGCAGTTCACCGGACACGAATCTCGCCGGCGCCGCAGGCAGCCTGATAATTCTGCTGTGTCCGGACAAATCCGCGCCATCCGTGTCCAGATATCGGATGGTCGAGATTTCACCAGGCTCGTGCGGTCAATACTCTGATACTTCTATTATCGTACCACCCGGCAGGGGCACAGTGACATCCCCGGGGTCGTAAGGCACCAGGGGCTGGGTCCAGCGGAACACCCAGAGAGCGCCCTGGGGGCGAGCATTGATGCAGCCGCGCGACATAGGCACGCCAAAGTTGTTGTGCCAAAATGTAGAATGGATGGCAACCCCTTCGCCGACGAACAGGGTCGTCCAGCCGATCCCCGGCAGATCCCAGCCGCCGCCGGTCGTACCGCCGCTCATATGCAGGGAGACCATCTTGCGCCAGACCGGGTGCGGACCTACTGGCGTCGCCCAGGTCTCCACGCGCTGGCCGCTGGCATTGAACAAGGCGCCGGTGGAGACTCGCGCGAAGTACACCTCCCGGCTACCCTCGTAACAAGACATGCTCTGGTGTGGTACGTCGATCATCACGCGCTTATTTTCCACATCCGGGCTGATCGGCTCGATTTCGCTCGGGTCAATGGGGTGGAAGGCCTGAGCGTCTGCCCAGAAGATATCCCCATACCCAAAGCGCTCATTGACGCGGTACCATACCTGCCCATCCGTTTCGCGGCGAATCTGGTCGACCCACACCACCTGGCTGTAATACAGGCGGGCAGGGATGCCCGTTTTCACTTTATAGTCCAGCCAGGGAGCGCGCGCCGGCGGGTTATCCAGGAGCAGATCGACATACGGAACGGTCACCTCGGCCCACATCCCGGGACCCAGGCTGGTCTGCGGCAGGCTTTCCAGCGGGATATTGGGCCGGTTTTCCGCCGGCTGCAAATGTGGAGACCAGATATAGCCCTCAGGGGTCTCCACCCAGCGTTGGTTGATCTCGGTCGGATGGCTTCCAACCACTTCCCGCAACCAGGGGAAAAGCTCGTCTTCGACCAGGGAGCGCAGTGTGGTGCTGTTCGTACTCGGGCGCGTCTTCAGCTCAGTGCCCCACCACACCACCCGCCCCAACCGTTCTGCGACAGGGAAATCTGGCAGCGTGAAAAGGCGCGCCCAGGGCTTGATCCACAGTGCACCTACCGCGGAAGCAGCTACTTTCAAGAATTCTCGGCGCTTCAAGGTAACCCTACGCTCCAATCCCAGATCATTCGCATACGATCAGATACCTCACGAAACTGGATGATAACACAGGAATCGTTCACCCAATCTTATTGGACAATTAACCCAGCAATTCCGATTATTTATCCGAGAGCGAGTATAATCCGAACCGGGATACACTCTATTGGCGACAGGATACGCGGTGGATTATCAAAAAGCAGACGACGAGACGCTGCTGCAGCTCATCGCTCAGGCACAGGAGAATGCCCTCGGCGAGATGTACAATCGTTATGGGCGTCTGGTTTTCAGCATGGCGCTGAATGCGGTTGGCGATCCCTCCACCGCGGAAGAGATTACCCAGGACGTATACCTGCGCATCTGGCATAAGGCTGAAACTTATCGCGCCGAACAGGGCAAGGTGATCACCTGGATTGCCAGCATCGCACGCTACCGGTCGATCGATGTCCTGCGCCGCCAGAGCGTGCGCCCGGAGGGCAACCGCGCTCCTTGGGCCGAGGAGGAGTTGGAGCTGCCCGACCCGCTCGATATCGAAGACGAGGTAGAGGCTTCCCAGCGCCGGCACCAGATCCGCAGCGCCTTGAATCAGCTCCCGGAAGAGCAGCGCCAGGCGCTGGCATTGGCTTATCTCCAGGGTTATACACACACGGAGATCGCAGAATTATTGGGCGAACCCTTAGGAACAGTCAAGACCCGCATCCGGCTGGCGATGCAGAAGCTGCGCCAGATGCTGCACGCAGGGACGATCCCAAATGGTGAAATCTAAGCACCCGGGATTTGCGTATAATGGTTGAGAGGGCCTTTTATGTTGGTAGATGAGCATGTCCTGGATTTGATCCCAGCTTATGCACTGGGTATATTGGACGATGCGGATGCGCGCCGGGTAAGCGTCCATTTGGACGCGTGTGCTAGTTGCCGCACCGAGTTGCGCGCTTACAGCGAAGTGGTCGATGCTCTGCCCCTGGCAGTCACGGAATTCGAGCCGCCGGGCCATCTCAAGGAAAGCATCCTGCGGCAAGCCAGGCTCTCAAAGGCGGCAGAGCCTGCACCCCAGCCAGGCTGGTGGCAGATGCTTAAGAAAAGCCTATCCTTAAACGCACCTGCCTGGGGGATGGTTGGTCTGGCGCTGGTCCTGCTGCTGGGCGCCAGCAACCTGTTCTTGTGGCAGCGCCTTGACCGGGTAGAGATGAGCTACCAGCAGATGGCTGACCAGTACCTGAACACACTTAGAACAGTCCCCCTGGAAGGCACTGAATTCACTCCGGACGCCACGGGGCTGCTGGTGATCAGCCTGGATGGCGAGCATGGCACGCTGGTTGTGGACCGGCTGCCGGTATTGGACGAGACGCAGCAATACCAGCTCTGGCTGACAAAGGATGGCGAGCGCACCAGTGGGGGCGTTTTCTCCGTCGATGAAGGCGGGTACGGCGCTAAATGGATCGGCTCCCCGGAACCCTTAGCGAGCTACCGTTCTTTCGGGGTGACCATCGAACCGGCAGGGGGCAGTCCTGGTCCCACCGGCGAAAAAGTCCTCGGCGGGGACCTGTAATATTACGCTACTTGACCTGCGTTGCCTGTGGACGGTGAAACAACCGGGCTAAGCGAGGCGACAGCGCCCGCCAGACCGGACAGCGGTCGTACACGGCGCTGAACAATACTACCCCAGATACAGCCAGCAAAATAATCGAAGGTCCTGCCTGCCAGCCGAGAATCAACAAACCGGCTCCGGCAATCAGCCGCAGCATCCGCTGGAGAGGCGCCAGCCCCGGCTCGAACTGGACTGCGCCGGTCAGCGCCGCTTCGAAGAGCTCCCCAAGCGCAATCTTCGGCTGAGCACCAATACGGCGCGCGACCTCCTGCCCACCCCGGAATGCGATAACTGTCGGGATGCTGCGCACTCCCAGAGACTGGACCAGGTCTAGGCTCTCATCCGCGTTCACTTTCCAATAATCCACACGACCATCAAACTGCCCCCCCAGGCTTTCCAGGCTGGGCGCGATTGCGCGGCACGGCATGCACCAAGGCGCCCAGATATCGACCACCACAGGTCGTGGGTTCTGGTGCAGCTTCTCAAAAAACGCTTCTTTTTCCATCACAACTCTCCATAATAAAGAACGAGGCGGCTGAGGGCCGGGCAGCGACGCTCACCCGCCTCTTTCAAAGGCCGCGATCCGATCAGACTTTGTTGGTTCTGACTTTGAGGAGTGCGTACAGCGGGCACCACCCCACCAGCCCAGTGATCAGGGGCACAAACCCGATCACTTTCAGGAATACCCCGAGACCGCCCGGGACCACACCTGCCCACCCCAGGTAGAGCAGAATGATCCCCAGGGCTATTCGCACGATACGGTCCCAACTTGCTTGGTTTATGTAAGACATGGCAAAACGCTCCTATATTTCTTTTTTGATTGATGTGTTAATTGTGTAGGATTTACGCAGTTGAGGGAGGAAGTGGGTAAATCCTATTGTGATGGTTGGTCCATATTCTTAGATGGCAAGCGCCTGAAAAGGTTGCATGATTTCAGGGGCAATTTCACTGTCTGGGGATTGACCCAATCCCCTCCAGCTACTAAAATTGAATTTGTAAGCCACAACCGTGAATACCATTCTCACATGGAGGTACCCAATGGAGATCGAAAAGATCCGGCAGCAAATCATCAGCAGCATCTGGCAAGCGGTCGCCCAGAGTGGGGTAGATATGTCCACCATCCCACAGGAGCAGCAGGAGAAGCTGGTCGGCAAGATCGCCGACAACGTCTTGATGTCGGTAAATACCATGCTGGATGAGGCCACAGAACTAAAGAAAGAAGAAGAGCCCGCCGACGAGTTCGGCGAGAAAGTGCTGTGGGAAGGTCGCCCGTTCCTTTCCCTGGTCGAATACTACGTGCTGACCTCAGAGCGGCTGAAGACCCGTCAGGGATTGTTTGGGCGGGATATCGAGAACTTCGAGCTGATCCGCATCCAGGACATCGACTACAAGCAGGGCATGACGGAGCGCATGTTGGGGATCGGCGACATTTTCATCCATGGGCAGGATAAGACCGATCCCAGTATCGTGCTGCGCAACATCGCCAAGCCAGACCAGGTCTACGAGATCCTGCGCCGGGCATGGCTGGATGCCCGCAAGCGCTACGGATTGCAGTTCCGCGAGTACATGTAAATCAACACAACCGGTATGGACCGGCAATATCAGCCGGTCCATACCGGTGAGATGCTCCTTTAAACCAAAGCCCCCAAGGCTGGCATACCCTGGGGACCTCAGTCGGCGTGGTGGGCGCGAGAGGGCTCGAACCTCCGAACCTCACGGATGTGAACCGTGCGCTCTGACCAACTGAGCTACGCGCCC
>CAZGIX010000135.1:0-12872 GCA_964525785.1 uncultured Anaerolineaceae bacterium
CTTTCCAGGGTTTTCAACGGACAGGTAACCACCGGAGCAGGCATCGAGTTCGATGCATTGACTGCCGCCCTTTTGGGTGGTGTCGGTTTCGCAGGGGGTGAAGGTACAATTTTGGGTTTAATCACCGGAGTCATGATCATTGGTGTCTTAAATAATGGCATGCAGCTTTTCGGACTTCAGGATTTTTACCAAAATCTCGTCAAAGGCGCGTTGCTTCTGGCTGCAGTTGGTTATGATGAATACCAGAAAAGTAGAAGGGCGAAGGAGATGGTTGAGAAAGTAGAGATGTAGGCAAAGGGCCACTTCTTGTGATCGTCTCGATCTGTAGCGGGGGGGTGGTTAAAATTGCCAGCTCGATGATGTACCAATAATCATTCTGTGAGGTGTAATCTCTGATGAATTCAAAACGATTTAACCCAGGCGCCCACTATGCTATCGAGGAACTTCATCCTCAAGCGGATACCCATCACATCCAAAGAAAATACCTGGATATTCCTTATGCCAGTTTATCACCTGCCCAGAAACTTGATATTTACCTGCCGGATGAAGGTAAAGGACCTCTCCCGGTCATCCTCTCCCTACATGGTGGAGCCTTCATGGGGTGTGATAAATCGGACGCTCAGGTGCTGCCCATGCTGGAAGGGCTGCCGCGCGGCTATGCAGTGGTTGCTATAAATTATCGATTGAGTTGGGAAGCCCTGTTTCCTGCGTTGGTCCACGATGTCAAGGCTGCCGTTCGCTGGGTGCGGGCTAACGCCAGGAAGTATAGCTTCGATCCGGAGAGAATCGCATCCTGGGGTGGTTCCGCCGGTGGGTATCTTTCTTCGATGTTGGGTTCCTCAGCGGGAATTCCAAAATTGGAAGACTTGAGCCTGGGCAATCCGGATCAAGCCAGCAGCATTCAAGCCGTGGTGGATTGGTTTGGCCCCACAAATTTTCTCAAGATGGATGAGCAGCTGGCGGCGAGTGGGCTGCTCCCTCCGCCAGGGTTTCGTCATAGCGAAGCGAATTCCCCTGAATCTCTGCTGCTTGGCCAAATGATTACCCAGATCCCGGAAAAAGTGGCAGCAGCCAATCCTGAAACCTATATCCGGCCCGGTGCGCCGCCGTTCCTGCTGCAGCATGGAACCAAAGACCCGGTTGTGCCGGTCCAGCAGTCTATAGAATTTGCGGCGAAACTGAGGTCGGTGCTGGGGGACGATCGGGTCATACTTGAGCTGCTTGAAGGCGCCGAACATGGAGATGAAATGTTCGAAACTCCAGAAAATGTGTCGCGAGTGCTAGATTTTATAGATTCAATATTGAAATAACGTAAAGACGAAGCAATCTTCATCCCGGTTGGCTCGGAGTTTGCTTCGGCAAAGATCGCCTCGCAACGACCAAGGTGTCATCTCTGGAATAAGAGCGCCTTGGCGCTATGGATATACTCGGTATGACATACCCGAAATTTTCGGACAGATACTCGGTCATTGAGGTCGTAACGTAGGAGTGAGTGCATGGATAGAAAACTTTTGGTCATCGGGGCGCATTCTGCCGATTTCGTCTGGCGGGCGGCTGGCACGATCGCTGTCACCACATCTCAAGGCGGCAGCGCTACAGTTATCGCTCTATCGTATGGTGAGCGAGGCGAATCCGGCGAGCTGTGGAAGGAAGCGGGCCAAACCGTGGAAAATGTCAAGCGCATCCGGCGTGAGGAAGCCGAGAAGGCCGCGGCAGCGGTGGGGGCGACATTTCGCTGCCTCGACCTGGGAGACTATCTATTGAATATCACCAGTACGGCCCTGGATGGGCTGGTTGAGCTGTTTCGGGAGTTGCAGCCGGATATCATCCTGACCCATACTCCGGTTGACCCATTCAACCCCGACCATCCCATAGCCAGCCAGGCAGTGCAGAGAGCACGCCTGCTGGCATCCGGAGCCGGCATCGCCAGCGCTTTCAAGCAGATCAGTCCACCGGACCTCTATTACTTCGAACCCCACCAGCCGGAGCTTTCCAATTTTAAGCCCAATACCTTTATCGATATCACACCTGTCATCGACCAGAAAATCCAGGCCATGCAGGCCATGCGAGCCCAAAGCTACTTGGAAACATATTACACAGAGCTGGCCGCACGGCGCGGCAACCATGCCCGGCGTATTTCTGGGTTGAAAGAGGTACAATACGCCGAGGCGCTGCAGCGCACACTCCCTTGGGTGGTAAAAAGCCTATGAGCGATGAAGTGCTTGCCCAACTGAGCGAGCTTGGCGTGGCAACGATATACGAAGCCTCCGGGCGGGAGGGACTGATCGATCTGCCGCTCATACAGATCATTCCTGGCAGCCGGGCAGCCGGTCCGGCTCGCAATGTCTTGTGCGGTCAGGACGACAACCTGATGGTGCATGCTGTGATTGAACAAATCCAGCCTGGAGAGGTGCTGGTGCTTGCAATGCCAGAGCCACGTCCAGTGGCATTGATTGGCGAGCTGCTGGCAACCCAGGTAAAAGTCCGCCGAGCAGCCGGGATACTGGTCGATGCAGCCATCCGCGACGTGGATGGATTGGTCCAGCTTGGGCTGCCCGTCTGGACCAGCTATGTAAGAGTGAAAGGTGCAACCAAGAAGCTCATTGGAGAGCTTAACGTCACGGTCACGGTCGGGGGAACAGATATCCATCCAGGCGATATCGTGGTTTTGGATACCGACGGTGGCGTGTGCATTAAGCGGGACAGAATTTACTCGGTGTTGGAAGCTGCGCAGGCGAGGTACGAGCGTGAGGCGCACCTGCGTGAGAAGCTTCTCGCTGGTGAAACATCCTACAACCTGCATGGATTGCGAGATTATGTGGAGAAAAGCCAAAAGGAGGGACCATGAAACTGGATGAACCGATTCACGATGTAGCTCACCTGGCGCATGTGGAGCTGCTCACCCCGAAGCTTGACGAAAGTGCGCGTTTTTTCGTCGAAGTGATGGGCATGACGCAAAGCGACCGGCAAAATAACTCGGTGTATTTGCGCGGCTGGGATGATTACGAGCACCATACCCTGAAGCTGACTGCCTCTGAAAAACCAGGCTTGGGCCACTACGCATGGCGTGCAAGCAGTCCGCCTGCTCTCGAACGGCGGGTGGCTGCCTTGGAGAAATCAGGTCTGGGTCAGGTTTGGTGTGATGGCGACCTGGGGCATGGACCCGCTTACCAGTTTACCGATCCAGATGGTCATAAGATGGAAATCTATTACGAAACGGTCTGGTACAGCCCGCCCGAAGAGCTGCGCCCGGCACTCAAGAACCAGGCTTCCCGGTTTCCCGGTCGAGGCGCCAACTTACGCCGGCTTGATCACATCAACTTGCTTGCCGCCGATGTGAGCGCCAACCGTCAATTTATGCAGCAGTATTTGGGTATGTGCCTGACCGAGCAGATCATCTTCGATGACGGCACAGAGAAAGCAGCCTGGTTAACGCCGAACAATAAAACCTACGAATTGGCTATTTCCGAGGATTGGTCCGGGGCGAAGGGGCGTCTGCACCATATTACGTATGCAGTCGATAGTCGAGAAGACGTATTGCGTACAGCGGATGTTTGCCTGGAACATGGTGTGTTTATGGAGACCGGTCCACATAAACATGCCATCCAGCAGACATTCTTCTTGTATGTTTACGAGCCAGGTGGCAACCGGTTCGAGGTCGCCAGCCCAGGGGCGCGCCTGCTCCTTGCGCCGGACTGGAAACCAATTATCTGGAGCGAGGCAGAGAGGAAGAAAGGCCAAGCCTGGGGTTTGAAGACCATCGAGTCATTTCATACGCACGGCACGCCGCCGGTGGAATAGTCGAGATTGTAAAGGAGTGCTTTATGCCCCATCTAACACTCGAATATACCGACAACCTGGAGTTTGATGTTCAGCCGCTGCTCGCACGCCTGCATGCCGAGCTGGTAGCCACGGGCGCCATTAATCTAAAAGGAATCAAGAGCCGGGTTATCAAACATACGCAGTACCGCATCGCGGATGGTAATGAGGAATATTCATTTGTGCATGTAAATCTTATGATCCGCGAAGGCCGTCCGTTTGAAGTCCAAACGGATGCCGCTCAGCGGGTGGTAGATGTGTTGAAGGAAACCTTTAGCAGCCGCTTTGAAACGGGCTATATATCCCTCTCGGTGGATATTAAGGAAATGCGAGACGGCATCGCACAGACTATTCACAATATCCCCGAAACTGGAAAAGAGGTCTGAGTGAAGTCCGCGTATTAGGAGAGAAATTGGGGTTCATTTGGATGGTGTAAGAGGCTTCTCAAGGAAGACAATACAGACTATGCAACAAGACATAGCATGCGTCAACCCTGGCTGTCAGCCACCATTTTCTCAACAAAATCAATAAAGGTGTTGGCGGCTTTGGGAAGTTTTCTGTTTTTCAGGTGGGCAAGAACTATGTTGCATTCGATGTTTTCTTTGAGGGGGATGGCAAATACGTCTGGATGTTTGTGGTAATCATAAATTTGGGACGGCATTAAAGCCAGTCCTATATTTGCTCCCACCAGGCCGAAAACACTTACCTTACGGTGACTCGAATAGAAAATTACCGGATCAAATCCAGCCTTCTTGCATTCCTCCATAATCAATTTATACAGTTCCGTAACTTTATCAAACACGATAAAGTTGTCATCAGAAAGATCTTTTAAAGATATACAGGATCTTGACGCATATCGATTCTTTTTGGATACTACAACCAGCAGCTTATCTTTGCGGATTTCCATGCTTGTGAATTTTTCAGCATCTAGAAAATTGTGACGAGTAAACGCCAGATCAAAACGGTGCTCCTCCAACGCTGGTAAGATATTTAAGCCATCAATTTCCTCTAAAGTGAAATGGATGTTTGGATACACCTCCTTGAATTGAGCAATATAAGTTGTTATTCCGTACTGGGCTATGACTGGTATAGCAGCGATTGAAAAGGAATCCGAATCGGGTTTATATCCATTGAGATCAACAATCATAGCCTTATATGCTACATTGATCTTTCTCGCATGTACAAGAAACACCTCACCAGCGTCTGTCAAGAACACCTTGCGTTTGCTGCGATCGAACAGGGGGATGCCTAACTCTCTCTCCAGTGCAATGATCTTTTTTGATAGTGAAGATTGGGAAATGTAGTACTCATCGGCAGCCGCTGAAAAGCTACCGGTCTCTACAATGGAAAGGAAATACTGGATCTGGCGAATTTCCATAAGATATTTATTATCTATTCCGATATGGAATAGATTGTATCATGGAATGAATTGCTGTGTCATGAAGATAAGAGTATTCTTTATAAAGTAATCTGTGCGAAATATCACGGAATAAATCCGAGTTCAAAGGAGAAACCGCATGAAGAAACTTGCCATTTTCTTGCTGATCGGGTTGATGGTGTTGCTGTCTGCCTGTTCTACTTCAGCGCAGACGCCTGAACAGGCAACCACTGAGCCCGAAGTGGTTGCTCCGGCAACAACTGCGCCGGAAGTGAAGAAAATTATTGCGGTATGCCTGCCAGCCTTAGACAATCCATTGATGCTGGCATTCCAGGACGCATTTAAGAACACATTTGGCGCCGAATACGATGTTCAGGTCTCCAGCGCCGATGGCAATGCTAATACTCAGGCGACGCAGATCGAGAATTACACTGCAATGAGGGCCAATTATTTGTTTGTTATGGCAGTTGAAGCCACAAGCATCATTCCCAAGCTCGAGGCAGCTCGAGAAGCTGGTGTGACCGTGCTGGTAGCTGGTGGTGATCCTGGCAGTGAGAATGCCTACGATGCCGTCATGAAAATGAATCAGTTCCTCTCAGGTGCATATGCAGCTCTGATGGCCAAGCAATGGGTTAATGCTACCTATCCGGATGCTGCACCAGGCTCAATTGAAACAGCCATATTCGAATCAACGCTCAACCCTGAAGCAGTCGCACGCTCTCAGGGGCTCAGGCTGATCAGTGAACCCTACTTGAAAAATGAGCTGGGTGATTACGTCGACGCCACCGGCGCAGTGGTCGATGAGGCAAATAAAATCGATAACCCTGCCTACAGTCCAGCAGTAAATGTTGTTCAAGTTGTTCAAGCAGAAATGTTCCAGGCTGGTCAAACCGCGATGCAGAACGTGTTAACCACCAATCCCAATGTGAAGCTTGTCATCGCTTATGCGGGAGATGGCGGTATGGGCGCCTCGCAGGCAATCATGGATGAGTATGGCAAAGGCCCTGGTGTCAGTGCTATCGAGGATATTGATAAGGTTGCAGTCTTCAGTGTGGGTATGATCGGTGCTGAAGGACCTGCAGTGGCAGATTCATCCAAAGG
This sequence comes from uncultured Anaerolineaceae bacterium, assembly GCA_964525785.1. Classification (GTDB taxonomy): domain Bacteria; phylum Chloroflexota; class Anaerolineae; order Anaerolineales; family UBA4823; genus JAQBDA01. The sequence continues at coordinate 6,299 of CAZGIX010000135.1, forward strand.
AAAAGGTGTCTTTCGTGGCACGGTTCGTTTTGGCGGCGATTTGATCGGAAGAACAATGGAATATGCCGGGATCATGCTGAGAGGCGAAGAATACCCGAAGATTATCTGGGATGCCCTCGATCTGGTCACTGCAGTTGATGGGCAGCTCATGTACGTTCCGGTTGAAAGTGCTACCGTACTTACCCTCCCATCCACGGAGCCACAGCCTTTGCAGCTACCTCCTGGCCCTTAGCTTGATGACCGACGCTTGCACTGAGCAGGACTGCCGGGATATTTGCCGAAATACGTTTGGTCGGCTAAATCGGTCAATAACATAAATTCTATTTAGTGATAATGGGCTGGGGATGTCAGTCTAATTGTGGACTCCCCAGCCCTATAATTACAGTTGAAAGATGTTCCCACAGACTGTGGAATCGATGAGGCTGTATGAATGCGGAATATATCGTTGAGATGAAGGGGATATGCAAGAGTTTCGGTGGTATCCAGGCTCTCAGAAGCGTTGACCTGGAACTCAAGCGCGGTGAAATCATGGGATTGGTTGGCGATAATGGCGCAGGAAAATCCACACTGATGAAAATCCTCTCAGGCGCATATCTGGCGGATGAGGGAGAAATTTATATCAGCGGACAAAAAGCGCGCATCCACAATCCCCAAGATGCTTTTAACCTGGGAATCGGGATGATTTACCAGGATCTAGCCTTGTTTAATAATCTGGATGTTGCCAGGAATATCTTCATCGGCAGGGAGCTTGTCCGCGGACCCTTCAATTTATTGATGGACAAAAAAAGAATGTATAAGAGAGCTGAGGATGTTATCCGTGAGTTACGCGTCGATATCAAATCACCGAAGATGAATGTGGCTCGCATGTCCGGCGGTCAGCGTCAGATGGTTGCCTGTGCGCGTGCGATTGCTTTCCAATCAAAAGTCTTGATCATGGATGAGCCAACGGCCGCCCTGGGGGTTACAGAAGCCAACAAATTACTTGGCTTGATCCGTAATCTGAAAGATATGGGGCTTTCGATCTTGCTGATCACGCAGCGCCTCCCGGATATCCTGGCTATTGCCGATCGTGTGTTTGTCATGAAAGGTGGGCAGAGGCAAGATATCCTGGAAGTCAGTAAAATTACTCTCGATGATGTTGTGACGATGATCGTTAAGGGTAAAGATCGTAACGAGAATCAAGCCCATGAAATTGAGTACAAATCTTTTGGATAACTACAAGAGTGTTCCCACATCAACAAAATCCTGAGGTTGAGATCGTGGACCTGAATCGGCGTACTTTAGCAGTCAGAGAAAAAATGTCGCAGATTGATTTGAGTGGTCTGAGAAAATATACTGTCATAATTGTCCTTCTCGCCCTTATGTTAATCTTTTCTATGGTGAGTCCCTACTTTCTCACTTGGCGAAACTTGACCAATATTTTCATCCAGAACACCTACTTTATCATCGTTGCCATCGGTTTGTCGTTTGTGATGATTGGGGGTGGGATCGACCTCTCGGTTGGATATCAGATGTCACTGGTTGGGGTTGTCACTGCGATGGCTATGATGGTATATCACCTGCCTGTGTGGTTGGCAGCTCTCATTGGACTGCTGCTGGGCATCATATTGGGATTGATCAACGGGTTGATTGTCACCAGTATCAAAATCTTTCCATTGATCGCAACACTTGCAACGGCTACCGTTTTTCAAGGGCTTTCATATATTATTTCTAAAGCAAATACTTTTCGAGGTTACCCAGAAGAATTTCTTTTTCTTACTAAAGGCAAAATCTTCGGAATCCCATTCGATATCATTCTTACGATCGTGATCGCTCTCGTTGTGAGTTTCTTTTACACGGAAACTGTTTTTGGCTTCAGGTTACTTGCCCTGGGCGGAAATGAGGAGGCTACCAGATTAGCCGGCATCAACACGAGGAGGATGAAAATCGCAATTTATACGATTTGTGGCTTCTTTACTGCGATAGCCACCATGGTGATGATCTCCAAAGCAAACACAACCAACTCATCCTTTGGACCCGGGACAGAGTTCATAGCGTTAACAGCAGCAATTGTAGGTGGGGTCAGCTTTATGGGCGGGGAAGGCAGCATCCCATCCCTCATCGCTGGCGTATTGCTCCTGGCGGTATTGGGCAACGGGATGCAACTGGCGGGTTGGGGAACTTATGCTCAATTTATTGTCAGAGGGATGATTCTTCTTGGAGCAGTGGCGTTTGACGAATACCAAAGAAACGCAAAAAGTAAAATAAAGATAAAGGGATAAGCGAGGGTGGAGAGTTGCAGGAAAACGTAAGCTTTCCCGCCGGAAGGAAAATTCAGTGGATATCCATAAAAAACATGAACCTATGAATGAATCCTTATTTCAGATTCCAAAAGCAGATGTTTCGCACCTCCCTCGGAAATGGCTCGATTTGCCTTATGCAAGTCTCTCACCTTCCCAAAAGCTTGATATTTACTTGCCAGATGAAGGGAACGGGCCCTTCCCGGTCATTTTGCACATTCACGGTGGAGGCTTTGCCATCGGAGATAAACGCGATATTCATGTTCTGGCTTTCTTGAAGGGTTTAAACCTTGGTTATGCTGTGGTCAGTGTTAATTATCGCTTGAGCGGTGAGGCAATCTTCCCAGCGGGGTTGCAGGACATCAAAGCAGCCATCCGCTGGCTGAGGGCAAACAGTGAGCATTACCATCTTGATGGGAACCGGATTGCGGCTTGTGGCGGATCGTCAGGTGGAAATTATGCAGCCATGATCTGTCTGACAGACCATGTGACCGAGCTAGAAGATCTTAGCCTTGGTAACCCGGAGTACCCATGCACTGTCCAGGCAGCCTTAGACTGGTTTGGACCGACGGATTTCCTGAAAATGGATGAACAGCTCGAAGAAAGCGGATTTGGCCCTTCGGATCATGGCGAAGAAGATTCGCCTGAATCCAGGTATCTTGGTGCAAAACTATCCAGTGTACAGCTAAAAGTTGAGCTTGCAAATCCGATGACGTATATCCATGAACGCATGCCTCCCCTATTGATCCAGCACGGACGCTTGGACACGATGGTGCCAGTGCAACAATCCATTATGTTCGTGGAAAAATTGGAAAAATATGTAAGTAATGATCTTTTTGAGTTTGATATATTAGAAGGGGCTGGTCATGGTGACCCCTTATTTGAGACTGAAGCAAACATGAATAGAGTCTTCAATTTCTTGGATAAACACCTGAAATAGTTCCCAAAAATCAGGGAATTTATGTCATTTAGAGCAGAGGAGTATCGTATCCATATAGCCTTGTGGTTATGTTTCCCCGTACAAACTACCTAATCCTAATGTAATTAGCACGCGATGTACCGTGCTTTTCAAAATGCCTATCTGCTTATCCGGCGCGCACTCCTACCAACGCCGCTTCAAGGCATGCTCGAGATCCTGCATTCATCCTACGAGGTAGCAGCCTGGGTTTAATCCATATTTTTGATAATCGCGTCACCAAACTGCGAGCAGCTGAGAAGCATCCCGCCCTCCATCAGGCGTTCGAAGTCATACGTTACGGTCTTAGCGCCGATGGCGCCTTCCATTCCTTTGACAATCAGGTCGGCGGCTTCTGTCCACCCCATATAGCGGAACATCATCTCGCCGGACAGGACAACCGAACCAGGATTGACCATGTCCAGGTCGGTATATTTGGGTGCTGTGCCGTGCGTGGCTTCGAAGATTGCGTGTCCGGTGACATAGTTTATATTAGCGCCCGGCGCTATACCGATCCCGCCCACCAGAGCGGCAATCTCATCAGAAATATAATCGCCGTTCAGATTCATGGTGGCAATGACATCGAAATCAGAAGCGTTGGTAATCACGGAATTAATCGTTACATCGGCCAGGCGGTCCTTGATAAGCAGTTTATTCTTCCACTGACCATTTCCATGCGTATTCCACAACTTTAATGCATCCTCGACTTCATGCCTGGCATCATTCTTCTGATCATCCGACATCCATGAATAGCCCGAGTTTACCATTTTTACATTCGCTTCGATCGATAATTCCGGACTCGCTTCTTTGTTACCCAGAATCCATGTTTCGCGCTCGGTAACGATCTGGTCGCGGAACTCACGTTTCACCAGGGCATACCCCCAATCCAGAAAAGCTCCTTCGGTGTGTGTCATGATATTGCCTTTGTGAACAAAGGTGACACTCTTACGGTTATTGTCCAGTGACCACTGGATCGCCGCACGCACGAGTCGTTCAGTGCCCTCAATCGAAATCGGCTTAATGCTCAATCCTGAGGTCTCTGGAAAGCGCATTGCACCATACTCCGTATAAAAGCCTTTTTTAAATAGTTCCATGAATTTCTGGTGCTCTAGCGTGCCGTACTGGAATTCAATACCGGTGTAAATGTCCTCAGTGTTCTCGCGGAAGATGACCATGTCCACGTATTCGGGATGTTTCATCGGTGACGGTACGCCCTTATAGTAGCGCACAGGGCGCAGACAAACATACAGGTCAAGCAATTGGCGTAACGCCACATTCAACGAGCGGATACCACCACCGATAGGGGTTGTCAGTGGTCCTTTGATACCCACCAAAAATTCTCTGAAGACTTCTGTGGTCTCGTCTGGCAGCCAGTTCTGGAAAATATTGTAGGCTTTCTCGCCAGCATAAACCTCCATCCAATGGATCTTACGGGCGCCGCCATATGCTTTCTCAACCGCTGCATCGAATACACGAACGGATGCCCTCCAGATATCTCGCCCTGTGCCATCACCCTCAACAAATGGAACTATCGGGTTGTCAGGAACGATTAATTTACCGTCTCTGATCGTGATTTTAGACCCAAACGCAGGGACAACTACACTTTGGTATGGCATTCCGGTTCTCCGCAGGGTAATAATTTGAATAAGAAGCGAGTGGATATCAACAGGAAGGGATAGAATGTTCTATTTCCTGTTACCACCTGGTGGGCTGATCGCTGAGCTCGCTCGGGAAACAGCTGCCATAGTGATCTCGCGTGTAATATCCCTGGCTGTGGTGACCACAACAGGGCCAATCTCGCTCATCCGTTCACGTGTAAGCCGGTACGCAGGTCCGGCAACCGCGATTGAAGCGGTAGGCTGCCCCTCCAGGTCAAAGATCGGTGCCGCGACAGCGTTGATCGCCTCTTCATATTCTTGCTCAGAAGTGGCAAAGCCGCTTTCCCGGATGGAATGAAGGTCCTCAAAAAACGCATCGGGTGACGTAGGTGTATAGCGGGTCCATTGAGGCATGCCACGATCTAAAATTCGCCGCACCACCTCATCCGGGAGAAATGCCAGTATCGCTTTACCTGAGGCTGTGGCATACGCCGGCAGCCGCTGACCGATGGCAGCCGCCAAGATAACCCTTTGATGGCTTTCGATAATATATATATAAACGACATCCGCATCATCTAGCACAGCTAAATGAATATTTTCTTGATACTGATCATTTAATCGCTGCAGGAATGGAACCGCCAGCCGGCGTATATCATTTTGCTCCAGTGTGAGGTAAGCCATTTGAAGCAAACGGATGCCCAATCGATAGGTCCCCGTATCAGGATCTCGCTGTACAAAACGCTTTTTCTCTAAGGTAGCCAGCAATCGGTGAACAGTGCTCTTATGAATCCCGATGTGCTCTGCAATTTGGGTCATCGACAACTCAGGGGTTTGCCTGCTGAAGCACAACAGGACATCCAAAGCCCTATCCACGGCACGAACTGATTTGCTCAAGGTGTTATTACCTCTTGTCTGGGAGATATTACCGCAAGACCCACATGAGATCAGGCTGTAAAATAGCACAGATGAAAGAAGCTGTCAAGCTGTACGATTATCTGGTGTGCACGCAAAAGATGTCAGATAGCCAATGGTAGAGCAGAACGTTGGTCGCACAAAGACTGCCAATGCCCGCTAAGCCAGGCAGCCCGTGCTTTGGCCGTCTGGACGGCTCCGAGAACCGTCCACTGAGCACCTGGTAGTTTGAGCCGCTGAGTAACAATCTGTTTACAGCCGCTCTCGACCGTCCCGCTACCAATCATATACCCTGCCGCTCGGAAGTGGTCATAGCGCATCCGCTCCGCATGGGTGTAGAAATAGTGGACTGCTTTCCGGGCAAGATCGCAAGAAGCCGCCAAGGCTTCACAAGCGGAAATGACCTGTTCCACCTGACCGTCCCACAAGGCTTGTTTTACTCCTTCCAGCCAGTTGCTACGATCCGGGCCTTGTGGAAAGGCTGCACTGGCGACAATTTCGAGGTGTTCTTCGGCATGATACCAATCCACAATCTGGATGGCGTTGGGGTAATACTTAGCGACCAAGTTCCAAATCCAAACCGCTCCATCTCCCAAGAAGATCAATTCTGGGCTCAGGTCGGCTTTGAGGCTACAGCCGGTGGCCCATAGAAGTTGGCCGAAATCGTCTGCTTCGGTAATGTTGCAGCAATAGCGCAGGTTCTTGGCTCGCAGAGCAACTTGCTGGCGCTCGGCCTGCTTGCGTTGGCGAGCCGAACGTTGAGCAGGTGGCACACTTTCCGTCTCAAACCAGCACAGCACTTTCATGTCTCGCCAATCTTCGTGCTCTTC
>CAZGIX010000136.1:0-12872 GCA_964525785.1 uncultured Anaerolineaceae bacterium
AGAGCAGGGTAGTCCACCAGCCAGGTACGCAGGATATCCAGGGGCGGCTGGTAGCTCTGAACGCTGCGCAGGCGCCGCCCGGCGGAGCGCCGCGCCGGGTCGAAGAACAGCGCCGCACCCTCCAGCTTTCGGAAGGGCAGGGGCTGGCGCAGGTCAGCCTGGACGAAGCGTGCCCGCTCACCCAGCTCCAGCGCCTGGGCGTTGAGGCGCCCCATCGCCAGGCGCAGGGGGTCCAGGTCCAGGCCGGTCGCCGGGGCTACTCCCGCCAGGGCAAGGGTATCCCCGCCCGCCGAGCAGCCCAGGTCGAGCAGGCGCTCGAAGCCGCGGAAGCGCCCGGCGCGGTAAATAGCCACCTCCCAGGGCGAGGCCTGCTCCAGGGCTTCACGCGTAAAATACAGCCTGTCTGCAAAGGGGAACTTGACCGCCGCCTTGCCGCGTTGGATGGCGACCTCCAGCGCGGCGCGTGCCAGCTCGGGGGCATCGCGCCGGCTGAGCGCCTGGAAATGGCGCAGGTAGTCTTCCTCGCGCGGCGCCAGCTCCACGGCGGTGCGCAGGGCCTCCTGCCCGAGAGGCTCAAGCAGGGCGCTGAGTTCGGCGTAGTTCATAGGAGGATTCTAATCCTTTCCATCATGCCTGGTTGCCTGATTACCCGATCAACTGGTTACCTTGCCCCATTTGACATCCGCTCCCGCCTTGTGTTATCCTTTGCATCCTTTCTATATTTGATGAGTTACACATTTCAGGGGAAATTGGGGGTGTTTGGGCGGGCCACGCCTGCCCAAACACCCCCAACCACTCACCAACTGCGTAAGTCCTATCCTTGTTCATCCCATTCTCTTTCGCCTGGCGGTCTTGGCGTCTTTGCCCTAAAGCACTTTGTTGGGTTTCGGGGTAATGGATTGGTTGTCAAGGCGGCGGGGAAATCGCCGCTCAACCTGACCCGAGCGGGGTTACCGCTCCCGCGGGGTCGTATAGAACCGCAGCGGCTCGTCCGGGTAGTAGTGCAGCAGCCTCCGCTCGGGGAAGTGCAGTCCCAGGGCCGCATCCGTCGCCGCGCTGCGCGAAAACGCAAAGATAAATGGCGTGTCCAGGAAGGGGGTTTGCAGCTCCAGCAGCGACCCGTACTCCGTCCAGTGTCCCGGGTGCACCACCACGATCGCCGGCGTCAGCGCCTGCGCTTCGGGCTGGGAGAAGGGCTCCAGGCGCGAGCGCTCCATCCCGTACAGCCCGTGCATTCCCCCCACCCGCATCGGCGTATAGAACAACAGGTTCATGCTCACCAGCAGCGCCAGCACGGCGGTGACGGTCAGCGGGCGCAGTCGCCTGCCTCCCTGATAAGGCGCCGGCTCCTGCCCCGGTCGCACGGGCCAGCCCGCCAGCCAGGCGATCCCCGCCGCCGCGGTCAGCGTCAGGCTGTACAGGCCTTCGTAGTAATAGCGCGGCCCGAACAGCGACGAGCCGATCCAGTACGCCAGGTAGATGACCACCAGGCTGGGATACAGGCTCCCGAGCAGCAGGCCTTTCCACAGGCGGTAGCGCAGGATGGGTACGATCCCCGCCAGCAGCACGATCCAGGTGTAGCGCCCCCACCCGAACAGGTCGTTCCAGCCCACGTACAGGCTGAACTCGGTGTTGACCCGTGCCTGGTGCAGCGTGTGGCCCGTCTCGGTGCGCCCCACCCCTGGCCCGAAACCGATCGTATCGTACTCCCACCACAGCGTGTAAGGGTTCAGCCCCGCCTCGCCGGTGACCGCATACTGCCAGACGAAGTGCAGCGCAGCCAGTGTCAGGACGATGGCCACGAAGACCAGCAGCTGCCGGCGTGTATGCCAGTCGCCCCGCAGCAGGATGATCGATCCGTGCACGGCGAACGGCAGCGCGATGGCGACCGCCGTCATGGGGCGGGTCAGGATCAGCACGCCCAGCGCCAGCGCCGCCGTGACCGTCGCCAGCCACGGCCAGTAGGATGGGCGCTGCTCCGCCGCCCCGGCCTCCCAGGCGTCCATCCAGGTCAGGGCGAAGGCGCCGGACAGGAACAGTCCAAACGGGTGCGAGAGCAGCGACCCCGAGTTCATCAGGAAGAAGGGGGAGACCACCGTCAGCCCGGCTGCCAGCAGGCCGACCGTTTCGCTGAAGATGCGCTTTCCCAGCCGGTAGGTGAGCCACACGGCAAAGCCGGCCAAAAATGCGTTGATCCACGGCCGCATGTCCAGGAGCTCGCCAATCGCCAGCATGGCGGGCCAACCCAGCGGGTACTTGCCAAACCGCTGGCCGTGGTAATCCACCACGAAAGGCACCAGGAAGCTCTTGGGCTGCGGCGGCGAGGGCAGGGTGAGCTTCCCGCCGGCAATGGCCTGCGCCTGCCATACGTAGGCGATCTCGTCTTCGATGTGCGCCATGCTCTCGAAGATCCGCACCGCCACCCCGTACGAGACCAGGACGGCGATCAGGCTCAGGATCAGTGCGATGCGGTCGAGGCGGGACATCTTGTCTCTGCCAGGCAGGCTGGATCAGGCGGAAATCTCGGCCAGGGCGCGCAAAGCCGCCGGGTGCAACCAGGCGTTGGATGCCAGGATGCCGCGGTTGTTCGCCAATGTGCGCCCGGAAGTGAAATCCAGCGGCAGGCCGGAAAGGTCGCTGATGCGCCCGCCCGCTTCCTGGACGACCAGCGAGCCGGCAGCCTGGTCCCAGATCTTCTCGCGGTAATCTGGCTGTTTGGGGGAGAGCAGGCGCAGCAGCAGGTCGCCATCGCCGCACGCCAGCAGGGCGTACTTCGCCTGGCTGTCCATGCGCCGCGGCTCGGCCTGGATACCCATGCGCCGGGCGAAATCGCCGATCTGGTCGACGTTGGTGTGAGCGGATTCGAACGAGCGCAGCAGCCGCGCCGTGGAGGCCTCCCCCCGGTCCGAGACGTGCAGAGGCAGGTACTCACCCGGCTGGTCGAGGCGGGTGGCCCAGCAGCCCCCTCCGCGCACGGCGATGACCAGCGCGCCGGAGGCCTGCATATCGGGGACGAGACGGTTGGTGGAAGCGCTGCCGGATGAAGCCGGGACCAGGCCCAGCTTGGGGCAGCCCAGGACGCCGATCTGCACCTCGCCGTCCACCACCAGCGCCAGGGCGACGGCGTACTGGTCGTGGCGCAGGAAGCCCTTGGTGCCGTCGATGGGGTCCAGCGTCCAGAAGCACTTTGCCGGGGCAGCCGCGCCGCGGTCGATCCAATCGCAGATCACCAGGGGATCGCTCTCGCCGGTGGGGCGGGAGACGAAGCCCGCCACCTGCTGGAGCAGCCCCCCATCTCCAGCCGGGTCAAGGCCGGCCTGCGGGCGCAGCGAGCCGGCGTCTTCTTCGGCCACCAGGGGATCGCCAGGGAAGGCGCCGTCCAACAGGTGGGCGACCAGCGCCTGAGCGGCGAAGTCGGCCACGGTGACCGGGGAGCGGTCGGCTTTGGTGAGCGCCGGCGAGATGGTCTCGCCCATGGTGAGAGCGGTCGAGACCATCTCAGCCTGCACCTGCTGCACCAGCCGCGCAGCCTGGCGCACGGCGTCCAGGGCGAAGTGGATATGGGGGTCGTGAAGGTCGATCATGTTGTACCTGCTTTCACGCCGGGTAAGCCGGTCACCCCGCGCTGCAGGTCCACCACCCCAGCCAGGTCGTAGGTCATGGCGCCGGTGATGCGCACCGGGAGCATCTCGCCCACCGGGATCTGGCCTTCGATGAGCACCATGCCGTCGATCTCCGGGGCGTCGCGGTAGGTGCGCCCCAGCGAGATGCCTTCGCCGGGCTTAGATGGGCGGGAGCCAGCCTCGGTTTCGACTTCACCATGCCCTTCCACCAGCACGTCCAACGTCCGGCCGACGAATCTCTGGTTGATCTCCAGGGAGATGCCCTGCTGGAGCTGCATCAGGCGCTCCCAGCGCTCCTGCTTGACCGGCGCCGGGACGGGATCGCCGAGCGGCTCGCTGGCGGTGCCGGGCTCGTACGAGAACTGGAAGGCGCCCACGCGGTCGAAGCGCATCTCCTGCACGAAGTCCAGCAGGGTCTGGAACTCGTCTTCGCTCTCGCCTGGATAGCCGACGATGAAGGTGGTGCGCAGCGCCAGGTCAGGGATGGCGGCGCGCATCTTCTCCAGCGTGCGGTAGACCCAGTCCATGTTGGCGGGGCGGCGCATGCGGCGCAGCGTCTGCGGGTGGGCGTGCTGCAGCGGCATATCCAGGTAGGGCAGCACCTGGGGCTGGGAGGCCATCACCTCGATCAGGCGGTCGGTGACATAGCCCGGGTAGGCATATAGGATGCGCAGCCAATCCACATCGGGTACGGCCGCGGCCAGCCGCTCGAGCAGCTGCGCCAGTCCGTCTTTCATGCCCAGGTCGTGCCCGTAGTCGGTGGTGTCCTGGGCGATCAAGATGATCTCGCGCACGCCCCGGTCGCGCAGCCAGCGGGCTTCATCCAGGATGGTCTCAAGCGGGCGGCTGACTGCGGTGCCCTTGATGAGCGGGATGGCGCAGAAGGCGCACGGGCGGCGGCAGCCATCGGCGATCTTGATGTAAGCGCTGCTGCCCTGCACGGCAACGCGCAGCGTATCTTTCTCATCCCCGCCGACGGTGGGGGCGTCCGGCAGGTGGTACAGCGGGGCGGGGTGCAAGCCGTGCCGCAGGCGCTGGACGAGGTCCACGATGTCCATCCAGCGGCGGGTGCCGAGGATGCCATCGATGCCGGGCACCTGGCGGGCCACTTCGGCGCCGTAGCGCTGGGTCAGACAGCCGGCAGCGATCAGGACCTGGCCGCGGCGCTTGTGGGCTGCCAGCTCTCCCAGGACGCTGAGCGACTCTTCTTTCGCCGGGCCGATGAAGCCGCAGGTATTGACGATCAGCACGCTGGCGCTATCCGGCGAAGCGACAGCCCGGTAGCCCGAGCCAGCCAGCAGCTGCGCCATCGATTCGGAATCGACGGTGTTTTTGGAGCATCCCAATGACACCAGGTGAAATGTTTTTGTTTTCATAGGGTTATACCGTTAACATGCTTCAGGCTTAATGATATCGGAGTTACGCACTTCGGGGTGATTGGGTGGTGTTTGGGCGGGCTGCGCCCGCCCAAACACCACCCGTCCACTATCCAACTGCGTAAGTCCTATAATAATGCATCCCTACGGCGCCGCAGTCGGGGTGGAGGACGGCGTGGGGGAGAGGCGCGGCGTCTCGGTAGGCGTCGGGGTGATGGTGGGGGTGGGCGTCTGCACGCCATCCAGGGTGTAGACGTTGTGCACCACCTGCCCCAGCAAGCCCATCGGCCCGAGGTCCTGCTGGTTGAAGAAGATCTGCAGAGCGGCGCCGTTGGCGGTCAATATTTCCACCGCCTCTGCCCCTTCATACGGGTAGGCGTTGCCGGGCAGGACGCGCCCTTCGAAGACCACTTCGCCATCCACGATGGCGCGCATCCAGGTGCGCTGGCGCACGGTCACATACACTTGCACACCCTGCTCGCTGCCCGGCAGGATGGCGATGACCGCTGTCGCTTGCGCCTGGTCGGTCGTCTGGGGCAGGGAGGGGACGGTGGGCGTGGGCGGCAGAGCGATAGGCGTAAGCGTCTGGGTGGGGGCCGAGAGCAGCACTTCGGCGATCGAAGGGGCAGTGGGCGCAGGCACCTGCTGGGCGCGCAAGGTGAAGATGCGCACCGCACCCCAAGTAATGAAGGCCGCCAGGGCAAGCACGATCAGGGCCACCACAAACAGCTCGCCGGAGAAAATACGCCGCAGCAGGCCGGGCGGATTGACCGCCTGGGCGGCGTGCGGGCGAGGCTGCGATGGGCGGGCGGTCTGCCGGACTGCCAGCTGAGCCTGCAGCCCCTGGGCGAAACGCAGCAGCAGCGGCTCGGGGTCCATGCCCAGAAAACTGGCGTAGTTGTTGAGCATGCCGCGCCCCTGCACAGGTGAGGGCAGCCCGGTCAGGTTGCCGGCTTCCAGGGCGAGCAGGTAATGCTGGCGCAGGTGGGTGTGGCGCTCCACATCGTCGAGCGACAGGCCGAGCAGCTCGCGCTGGTGTTTCAGGCGCTGGCCGATCTCTTGATAGATGGCTTCGATGGATCCTTCGAGAGGGGCTGGCTCGAGGTTCTCGGAGGTGGCAGGGGCATCTGCGGCAGCTTCAACCACCAGGCCGCCGGCATCTAGGGCGGAGAGCAGCGGCTCCGGGTCCAGTCCCAGGTAGGCGGCATAGATCCTGACAAAACCGCGTGCCTGCACCACCGAGGGCAGCGAATCGAACAGCCCGGCTTCCAACGCCTCCAGGTAATAAAGGCGGATATGCGTGGCTCTGGAAGCCTGCTCCAGGGATAGAGCGCGGCCCTCTCGGGCCTGGCGCAGTTCTTGGGCAATCGTCTCGATCATGTTGGCGAGCGATTGTGCCACAGCGACAGCAAGGGCGGGGTCCCTCGAAAACCTGGGTAACCCCGCCCCTGGCGGTAAGCTACAAGCGGCAGGGAGTGCCCGCCCCGATCTGCCGGCTGTTATGCTTCTTGCTCGGCAGCCTCGGGTTCTGTTTCTTCTGCTTCTTCCGGCTCAGCGTCGGCTTCAGCTTTAGCTTCAGCTTTGGCAGCGGCTTTGGCGGCGGCTTCAGCCTCGGCTTCTGCTTCGGCTTCAGCGGCGGCCTCCGCAATGGCCATCTCGGGGGTCTCTCCCTCACGGTGCACGATCACGGACAGCTCCGGGATAAGGTCGACGGTCAAACGCACATGCACTTTATGGTCGCCCAGGGTGCGGATGGGCTGCACGTCCAGCTGGTGGCGGTCCACTTCAACCCCTACTTTGGCCTTGATCGCATCGGCGATCATCTGCGGTGTGATCGAGCCATACAGTTTACCGGTCTCGCCGGCTTTGGCGGGGAAAGCGAGCTGCATGCCAGCGATCTTTTCCGCCACGCCGCTCATTTCCTGGTTGAGCGCCTGGCGGCTGACCGCCGCCGTCGTGCGGATCTTCTCCACCTGTTTGAGCGCCCCGGCGGTCGCCAGGACGGCCAGGCCCTGCGGGAGTAAATAGTTGCGCCCGTAGCCATCGGCTACCTTCTTGACATCCCCGGCGCGGCCCAGCTTGTAAACGTCCTTCAGCAATAATACTTTCATCGTACTCAAGCCCTTTCTTCCTATTAGTTTCTGCTCAGAACCTATCCGGGAATTTTCGGACAGATACTTACAAGCAGACCCGGGCGAAGGGTACCACGCTCCGGGCAGGGGGATTTTACCAGAAGGAGAGATGCAAGTCAACCAGAATACTGTATAATCCACGCATGCCAGGGCGGGAGCGTTCTTTCCGGGTTGAGGCCATCATTCTGCGCCATACCGACTGGGGCGAGGCAGACCGCATGCTGGTATTGTTCACCCGGGAGCTGGGCAAAGTGCGCGCCATCGCCAAGGGGGTGCGTAAACTGCGCTCGCGCAAAGCCGGTCACCTGGAGCCGTTTACCCGCTCCAGCCTGCTGCTGGCACGCGGGCGGGATATGCTGATCGTCACCCAGGCAGAGACCATCAACGCCCATTTATCCATACAGGACAGCCTGGAGCTGATCGGCTACGCTTCGTACGTGATCGAGCTGCTCGACCGCTTCACGTACGAAGAAGGCGAGAACCGCGCCCTGTACCGCCTGCTGGCAGATACGCTGGAGCGCCTGTCCAGCCAGCCCGGGCCGGCCCTGCCGGTGCGCTATTACGAGATCCGCCTGCTGGACCTGCTCGGCTTCCGCCCGCAGCTTTTCAGCTGCGCCCGCTGCGGTAAGGAGATCCAGGCCGAAGACCAGTACTTCTCCGCCGAGGCGGGCGGCGTGCTCTGCCCATCCTGCGGGCGCCAGGCCCCCGGCGCCCATCCGATATCCATGCAGACCTTGAAATGCCTGCGCCACATGCAGCGCAGCTCGTATGCAGAGGCCGGGCGCCTCCCCATAGCACCTGCCGCCAACCGCGAGCTGGAGATCCTGATGCAGCAGTATCTCACCTACCTGCTCGAGCGCGGCCTGAACACCCCCGCCTTCCTGCGCCGGGTGAGGCGCAGCGCAGAATAATGATATACTTTTAATCATTCTGGAGAATTTATGTCTGATTACGATCCCGGCCTTCTGCACTCCCTTCTGGATGAGTTCGCCCCCTACGGCCAATCCGGCCTGCTGCTCGCGCTGCATGCCGCCCAATCCCTGTACGGCCACATTTCGGAAGGGGCCGCGGTTGAGATCGGGCGCCGGCTGGGGGTGCCACTGGCAGATGTGCACGGTGTGATCGATTTTTACAGCATGTTCTACCGCGAGCCGGCTGGCAAGACGGTGGTCCAGGTATGCGGCGACCCGGCCTGCGGGCTGGCGGGAGGCGACGAAGTGCTGGAGGCCATCTACCGCCACCTGAAGGTCGCGCCGGGCGAGACCAGCGCGGATGGCGCATACACCGTCGAGCGTGCCCCCTGCCTTGGACTGTGCGAGCACGCCCCGGCGCTGCTGGTGGGTGAGACGGCTTTGGGCCAGGCCGACCCGCACCAGGCAGCCCGCCTGATACAGGGTGCAGGCACGACCCCTTACAGCCGGCTGGGCGGCGACATCCACCTTCTGACCGCCAACTGCGGCAACGGCTGCCCGACTTCGCTGCCGGAATATCGCGCCGGCGGGGGCTACCGCGGGCTAACACAAGCCCTGGGCATGACGCCGCAGACGGTCATCGCCGAGGTGAAGGCCTCCGGGCTGGTGGGCCGCGGTGGAGCTGCCTTCCCGACCGGGATCAAATGGGAGGGCGCCGCCGGGGCAGTCGGCGAGCCCAAGTACCTGGTCTGCAACGCCGATGAATCCGAGCCGGGCACCTTCAAAGACCGCGTCCTGATGGAAGAAGACCCCCACAGCGTGTTAGAAGGCATGCTCATCGCCGCCTATGCAATCGGCGCCCACCAGGGCTACCTGTATATTCGCGGCGAGTACCCGTATGCTTATAAAGTCCTGGAGGGAGCGATCGAGGAGGCCCGCCAGGCGGGGCTGCTGGGGGCGGATATCCTGGGCTCGGGCTTCGAGTTCGACATCCAGCTGCGCCGCGGCGCCGGGGCGTATATCTGCGGGGAGGAGACCGCTCTGTTCGAGTCGATCGAGGGCAAGCGCGGCTTCCCGCGCGTCAAGCCGCCCTTCCCCACCACCCACGGCCTGTTCGGTAAACCCACGGCGATCAACAACGTGGAGACGCTGTGCAATGTCCCCCATATTCTCAAGGGCGGCGTCCAGGCTTACCGCCAGCTCGGCACGGAGCAATCGCCCGGCCCCAAGCTGTTCTGCGTCTCGGGCGATGTCGTCCATCCCGGCTTGTACGAGGTGCCCTTCGGGGTCAGCCTGCGCCACATGCTGGCCCTGGCGGGCGGGGTGCGCGGCGGGCGGGACCTGCAGGCCATCCTGTTCGGCGGGGCGGCGGGCGCCTTTGCCACCCCCGACCAGCTCGACGTGCGCCTGACCTTCGAAGACCTGCGCCAGGCCGGGCTGCCGTTGGGCTCGGGGGTGATCATGGTCTTCGATGAGCGCCGCGATCTGCGGGATGTGCTCAAGCGCCTGGGGCGCTTCTTCGCCCACGAATCGTGCGGCAAGTGCTATCCCTGCCAGATGGGCACCCAGCGCCAGTACGAGATACTGGAGCGAGTGGCGGCGGGTGATGCGCTGCCGGGCGACACCGGGCGCCTGTCCGACGTGGGCTGGACGATGACCGACGCTTCCCTGTGCGGGCTGGGACAGACCGCCGCCACCGCTGTTCTCAGCGCCCTGAAGCTGTGGCCCGAGCTCTTCGCCGCGCCCGGGAGCTGAAAAAGCTGTTTTACCACAGAGACCACAGAGCCCACGGAGATTAACATATAAAAAGCTCTGTGCTCTCCGTGCTCTGTTCTGAAAAGAATAACATCATTCACCTTCGTGTCTTGGTGTCTTCGTGGTGATATTTTTATTTTTCGTAGTGGAATAGGTTCTATGGCAACTCCGTGGTGAGTTTTTTTCAGTTACACACTCTCGGGTGACTGGAAAAAGGATAGGAACAGGAAAACCGCTATATGGCAGATGACATCCACCTGACCATCGATGGGCAGCCCGCCAGCGTCCCGGCAGGCACGACAATCCTGGAGGCAGCCCGGTCCATCGGGATCCAAATCCCCACCATTTGCGTCCACGAGGCCTGCACCGCCAATGCCCTGTGCCGGCTGTGCGTCGTCGAAGTGGAAGGGGCGCGCGTGCTGGCCCCGTCCTGCGTGGCGCAGGTCAGCCAGGGCATGCAGGTGTCCACCCGCTCCGAGCGTGTGGAGCGCAGCCGCCGCACGATCCTGGAGATGCTCGACTCGACCGTCGATCTCTCCGATTCTCCGGAGATATTGGAGTTCTTCGATGCCTACCAGGTCGACCGCCTGCGCTTCCCGGGAGCCGAGCGCCGCGATCCTGCAGTGATCGACGACAACCCGATGTACGTTCGCGATTACGCCAAGTGCGTGCTGTGCTGGCGCTGCGTGCAGGTGTGCGCCGAAGATGCCCAGTACACCTTTGCTATCAACTTCAGCGGGCGCGGTTTCGAGACCCAGATCGGCACCTTCTTCGACCAGTCCATGCCCCAGACCACCTGCGTGTTCTGCGGTCAGTGCGTGGGCGTCTGCCCCACCGGGGCGCTCAAGCCCAAGCGCCAGTGGCTGCTCGAGCAGGGCCGGTCGTTGGACGAGGTGATGCAGGCTACCGGGATGGGTAGAAAAAAGAGGAGGTCAGGATGATCACACCCGACCGCATTGTGCCTACCACCTGCCCGTACTGCGGTGTGGGCTGCAACCTGGAGCTGCATGTCAAAGACGATTACATCTACCGGGTGACTTCGCCGTTTGACAGCGTGGTCAATCACGGCAATTTGTGCGTCAAAGGGCGCTTCGGCTACGATTTTATCTACCACAAGAACAGGGTCACGGCGCCGCTCATCCGTAAGACCCCCCAGGTTCCCGGGCAGCGCACCCAGGCGTTCGACCTCTCCGAGTGGCGGGAGGTCTCCTGGGACGAAGCCCTGGATGCCACGGCAGACCGCCTGGTGGAGATCTACCGGCGGGACGGGCCGCAGGCCATGGCGGTCTACTGCTGCGCCAAAGCCACCAACGAAGACAACTACCTGCTGCAGAAGATGTACCGCGCCCTGTTCCGCACCAACAACGTCGATCACTGCACCCGCCTGTGCCATGCCGGGTCGGTCGTGGCCCTGCAGCAGGCCATCGGCTCTTCGGCGATGAGCAACACCGCCGCCGAGGTGGTCGAAAGCGACGTCTTCATCGTCACCGGCTCGAACACCACCGAGAACCACCCCATCATCGCCCTTCAGATGAAGGCCGCCGTGGAAAAATACGGCGCCAAAATGATCGTCGTCGACCCGCGGCGCATGGAGCTGTGCGATTTCGCCGCCCTGTGGCTGCCGCTCAAGCCGGGCACCAACGTTCCGGTCTTCACCGCCATGGCGCACGTGATCATCAAAGAAGGGCTGGTAAACCGCCAGTTCATCGACGGGCGCACCGAAGGCTACGATGAATTTGCCCGCTCGGTGGAGAAGTTCACCCCCGAGTACGCCGAGATGGTCAGCGGGGTCGACCGGGAGCTGATCGTCCAGGCGGCGCGCATGTATGCCACCGCCGAGCGCGGGGCCATCTTCTGGGGCATGGGCATCTCGCAGCTCTCGCACGGCACCGCCAGCGCCCTCTCGCTCATCAACCTGGCCTTTTTGACGGGCCACATCGGACGGGCCGGCACCGGTCTCAACCCGCTGCGCGGCCAGAACAACGTGCAGGGCGCTTCGGACATGGGCGCCATGCCCTTCCACTACCCGGGCTACATGGCGGTGGACGACCCCGGCAACGCTGCTCAATGGGAAGCCGCCTGGAATATCGAGCCGGGCGGTCTCAGCCAGAAGCGCGGGCTGACCACCACCGAGATCCTGACCAACGTGCGCCCCGGCGGGGTGCGCGCCCTGTATATCATGGGGGAAAACCCGATGATGTCGGAGCCCAACCTGAACCTGACCCGCCACCACATGCAGCAGCTCGAGTTTCTGGTGGCCCAGGATCTGTTCATCAACGAGTCGGGCGCCTTTGCCGATATCTTCCTGCCGGCGGTCTCCTGGGCGGAGAAGGACGGCACCTTCACCAATACCGACCGGCGCGTGCAGCTTGTGCGCCCCGCCATCGCCCCCCGTGGAATGGCGCGCCCCGACTGGCAGATCCTTTGCGACCTGGCGCTGCGCATCGAAGCCCGCCTGGGACGGCCCAGGTCCGCCGGCTGGGATTACCGCCATCCGTCCGAGATCTTGCAGGAGGTGAGGGGCGTGGCGCCCGAGTACCGCGGTGTGACATACGAGCGCATCGATAAGGTTGGCTTGCAGGTCCCTGTATGGGACGACCAGCACCCCGGCACCCCACAGCTGTTTACCGAGTCGTTCCCGCGCGGCCGGGGCAAGTTCCACGCCCTGGAGTACACGCCCATCGTCGAGCCGCCCGATAACGAGTACCCCTTCATCCTGACCACCGGGCGGGTGCTGGAGCACTGGCACGGCGGTACGATGACGCGCCATTCCAGGCTGGATGACCTCTACCCGGAAGCGCGCCTCGAAATGAACCCCGCCGACGCCTCCCTGGCGGGCATCCACGATGGGCAGGCGGTGCGAGTGTCAAGCCGCCGTGGAACCATCGTCCTGCGCCTCACGGTCACCGAGAAGATCTCCGCCGGGGTGGTCTTTATCCCCTTCCACTTTGCGGAAGCTGCTGCCAACCTGCTGACCATCGACGCCCTGGACGCCCAGGCCAAGATCCCGGAGTTCAAAGCCTGCGCCGTCCAGATAGAGCCCGCCAGCGTCGAGGAGCTGGCCCGCCCGGAAGC
>CAZGIX010000137.1:0-12788 GCA_964525785.1 uncultured Anaerolineaceae bacterium
CACGGATTGACACGGATTTTTCGTTTTTTCCAGGGTAATAGACAAAGTATCGTTGGATTTTCCGTGTTATCCGTGTGATCCGTGTCCAATCGTGGTTGTTACTGAAACTGTCGGGCAGACAGGCTTGACTTTTGGCGCGTTATTTGCTATTCTATAACTACCGACCGTTCGGTAGGGAGAAGCAAATGACGAGGGATGAGATCCTGACTGCCGCAGCACAGATATTCAGCCAGAAGGGTTTTCATGCGTCGTCGATGCAGGATATCGCCGAAGCGGTCAATCTGCAAAAAGCCAGCCTGTACCACCACGTCTCCAGCAAGCAGGAGCTCTTACTCGCCCTGCTGGACCGGGCCCTGGATCTGCTAATCGAGCATATCGAACCGATCGCCTGCCAACCCCTGCCGGCGGATGAAAAACTGCGCCGGGCGATCCGCACATACCTTCAGGATATGCTGGATTACCGCGATCTGGCGGCTGTGCTGCTGCTGGAGCACCGGTCGTTGGAGCCGCAATTCAACGCCCGCCACATCCCACGCCGGGACCGCCTGGAGCGCTTGTGGCGAGATATGATCAAGGAGGGGATCGATCAAAAGGTATTCTGCACCACTGACCCGGCCCTGGCATCGCGCTCGCTGCTGGGCATCCTGAATTGGACCATCACCTGGTACCGGCCAGATGGCTCTCTGACGCCGGGAGAGCTCAGCGAACAGTTCGCCGACCTTTTCCTGCGCGGGCTGCTGGTGAGAACGGATTGAAGTATGAATGGCAATGCCCCAGCAGAGATAGAGACAATCAGCATGGTTGAAACGGACCAGGGGGCGCACGTCTTCCGCATCCCGCTGCAGGTCTTTCCGATCCTGCGCGGCTATGCCTATGTCGCCCTGGCGGTCGAGGATGGGCAGGAGTACCGGGTCCTGATCGATACGGGGTCCGGGATTGGCGCATCTAACCAGCAGCTGGAAGCCAGCTTCGAGCGCATCGGCGAGCTGACCGGCAGGTCGATCGGGCTGCAGGACCTGACCCACGTGTTGATCACTCACGGTCATATCGATCACAGCGGCGGGCTGGCGCACGTACGCCGGCGCACGCAGGCGGCGATCGGGGTGCACGAGCTGGACTTGCGCAACCTGACCAACTACGAAGAGCGGGTGACCGTGGTATCCCGCCGCCTGACGAAACACTTGTTCGAGGCCGGGGTCTCCGCATCCAGGGTGCACGACCTGATCGAGATGTATACGATCACCAAGAGCCTGTACCACTCGGTGGAGGTCGATTTCACCTTCGAGGCAGCAGGCATGCGCGTGGGACCATTCCGGATGCTGCACGTCCCGGGGCACTGCGCCGGGCACGTTGCCATCCGGCTGCACGATGTGCTGTTCTCCGGCGATCACGTGCTGGAAGACACCAGCCCGCACCAATCGCCCGAGCACCTGACCCTGTCGACCGGATTGGACCATTATCTCAAGTCGCTGGCGGCGCTGGAGGCGTGGGCGAGCGGAGTGCGGCTGACCCTGGGCGGGCACAAAGAGCCGATCACCGACTTGCCGGGGCGCATCGCAGAGATCCGCCAGATGCACTGCGAGCGGCTGAACAAGGTGCTGGCGGTGTTGAGCCAACCGAAGACCATCGCCGAGGTAGCGCACGAATTGTTCGGCGAAGTGCACGGCTACAATGCCCTGCTGGCGCTGGAAGAGGCCGGGGCGCACGTGGAGTACCTCGACCAACGCGGCCAGCTAAGGATAACCAACCTTGAGGACATCGCAAAGACAGACGGACCTTACCCTATCCTGTACCAATATATGGCGAAAGCGACGCCAGCGGGCAGCCTGTTACAAGGCATTACACCATTCTGCCCGTAATCCGCAGTATCAGAATTAGCCCAAGGAGGACCTGACATGTTTTCTTTCGAGCCTGATGAAGAACAGAAGATGCTCGTAGATTCCATCAGCCGCTATGCCAGCCTGGATCTGCGTCCGAAGGCGCGGGATGCTGAAGAGGAAGGGCAGGTGCCTGAGAGCCTGGTCGAGAAAGGCTGGGAGCTGGGCTTCCTGCAGGCATCGATCCCGGAGGAGTACGGCGGCTTTGGGGAGCGCTCGGCGGTCACAGGTGCGCTGGCAGCCGAGGAGCTGGCGTGGGGTGACCTGGCGGGGGCGCTGGCGGTGCTGTCGCCGGCATTGTTTGCCATCCCGATCCTACTGGCGGGCAGCGAAGAGCAGAAAAAGGAGCACCTGCCGGGGGTGATCGAGGCAGAATGGCAGCCCTACACGGCGGCGCTGATCGAGCCGGCGATCGATTTCGATGCCAACGAGCTGCGCACGATCGCCCAGGAGGATGGAGAGAACTACCTGATCAACGGGGAAAAAGCGTTCGTGCCCTACGCAGAAGGGGCAAGGGCGATGATCATCTATGCTCGCCTGCATGGCAAGACCCAGGGCTTTATCGTGCCACGCGGCAGCCCGGGCCTGCAGGTGGGCGAGCGGCAGAAACTGATGGGCATCCATGCCCTGCCGGCATACCGGGTTTGCTTCGATAACCTGAAGCTGCCGAAATCCAGCCTGCTGGGCGGCCCGGAAGGACACGATTTCGCTCCCATACTGGACGCATCCCGCATCGCCATGGCGAGTCTGGCGATCGGCTTATCGCGGGCGGCGTTGGATTATGCCAAGGATTACGCCAAGGAACGCAACGTGTTCGGGGTGAAGGTGGCGCAGAAGCAGGCCATCGCCTTCATGATCGCAGAGATGGCGACCGAGGTGGAGGCCATCCGCCTGCTGACGTGGGAGGCCGCCTGGATGCTGGACAATGCCAAGGAAGAGGCCAGCAAAGCCGCTTACCTGGCGCTGACCGGGGCGATGGATATGGCGATGATGGTCACCGACCGGGCGGTGCAGATCCTGGGTGGTCACGGCTATATCCGCGAGCACCCGGTCGAGCTGTGGACGCGCAACGGGCGCGGGATTGCCACACTGAACGGCCTGGCAATCGTTTGAGCATGGATGGCTCGCCTGAAAAAACTCACCACAGAGAGCACGGAGAGCACAGAGTTTTTTTATATGATATTCTCCGTGTACTCGGTGATCTCAGTGGTAAAACAGCTTTTTCAGCCTACCCGTGGATGTAAAGCGGAAAGTGATGATCACAGGAGATTATGAGATGATCGACTTTGAAGTTCCGAAACCCATTGCCCAGCAGAGCTTTGCTCTGAAGACCGTGGCTGAGAACATGATGCGTCCGGTGTCCAGGTATTTCGACGAGCACGAGCACGAGATCCCGTGGGATTACATCAATTTCATGCACCTGGCAATGCGCAGCACAGGCGCCGGATCGCTGGCACCGCGCGAAGGGAAAAAGGAAGAAACGCCGGAGAAGAAGCGCCCGCCGATCGGCTACCAGTCGCTGGCGTTCATGCTGGAGATGCTATCCTGGGGCGACGTGGGGATGTACCTGTGCACACCCGGGGGAGGCCTGGGAGCGGCAGCGGTGGAAGCCACCGGCACCCCGGAACAGAAAAAGCAGTTCCTGTCGCACTTTGGCAAGGAAAAACCCGCCTTTGGAGCGATGGCAATGACCGAAGCAGACGCCGGCTCAGACACATCGGCGATCCGTACGACGGCGGTACTGGACCGCAGCACCAATGAATGGGTGCTGAACGGCGAGAAGATCTTCGTCACCGCGGGGCACAAATCGCTGGTCGAAAGCGACGGGTTCGTGGTGGTATGGGCGACCATCGACCCATCGGCTGGGCGGGCAGGCATGCGCCCGTTCGTGGTGGAGGCCAATACTCCGGGCGTCCAGGTAGCCAAGCTGGAGCACAAGATGGGCATCCGCGCCAGCGACACGGCTTCGATCGTGCTGCAAGACTGCCGGGTACCTTTCGAGAACATCCTGGGCAGCCCGGAGGTGGTCAGCGTGGCGACATCCACCAAGGGCTTCAAGGGTGCCATGGCGACATTCGACGCCACCCGCCCGCTGGTAGCCGCCACCGGCATCGGCGTCGCCAGGGCGACATTGGAGCTGCTGAAGGAGCTGCTCGAGCAGCAAGGCGTCGCCATTCGCTACGGGCTGCCGCGGCAGAAGCTGACCAATATCGAGCGCGAGGTGATCGATATGGAGGTGATGCTGCGCTCGGCGTGGCTGCTGGTGGTCAAGGCAGTCTGGATGGCGGACCAAAAGATACCGAACTCGATGGAAGCTTCAATGTGCAAGGTGCGCGCCGGCGATGTGGTCACCAAGATCACCCAGAAGGCGGTGGAGATCATGGGACCCATCGGCTACAGCCGCGACCACCTGCTGGAGAAGTGGTTCCGAGACGCCAAGATCACCGACATCTACGAGGGCACCGGGCAAATCAACCGCCTGATCGTGGCCCGCAACGTGCTGGGGTATACCGGGCGCGAGCTGAGGTGAGGGACGGAGGACGGATGACCGCGGACCGCGGACGGTGGACGAGGCACAGCGGACGGCGGACCGCGGTGGGATTATTGGTATACAACTGGCAACTTTATGAATGGAAAAATGCACCTTAAAATATTGCTGGCCCTGGTGGTAATCTTTGGGACGGCTTGCGGCTGGGTGAGGACCAACGGGCAGCCGATTGCTGTGGAGGCGACCGAGACGCTCGCGGCGGACCCGCCGCCAGCGACGGAGACCCTGCCGCCACCGGAAGTGATCATCATCCCGGACACGCCGACGCCCACCGGCACCCCGCTCCCCAGCCCCACGCTGACTGGCACACCAACACCGACGAGCACGCCCGACCCGATTGCAGGGCTGACTATCGATGACCTGATCACCCGCAGCTACGGCGGGGGCGAGCTGGTGGTAGAGGAGAACCTGGCAGTCAATTCCTATTTCACCCGCGCCCTGGTGTCGTATCCCAGTGATGGGTTGAAGATCTATGGGTTCATGAACGTGCCGACCAGAGGGCGACCCCCGTACCCGGTGGTGATCGCCCTGCACGGCTACATCGAGCCAGCGATCTACCAGACCCTGGACTATACGACCCGTTATGCGGATACCATGGCGCGGGCGGGATACCTGGTGATCCATCCCAACCTGCGCGGCTATCCACCTTCGGATGAGGGCGACAACCTGTTCCGCGTGGGCATGGCGGTGGATGTGCTCAACCTGATTGCGCTGGTGAAGTCGCAGGCGGGTACCCCGGGAGTGTTGGCTCTGGCTGACCCGCAGGCGATCGGCTTATGGGGTCACAGCATGGGAGGCGGGATCTCCACGCGGGTGATCACCGTCAGCCCGGATGTCAAAGCGGCGGTGCTGTACGGCTCGATGAGCGCAGATGATCGGAAGAACTTCGAGCGCATCTTCACTTATTTCTCCAATGGGACGCGCGGGCTGGATGAGCTGACCTATCCAGCGGAAGCGTTCGAGCGCATATCACCGCTTTATTACCTGGACCGCATCCAGGCGGCGGTGAGCATCCACCACGGAGCGAATGACCCGGATGTACCGCCGGAATGGTCCGTGGATCTTTGTCAGCGGTTGGAATCAATGGGCAAACCGGTGGAGTGCTACGTCTACGAGGGACAGCCGCATACATTCCGCGGTGAGGGCGATGACCTGTTTGCCTTACGGACCGTCCAATTTTTCGATCGCGTATTGAAGTAAGGTAAGTAGTGAAATCGGGCAGAAGATGAGCGGTATTGGGATAGAGATCATCATTATTCTGGCGTTGATCCTTGTGAACGGCTCGTTATCGATGGCCGAGATAGCCGTCGTTACGGCGCGCAAGGCGCGCCTGCAGCAGCGCGCCGAGAATGGGGATGAGAAAGCCAGGGCAGCCCTGGAGCTTGCCAGGAAGCCATCCGATTTCCTGTCGACCGTGCAGATCGGGATCACGTTAATCGGCGTGCTGGCGGGCGCTTTCGGCGGCGCCACCATTGCCGAGGAGATATCCGCCTGGTTGTCTGGATTTCCGAGGCTGGCGCCATACAGCGATGCCATCGGGGTGACGGTCGTGGTGATTTTGATCACCTATTTCTCGCTCATTTTTGGAGAGCTGGCTCCCAAACGCCTGGCGCTGAACAGCCCCGAAAACATAGCCGCCCGCGTAGCCCGCCCGATGAGGGCCTTAGCGCGCGCATTTGCACCCATCGTACGGCTGATGAGCATATCGACTGACCTGGTGCTGCGTCTGTTAGGAGCCACACCTTCAGGCGAACCGCCGGTCACGGAGGATGAGATCAAGGTCATGATCGGGCAGGGCACACTGGCGGGTGTGTTCCATGAGGCCGAGCAGGATATGGTGGAAGCTGTATTCCGCCTGGGTGACCGCCGGATCGGCACGCTGATGACCCCGCGCACCGAGGTGGTGTGGTTGGACCTGGATGATGAGGTCGAGGTGACCAAGCGGAAGATACTGGGCTCTGCCTATTCGCGCTTTCCGGTGGGACAGGGCAGCCTGGATGATGTGATCGGGATCGTGCAGGCCAAAGACCTGCTTGCAGAGAGCCTGGCGGGCAAGCCGATCGACCTGCACCACGGACTGCGCCAGCCATTGTTCGTCCCTGAAAGCACCCCAGCGCTGCGAGTCCTTGAGCTGCTGCGCACATCCAAAGTGCAGATGGCGTTGGTGATCGATGAGTTCGGTGGATTTCAGGGCCTGACAACCCTGTTTGATATCCTCGAATCGATCGTGGGTGAGATCCCTGAGACCAGTGACACCAAAGAGCTGGAGGTGATCCAGCGCGAAGACGGCTCGTGGCTGGTGGATGGCATGCTGCCGGTGGATGAGTTTAAAGAAATCTTCCACCTGGCTGATCTGCCAGACGAAGAACGCGGCTACTACCAGACGGTGGGCGGCTTTATCATGAGCTACCTGGGACGCATCCCCGATCCAAGCGATCACTTCGAATGGTCAGGCTTGCGCATCGAGGTGATCGATATGGACGGCATGCGGGTGGATAAGGTGCTGATCGCCCCGCAGCCGGACGAGGAAAAGGAGGAATGATACGTTGAAAAGCCATTTACCCCCGATCTTGATCTTGTGTGTATTGGGAGCCTGGCTGGGAGGATGTACGGCCTTCAGCGGTCTGAGCAGCCCGACCCCCGTGCCCGATTGGGCGTACACCCAGGCAGCCCAGACGATCATCGCCGGTATGACTCTGGAGGCCCCGCCTGCCACACCCACCCCGCCACTGCCGCCAACCGAGGTACCTACGCTCGTGCCTACCCTACCGCCGCCATCACCAACCAACTCCCCTGTGCCTACTAGCACGCCTGAGCCCAGCCTGACGCCGACCCTGCTTCCGACGGCGACGGAGGCCGCAGGCGTGCCGGCATTTGAGGAGGATTTCAATGATGGCAGCGGCTGGGCGGAGCTGGAAGACGATGGATGGGAAATCGGTTATGCCAACGGGGGTTATTCCATCTTCGTGGATATCACCAACGCACCCATCTGGAGCATCCGCCGCCAGGAGCTTGATGACGTGCGCCTGGAGGTGGATGCCGCTCGCACGGCTGGTCCCGAAAACGGGTACTACGGATTGGTCTGCCGGCATCTGGATGGCGATAACTACTACACCCTGGTGATATCCGATGATGGCTTTTTCGGCATCGGCATCGTCGAGGATGGCGATAGCCTGAGCTTTTTGCAGCAGGGCACTGCCCCGGTGGATGTGCTCAAGCCGGAGGGAACGCCGAACCACCTGCGGGCGGATTGTATGGGAGAGACCCTGACCTTGTATGCCAACGGCATCAAGCTGGCCGAAGTGACGGATGACACATTCGATTCGGGCGACAGCGGTCTGCTGGCGGGCACGCGTGGCGAAGCCGGGCTGCGGGTACTGTTCGACAACCTGACAGCCCGCATCCCCTGAACGGTTCATTCGTAAGAGAGCGTTCGATCACAAAGGAGGTCAAATGAAATACCACATTCACCGCGCAGCGGTCATCGGGGCTGGGACGATGGGGGCAGCCATTGCCGCTCACCTGGCAAATGCCGGTATCCCAGTGACCCTGCTGGATATCGTACCCAATAAGCTGACCCCGGAAGAAGAAAAAAAGGGCTTATCCCTGGCGGATAAGGCGGTGCGCGACCGCATCGTGCGAGAAGGACTGGAAAGGGCGGTGAAATCGCGCCCGGCCAGCTTTTTCACACCTCATCACGCCGACCTGGTGTCCACCGGCAATTTGGAGGACGACCTGGGCGTGGTGGGAGAAGTAGATTGGGTGATCGAAGCGATCGTGGAGAACCTGGCGATCAAGCGCCAGCTCATGCAGCGCATCGATGCCCTGCGCGGGGCGCACACCATCCTCAGCACCAACACGTCGGGCATCCCGATCTGCTCTATTGCGGAGGGCTTTTCAGCCGGCCTGCGGCAGCACTTCCTGGGCACGCATTTCTTCAATCCGCCGCGCTACCTGAAGCTGCTGGAGGTCATCCCCACAGAAGATACGCTGCCGGAGGTGGTGGAGGCAATCAGCCGCTTTGGCGAGTACCGGCTGGGAAAGGGCATCGTGCCCGCCAAGGATACCCCCAACTTCATCGGCAACCGGTTGGCGTTCGGCAGCGGGGCCTTTGCCCTGGACTACATCCTAGAACAAGGCTATACCATCGAGGAGGTGGATGCCATCACGGGCCCGCCAATCGGCAACCCGAAGACCGCCACCTTCCGCCTGATCGACTTGGTGGGGATCGATGTGTGGGAGCATGTCGGCAAGAACCTGACGCCCGCCATCCCGCACGATGCCCACGCCCTGCGCTACCTGAACTCGGAACGCGCCAACGCGCTGATCCGCAGCATGGTGGAGAGAGGCGCGTTGGGGAACAAGTCTAAACAAGGCTTCTATAAAGAAATGCGCACCCCGGAGGGCAAGAAAGATTTCTGGGCGCTGAACCTGCAAACGCTGGAATACGTACCGCCGACCAAGGTGCGCTTCGAGTCGATCGGCAAGGTGAAGGACGAGCAGGACCTGGGCAAGCGCTTGAAGATGCTGCTGGCGGCTGAAGACCGCGCCGGGCAGCTGGTGCGGGCGCTCACCTTCCAGAGCCTGGCGTATGCGTCGGAGCGCATCCCGGAGATCGCTGACACGCCCAAGCCGATGGACGATGCCATGCGCTGGGGGTTCGGCCGCGAAGCAGGTCCGTTCGAGACCTGGGATATGATCGGCGTGGCTGATTCAATCCCCAAGATGAAGGAAGCCGGCTTTCCGCCGGCGGCGTGGGTGGAGGAGATGCTGGCTTCAGGGCACCCGGCTTTCTACCAGTACACCAACGGTAGCAAGACCGCGGTATACAACCCCTCCTTGGGCGGCTACCAGAGCATCCAGCGACCAGCAGCCATGATCGCCTTCAAGGAGCTCAAATCGGAAGGCAAGCTGATCAAACGCAATCCAGGCGCATCGCTGGTCGACCTGGGCGACGGGGTGGCGGGGCTGGAGCTGCACACCAAGATGAACATCCTGGATGAAGAGATCCTGACCATGCTGAGCGAGTCCCTGGAGGCGGTGGAGAGCGGCTATGAGGGGCTGGTGGTCAGCACCGAAGCGGATAACTTCAGCGCGGGCGCCAACCTGTTCGTGGTGGTCATGCGCGCCCAAGGCGGACTGTGGGACGAGATGGACGCCGGCGTGCGCGCCGGACAGGACCTGTATAAGCGTGTGCGCTACTTCCCCAAGCCGGTGGTCGTGGCGCCAGCGGGAATGGCGCTCGGCGGCGGGGCGGAGATGATCATGCACGCCAGCCGGGTGGTGGCGGCTTGCGAGCTGTACACCGGGCTGGTGGAGGTGGGTGTTGGGGTTATCCCGGCCTGGGGCGGCACCAAGGAGATGGTGCGGCGGGTATTGAATCCACCCATGCAGACCAAGAACGCCGAGCCGCTGCCTTACCTGCAGCGCCTGTTCGAGCAGATCGGCATGGCAAAGGTGGCTACCAGCGCCGAGGAGGCGCGCCAGATGGGCATCCTGAGTCCGTGCGACCGGGTGGTGCTGGGACGCGATCACCTGTTGGAAGAGGCCAAGTGGGAGGTGCTGAGCATGGCAGCCAGTGGATACCACCCGCCCATACCCGAGAAGATCTACGCCGCCGGGCGCGATGCCCTGGCAGCCATGCGGGTGGGCATCCATATGATGAAGGAAGGCGGCTATATCACCGAGTACGAATCGTTCATCGCTAACAAGCTGGCGTATGTGATGACCGGCGGCGAGCTCAGCAGTCCGGCCTGGGTGAGCGAGCAGTATATCCTGGACCTGGAACGCGAGGCAATCCTGTCGCTGCTCGGGCAGCAGAAGACCCAGGAGCGCATCTGGCACATGCTCCAGACGGGAAAGCCGTTAAGAAACTAGGACACGGATGTGACGGATGGACACGGATTCCAGAAAGAACGGAAATCTGAAGATCCTGAAAACAAGAATAGAGCTGGAACATGCTTCAGACGGGAAAGCCGTTAAGAAACTAGGACACGGATATGACGGATGGACCCGGATTCCAAAAAGAACAGAAATCTGAAGATCCTGGAAACAAGAATAGTGCTGGAACATGCTTCAGACAGGTAAATAGTAGAGAAATTTGGACACGGATAGAACGAAGGCATGGATTTTAAGTAGGGAGAGATAGGGACACGGATTTTCTATAATGAAAATCTGGTGATCGTAGCAAGTGGAGGATTCTGAATGTTCGAGGGGAAGCACAGCGACCTGACTGAGAAGATCATCGCGGGTTATTTTCAAGTCTACAACCAGTTGGGATACGGCTTTTCAGAAAAAGTTTATGAGAATGCTGTGGCGCACGAACTCAGGAAGCGAGGTCTGAAAGTTGAGCATCAGAAACCGATATGCGTCTACTACGATACCCAATTGGTTGGCGAGTATTATGCCGACATGCTGGTCAACGATTTGATCATCGTAGAACTGAAAGCGTGCCAGTATCTTACCGAAGAACACGAAGCCCAACTGCTCAATTACCTGAAAGCAACCCCGATCGAAGTCGGTTTGCTGTTAAATTTTGGTCCAAAGGCAAAGTTCATACGTAAAGTCTTCGATAGTGATCGCAAGGGAACGATGCAATGGACGATAGCCAATGTAGAATAAGGTGGCACGGATTGAACATCCCAAGATGATTGGCAGGAGAACATAACAGTATCCGTGTCAATCAGTGCGCATCCGTGTACCAATCCAGGAGGTTGTGTGATGAATAGTGAAAATAGAGATCGAATTCCCGTCATCGTAGCGGCAGCGCGGACGGCGGTGGGGAAGGCCAAGCGCGGCAGCCTGGCGAGCGTGCGCCCGGATGTGATGGCGGCGGAGGTGATCCATGAGCTGCTGCGCCGGGCGGAGGGATTGGAACCAGCCCTGATCGATGACGTCATCCTGGGCTGCGCCTTTCCGGAGGGCGAGCAGGGAATGAACATGGCGCGCATGGTGGCACTGAGCGCCGGACTGCCCAACTCGGTGGCGGCAGAGACGATCAACCGCTTTTGCTCTTCGGGGCTGCAGAGCATCGCCCATGCGGCCTTTGCCATCATGGCGGGGCAGATGGAGATCGCCATCGCCGGCGGGACCGAGTCGATGAGCATGGTGCCGATGACAGGCGTCAAGTTTGCGCCCATGCCGTCCCTGGCGGAGAACTATCCCCAGGCGTTCACCAGCATGGGGCTGACGGCGGAAAATGTGGCGGTCAAATACGGCATCAGCCGGGAAGACCAGGATGCCTTTGCGCTGCGCAGCAACCGGTTAGCCGCAGCGGCAGTGGAATCGGGGCGCTTCGATGAACAAATCGTCCCGCTGCAGGTGGAGGTGGTGGGCGTGCCCGCCAATGGCGGTCCGTCCAGGCAGAGGTTCACATTTGCCCGCGACGAAGGGCCACGGGCGGATACCAGCCTGGAAGCCCTGGCAAAGCTCAAGCCGGCGTTTAAGGAAGGCGGCACAGCTACTGCCGGCAACTCCTCGCAGATGTCCGACGGAGCAGCGGGGGTGGTCATCATGTCGCGTGCCCGCGCAGACAGCCTGGGGCTGAAACCGATGGTGCGCTTTGTGACGTTTGCGGTTGGGGGCGTCCCGCCGGAGATCATGGGCATTGGGCCGGTGGTGGCGATCCCCAAGGCGCTGAAGCTAGCCGGACTGGATCTGAAGGAGATCGGCCTGATCGAGCTGAACGAGGCCTTCGCGGCGCAGAGCCTGGCAGTGATGCGCGAGCTGGGCCTGGACGAAGAGGTCACCAACGTCAACGGCGGGGCGATCGCTCTCGGGCACCCGCTGGGCTGCACGGGGTCCAAGCTCACTACGCAGCTGATATTCGAGATGAAACGCCGTGATGTGCAGTTCGGCATGGTGAGCATGTGTATCGGCGGTGGAATGGGCGCAGCCGGTATCTTCGAAAACATCAACTAAGGAGAAGGAGGACAGCATGGCAGAAATCAGCGTGGAACAGCTGGTGCGCAATCACGAGCGCGCCTTCAAGCCGGAGGCGGCGGAGGGGGTGGAGGCTGTGATCCAATACCATCTGACCGGAGAGGAGGGCGGCGATTGGATCGTCAATATCAAGGACGGCAAGTGCACCGTCGCCCCTGGCAATGCCGAAAATCCCAAGATGACCCTGACCGCCGAGGCAGCCGATTTCCGGGATGTGCTGCTCGGCAAGGTCAACGGCATGCAGTACTTCATGCAGGGCAAGCTCAAGCTGGCGGGCGACCTGAACCTGGCGATGAAGCTGACCACTTTCTTTAAGATGTCGGGCAACTAAACAAGAGCGACGCACCTTGCGGGTGCGTCGCTCTGCTGTGCGCCCAGCATGGGCGTTGACTAGAGGGTGAAAGACCCTTACGGAGGTTGGT
>CAZGIX010000138.1:0-12751 GCA_964525785.1 uncultured Anaerolineaceae bacterium
AAGTCGAACAGCGTCCCGATCAGGGCCAGCGGTCGGCGGCGTCCCCAGGACGAGACCCACCGGTCGCTCAGCGCCCCGGAGATGGGCTGGATGATCATCGCCAGCACCAGCCCGGCAAAGGTCAGCAGTCCAAGGTAGGTGTTCTTCAGCTCCTCCGGCGCGTAGTGCAGCAGCACAGCCGGCAGCAAGATCACGTGCAGGCCGTTCCACATGAAAGCCAGGCCGACCCAGTAAGCGTTCAGTTTGAACAGGTCAAAGGGGCTGGCAGTCTTCATTGATACTCTCCTCGCAGGTGGACCGGCAGCTGGCGGGCGATGGCGAGCATCACCGCCTGGCTGGCCTGATGATCGCGCTGCGCCCGCTCAAGCCCGCGTGGGATATCCAGCCTGTATGGTTGGCCGAACTGCAGGCACAGGTGGGCGTCTTCTTCGTAGAAGCCTGCCGGGACGATCTGCCGGCACAGGGGCGCCAGCAAGGCCACGAAGCGTCCCAGCCCAGGCGGGGGTGCGCCGAGTGCTCCGCCTGGTGCGTCCCTGCCCTCCGGGGCCAGTCCGATGGCCGGCTGCGGCGTCCGGCGGGCATAGCTCAGCACCTGGCTGACCGCCTGGGCTCGCTTCTCCACCTCCCCGGGATCGGGCGGCATGGGCGGCATGCTAGTGAACCCGTACACAGCTGCTATTCTGGAGAGCGCCGCCTGGCTCAATGCCCGCAGCGGACGCCTCAGGGGCCTGCCCGGGAATGTCCACGCCGCAGTGATGGTCCAGTGGATGTCCACCGGGATGCAGGCGCTGGCAGCCAGGGCGATCCAGCTGGCGTTGAACCCCGGGCGGCTGAAGTGGTTGACCGTTAGCAGGAACGGGCCGCTCTGGGGGATATATTCCTCGCCGCGTAGCTCCAGCTCCGGCTGTAGATACCCTATCCACCGCACGGCGTCCTCGCGGAAGCGGCGCGGCTTCCCGCGCAGCACGGCCGCGCCAGCCTGCAATGCCAATCTCACCGGGATGGCGTAGGGAAGGGGCATGCCGGCTCCACAGTGAAAACCTCAGGATTGATCCTCAGTGAAAACCTGTCCCCGGACCCAAATCAGGACATCTCCGGGTGTCCCAATTCTCAAGCCAGATCGTTTGGATACACCAGAATCATCAATGAAATGCTTGCGGTTTAGCGTTACCAGGTAATCTACCTTTGCCTGCATGGCTGCTAATAGGATTGGAACATCAGCCGGGTGGGAAACCAGGTTTGGATGCGCATTTACATCTTCTGGTGATGGATCGCGCACGATCCGCGGCTGAGATGCGAGTATTGCCTGGCGGAGATCGCCTAAGGCAAGCGGCACCTTTCGAGCTATGGTACGTTCAGTTTCTGCCAGCACCTGTTCAGAGATCGTGACTGTAATATGACCACTCTCAGCCAGGAGTAACAAAGCTCGTGCCGCGCCTTTCGTGCTTACGATGCCAGCAATAAGAGCGCTGCTATCTAGGAATAGGTTAATCTCAGGCATATCGTTCCTGGTAGTAGCGCTCTCGCTCCTCGTCCAACGCGCTCAGGATCTCATCCAATGAGACCCCTTCTTTCGCCATTGCTTGCGCGACTCGATCTCCCAGACGATCTACTTTGGTCACCTTAGGCGTAAGCAGAAATGATCCATCTCCGAAATCGATCAAGGTGATGATATCTCCTTCGTCTAAGCCATATTTTCGCCGCAGTTCGATAGGGAGCGTTACCGCACCTTTACCGCGAATCTGAAGAGTAATTGATATGGACATTGCCACAATTCTCCTTTTCGGAATATCTGAAATTCCACTATTATTCTAACACACATAAGGTTTATGAGATATCCCCAAGTATTAATCAGCTCAGCTCATAATCGCAGAAAAATCGCCCAGAAATAACTGGGCGATTCACCTGCGGAGAAGGTGGGCTGCCTACCCACGGCGGGTAAACAGAACAAAACCAGCACCTGGCTTACTCTCCAGGTCCAGTAAAGCTGCCTGGCGATCTCAGTCCAGCAAATTCGTCATTCCGCATATTCAGCCCCTACCCACGAGTGGTCAAACCCGGAGCAATACTTCCTGCAGGATAATCTTTTTGAGAGCTTTACTCAGATTATTGCCCCAAACCGGCATCCCTTGCTCGGATAATGGCTTCTGCCCGATCGGCAACCTGCAATTTCGAGAAGATATTTGAGATATGATTTCGGACCGTGTGGGGGCTGAGCACGAGCCCTTGGACAATCTCCGCGTTGGTTTCCCCTCGAGCGATCAGATCCAGAATTTCCCGCTCCCGCTCAGTCAATTCAGGGAAGACCAGGTCGGGTTCCGGGTGGGGTTTGGAAAAGAAATGCACCAGCCGTCTGGCGATCGCTGGACCAAAGATGGCCTCTCCCCCGGCTACAGCACGAATGGCCCGCAGTACTTCTTCCTCATTCGCCTCTTTCAAAATATAGCCACGCCCACCGGCGCGCATCGCTGAGAAGACAGAGCTGTCGTCTTCAAACATCGTCACGACGATGATGCCGATGTTCGGGCTGGTATGGATAATACGGCGAGTGGCATCGATCCCATTCACGCCTGGCATTTGGATATCCATTAAGATGATATCCGGCTGGAGAGCCTCCGCTTTGGTGATCGTCTCTTCCCCTGTGGCTGCTTCACCGACAACCTGTATATCCGGGAACAGATTTAAAAGCGCGTGCAACCCGGCTCGGAACAGGGTATGATCATCTGCAATGAGAACGTGAATTTGTTCCATTTCTCCCATTATCCAAGCGGTAACCGTGCCAGGACGCGTGTGCCTCCTCCCGGCAAAGACTCAATCACACACGTCCCGCCGAGTTCTGCAGCGCGCTCGCGCATGGAGTTCAACCCAACACCTGGTTGGACGTCCTTGGGTAAGCCCTGACCATCGTCACGGACTTCCACTTGTAAATTCATGTCGCTCACAGCCAAGGAAACATAGCTATTGGACCCCTGGCTGTGCCGGACGAAGTTTGCCAGGGCTTCCAGGGTGATCCGGTATGCGGCGACCTCGACCGCCGCCGGCAAGGACGGCAGGTCTTTTGGGCTGTCCACCCTGATTTTTAAGCCATCCTGGCGGCCATTCTCATGGCTTGCAATTTGCCGGGTATATTCCTGGATGGCGCCGACCAACCCGAGCTCGTCGAGTGCCGGCGGGCGCAGATCGAACACCAGCTGGCGGATATCGGCGATGGCAGACTGGCTCTGGGAGCGTAAATCTAACAATAAAGCTTCCGCTGCCCTGGGATCGCGCGACACCAGGTTGCGGGCAACGTCAAGGTTGAGCTTAAGGCTGGCCAGTTGTGGACCGAGTTCGTCATGCAGGTCTCTGCGCAGGCGACGGCGTTCTTCTTCCCGGTTTTTAACCAGCTCCTCACGAGAACGTTGTAAATCCTCCGCCAGCTTGCGTAAATCCTGGGTCAGGAGCACTGTGTGGGCGGTGACGCCGATATGGTGGGCGATATCTCGCAGCAAGCGCTGCTCGCCCGGTGTAAAAGGCTCGTTGGGTGAGCGCGTTGACAGACTGAGCTGCCCGATGGTCTCACCCTGGTCGATCAAAGGCAGTTGAAGCAACTCATCTCTAGCCAATCCATAGCTCGCTACAATCTTTAATTCGCCCTCCTGTTTCAATGCGATGGCGACATAAGGCAGTTTGAGTGCCTGAGCAACGGTCTCTCCCACCGCTGGCAAGGTCGCCTCGGGCGCCAGGGAGGTCTCGAGCTGACGGCTCAGCTTCGAAAGGACCGCGTAAGGATCGTCTCGCTCCCCGTACATCAGGCGGTTGACCAGGCGCTGCAATCCATCACGCATTGGTTGGACCAGAATAGCTGCCAGACCGGTCGCCAAAAGAGAAACACCCAAACTGCTGCGGGTCTGGAAGAGGACTCCCAGCACACCTACCACCAATCCGCATAACGTGGCAACTCCTACTGTGAGGGCGGAATATACCAGAGTGCGGTTGATGATCAGGTCGATATCGTATAACCGGTGACGCAGGATGGCGACCATCGCCGCCAC
The DNA here is from genome assembly GCA_964525785.1 of uncultured Anaerolineaceae bacterium. Classification (GTDB taxonomy): domain Bacteria; phylum Chloroflexota; class Anaerolineae; order Anaerolineales; family UBA4823; genus JAQBDA01. The sequence continues at coordinate 4,035 of CAZGIX010000138.1, forward strand.
CGCGATACCCAGGATGCCCAGGTTCGTCACGACGATACTGAGCTCCATGCCCCAGCGGAAACCCGCCCAGAGCCCAGCGAAGAGCGAGGTCAGGACGCTTAGGACCACGTACATCCCCAGTGCGTACACCAGCCACTTGATCTGCTCCCGCTCGATGCCCTCCGAGCGGCGAAAGCGGACCAGCAAAGCCGCCAGCGAGCCGAATACCCCCACTGCCAGGAAGACCATGCCAACCATCAGGAGAGGATCCAGGACTGGCGCTGCGCCAGGGATGCCGAATGGGCTCGCCTGGTCTTGCCCCAGGCTTGCAAGCGGGTCAGGATAGAACATCACCCCCACGGTTGCCAGTGTTATTCCGAGCGCGGCAGACCATGCCACGAACCGCCAGCGCGGGGAGGGTGGATGGCCGTCTGGAAACACCAACGACACGAATGTTGCCGGCAGCAGGGTGGCTGGGATCCAGAGCCAGGAACCGAGCCAGTAGGCCAGCTCGTAGAGAGGGGAGGCCGGCGGGCTGACCATGATCACAGCCGCCGCCAGGGCGATCAGACCGTAGAGGATGCTCACTGCCACGAAAATCCAACCGATGGGATTGCCCGGGCGGCGGGAAGCCACCAGAGCTCCAACGAGAGCAAATCCGACGGTGACGAATTGGGTGATGGTCTGGTGGGTGACGATCAACCGGTAGTCGCCGCTGACGGCCGCCTGTCGGACTGCAATCCCCAGGGCGGCGACTGCGCCGGCGATAACGACCCAGGCCAAAACCCAGGCCAGGCTGCCGGCTGCTGTTTTGCGGGCTGGGAATTCTACTGGCAGGGTGGATGATGTTCTTTCCATAGCTGATATTATAGATGAATATACTATCAAATGCGGGGTAATGTTTGTGCCCGCTCAGGGTTCTCGATCGCTGGTCCGTGGCGATGAACACGCCTGAAAAAGTTGTTCCATCTCAATCCCAGGAAAACAACGACAAAGACGAGATTGAGAACAAGGATACGGCTGGCGAAATAAAGCCCCATATGTCCAGCTGAGGCACATCCCGCAGATCGCCCCGGCCACGAGCAGAGCTGGCAGCGAGAACCCGATGTCGCTGATGAGCGCCCGGTGAATGAGCGCAAAGCAATAGGCTGAGACTGCGCCGGCGATTATTCCCGCCAGAATGAATGGGTATCGCACCATGACGAGATCCCCTCATTGTTCTGTATTTTTTGGTCTGGACTCGTATCGGATTGGCGCGCTAACGCCTATGGCGAGCAGGGCCATCAGCAGGATAAAATAGAGCGCGCCGAACGCTTCGCTGGCGCCTTTCCCCAAAAAGAGACTGATGCCAGCGGCAAGTGTGAGGAGCGAGGCGAGCAGCCCAGACACCCAACGCTTCCACAAAGCCCCAAGTCCTGAAAGAGCATATCCGCCCAGCATCCCAATCAACGCGACGCCGATTGCTCCCCCGCCCATCCCCGTCGTAATGAGTGTGGATATGAAATTCTCCGTCCCAATGGCTGCCCCGAGTACCAGCAGCAAGGGTGATAGGATTGACCACTGCCAACGCTTGCTGCTGGAGGTCCCTGCGGCATGCATGGCGGCGCCCTGCCAGGCCCCCACCAGAGCGGCGGGTAAGAGGATCCCTCCAAAGGTGCCTCGCCAGGTAAATTTAGGTTGTTCTCCAAATTTCAAAGCCAACACCACCATCCAGGCTCGCAGCGCTACTCCCCAGGCAAGGCCCAGGCAGGCTCCCACCACCCACCTGGAAATGGTTTTCCCAGAAGTAGCTTGGGTCGTACCGGGTGGTGTGGCTTTTACCGTTTGAGGGTTGGTTCTTATGGATACATCTTGACTCATTACTCATCCTCCTAAAATTCGTCTTCCATCCATCACTGGCTCCACCAGCCTCCACTGGAGCCCCGCTCTGCGCCAGGCTCCAACGATCCCTGTCCTGGGAGCCTCCCCCGGTGATCCCATGGGGGATGTGGGGTAATCCGCTAATTCATACCACCCTGCTCCAGGGCTGGCAGCGAGAGCAAATACATCCATACCGCCTTCAGCTCATCATCCGTCATCTGGCTGAAACTCTTCCATGGCATTTCTTCATTCAAATTGCGACCAAAGGGTGTAGCACCTGTTCGCATGGTGTTGATGAAACCCTCCTCAGTCCAGGCAGCCAGCTCGCCTCCCGGCGTCAGGTTCGGAGTGGGTACTTCCTGGCCGGGGGGTCCAAAGGGCGCACCATTCAAGTTAGCGCCATGACACTCGGTGCAAATATACGCCAGGTACTGCCCGTATTCTACTGTCACGCCCGGGGTGGGTGCCGGCGGGGTTGGGCTGGCATGGTCGATCTGGTCGGCTGCGAAGGGTGGGAACATGCCTGCGCCCATCATCAAGCGGCCCATCAGCTCAACGCGCCTCTCGGGCAGCGGGTTATCCACTGGAGGCATGCTTCTGACGTAGGCAATGATCGCCTCCAGGTCCGCGTCGCTCAAATAATGGAAAGCCTTTGCCGGCATGATGAACAGGGCATTGCCATCTCGCCCTACTCCATTCCGGATGGCGCGCACCAGGTCCTCGTTGCTATTAATCCCACCGATGCCACCCGATCCGGCCGTGAGGTTAGGAGTCGGGATGCTGACCATTCCCGGCACATCGAAATAAACCTCCCCGCCCAGGTTCTCGGTGTGGCAACGCGTACACATGAAGATGGTCGCCAGGTGCTCGCCGCGACTCACTGCTTGCGCATCCGTGGGCACGGTGATCGCTTCAACAGGGATTTCGTATTTCTTGTTGAGCTTAGCGGTCCCAAGTAGATAGATAACAATAATGCCCAGCGTCAACAGCCCAATGAGGCTGACCAAGATAATCCCAATCCATTTAACCAATTTCTTGAACATGAGTTCACCTCCATCCAGTTACGCAAGATCACTTGGTTCAATTGGTGCTCGCACTTTATGAGCATGTTTCAACTCAGGGTTCCCCAGGTGAGCGCCAACAAAATAACCTGAACGACTCCAATGACAGGTCCTAGGGGTAAGGCAAAACCATACCAGAATATGGCGCTCAGACCCAGCAGGATCACCTCGAAGACCGCGCCGTCCATCCTGGAGCCCCATATCCAATACGCTGCCAGGATTTTCAGTGCACTGACAATGACGTACCCGATCCCCGCGACGATCAGGACATTAAGACCCAGCTTCTCGAATGGCCCGCCAAGCAGGGTGATTCCGCCTAATGTTGGCAAGCGCCCTCGCGAGAAGGCATAGTACAATGTTGGGATCACGCCAACGAGCCACATGAATGCATCGATGTAGACAATGATGGACAGGACTTTTGTTAAGGGAGTATGCATCTTTATCACCCGATTTCTTCCTTCGAATTAATAATGAAACCAGGAGAGTTGTCAGTGCCTAGCTTCCTAACAGTAGCCCAATCCCGATCAGGAGCGGCGCCACATAGTGGAGCCAGGGATAGTACATATCCTTCGGTCTGGCGATGGGCGACACAACCAACCAGCTCAGGTTCCAAAGGATCGTCCCCCACCCAATCCATGCTGGCAAAAGACCCGTGAGGAGTATCGCAGCCCCAAAAATCGCCTGGGCCAGGAAAGCCAGGACGACAAAAGCCACGAAGGGAGCGTAGACCCACTCCTGCTGGCTGATGAAAAAGGTTTCGCCAAAGGTAACGACGCCAGTCCCGATCAACATGAGCGCCATCCCGGAAGGAGCCAGTATTCTGTCACCGGCGGCCTCGAGCATTCCCTCCAGCAGGGTCAGACCCAGGACAGCTACAACCAGAGCTGCTATGACAAAGCCTCTTTCCCAGACAAGATAGCGGTGCGTCTGGCCTGTCGGCCACTTCCAAATCGCTCTACCCGTATAGAGGGTAGCTCCGATGAGAAAAATGACCACGCTGGAGATCAACAACCAGCCTGTCACAACCTGTTCGGAGAGTAAATCCTTTGCAACCATATCCGTCCTTTGTTGATAGCTGATAGTGGGTTCATGTTTCTTATCTATTCGTAAAGAACTCCTGCATCGTCATGAGCAGCCCGAGCACACACGGCAGCCGCTCCATAATAATAGGGCGCGATATCGGGGACCAGGTATGTGGTCAACGCCATCACCACAGGGAGAATCCAGGTGGCCATCCAGGCCGAATTACTGCCCTGCAGAAATGGAAACCACGATCGGACCCACATTGCCGATCCAGAGTGAAATACCAATCCACGCTAAAGATAAGGCGAGGAGAGCCCCAAAGATAGCGCTGCCAAGCTGTCCTGCCAAAGGAGGTAAAAACTCTGCGACGAAGAAATCGAAAAAGAAGCCGGCCATGGCTGCGAGTAGCAGGATGCCAGCCCAGCGGGGAAAGACTCCCGCTCGAATGGTTGCGATCCCGGTCAGAAGTAAACCAAGAGTGAGTGCAATCCCTAGCAAAAAAACCACCAGATTTTCACCGGAGGCTGTCTTGAGTGAAGGAAATAGGATTGGGGTTGCAGCCAGGAGCACCAGCAGGAGAATCCCGGTTTGAAGCAGCGCATGACCCGTCAGGCCCAGCCAGCCAGCCGCATTTGCCTGCCTGGCATACATGGCTGGTAGGGACAAAAGTAAAAATATCGATGAAAGCAGGAACAGGCGGGCAACGCCTGGAGAGAAAACCTCGTCCATCACTGGTTTTAAGGAAACTAGGACAATTGCAATCCCGAGAAGGGCTGCGCCTGCTACCAATAAGATTCCACTCCAACGAAAAGCAATCTCAGACATCTGTATTTATCCTTCCCTTTACGGTTGTATCCGTTATCGGTCTCGAGATGGGCCGCCCGGCCAGCCCTTCGTTACTAAAATCAAAAACCTACCTGAGGACCTGCCAGCTAGCGAGGATTAGTAGAGTCCAAACGAAGGCGAACACCGGTGGAATTGGCAGTGCAAATCCCCACCAGAAAAGCCCGCCTAAAGGAAGTACAGCGAGCGCGAGGATGGCGCTGGCATTCCGTGCCTTGGTCGGATACATATATCCGGTGCTGAAGATAAGTCGTCCACCTTCCAATTCAGGCGCAAGCGGCCAGCAAACCGGGGAACCATCATGGGCAAGCGTAACGAACTCAGCGACCCGGTAGGCGCTGATTAAGTCTGAATGCCAGGCAACGTTTGCCCTGGATTCGGGGGAAGCTGGATCGTTTTGCTTTGTGATGATCGATTCTTTAGGGTTCATAGAGCTTACTTTAAACGAAAACCAGTCCCATTGTCATGGGACTGGGATACTAATTCATTCAGATTAATACTACTAAATTCGATAGGATTTGTGCGATACCGGGATGCTGTTCTTTTCTTGTTCGACCGCAAATTATTCAGAGAAATGGGCAACCCGCGAAGAGCGCAAGATGCTGGTTAGAACGATAATCCAAGAAACAGGCTGCGATGTGGGTACCAGGCGTATCGTGTGAGTCAAAGACAATCCGGACTAGGAGATTCTCTTCAGATTGATGGACCGACGATACTGCACGCCACTACCGGATCAGGGAAGATGTAGCAACCTGTGTACAGGTCAAACTTTCATGCGCGTTGAAGGACAGGCACCTCACTCCCCTGATTTCAATAGCACCACCAGTTCCAGGTCATCCGGCCCTTGAACTTGATCTCACCGCTTTTTCTCCCACACTGCCCCGAACAGGTGTAATTGTAGGTACCCTTCCAGACCGTGATCTTGTTTTTCCCTGCCGCCAGCGTGAAGCGGTAGGTGGTCGGTCCGGTTAATGTCAGGTAGATTGTTCCCCCGGTCTGGTTGTTGATATTGATCGTTGTGCTCGGGCAAGAGGCGGTGTTTAATTTTAGCGTTCCGGTTATGTTGACCTTTTTGACCTTGGTCTTCCCGCACGCTGAATACTCCATCTTGTACTTGCCCTTTTCAACGCTGAACTCGGTTGTTCCCGGGGCGACATTGTAAAAGGTATAGGTCTTCGTCCCTACCACCGGGGTCAGGACCAATCTGTCGAGTTTCGCCCCGGTTTTATTGTTGAATACCAACCTGGCAGTAGCTGCCAGCGGAGCATGCGGCTGGCTGAGCGTGATGTCCGGTTGGTCGGCAGCATTTACCTGGGTTGTTGGCAGCCCCCAGGTAAATATCATCGATGCGATGAGCACAGCAAATAAGATCGTCCGTAATTTTTTCACTGACCCCTCCATGAGTTTTGCTGGATTTGTGCAGACCTGGCGTTATACAGGCTGCATCGGTTTTAAATACTATAGCACATTTAAGGTTCAATTCAAGTAGTTATTGGTTTATATGGTGCTTTTTAACCCCGAAACGGCTCTACAGTTCTGCAAAGTCCGTCTCGGACGGGCGAGGATCGCTGATTGGCTGACCTTCCTTAATTCTTTCAAAACCCCCGTGGCTAGCGAATCTCCAGCGAAAAGTTCTGCAAGATTTCATCAATACCTACAGTCACAACCGCTTCGCCTGGCAGATCGCCCAATTCCCAAACCCAATTGCACACCCCCTGGCTGTTTGTCAGGATGGTGCCGGAGCCAGGCGCCAGGCCTGAATCGCCACCCGGAGCTATATAACGCAGCGAACAGATTTCTCCCGGGTCGGTCTGGATCTGGTATTCGGCCCGGCCGCCGGCAATTACAATGGTTGGACGTTTCAAGATCTTAAATCCTGCAACATGGCAATCTATTTTGTCGGATTTCTCAGGTGTTGGCGGCTGGCTGTGTAGTCCAAAAGATTCCTGACTTTGCACTGGCAGCTCCAGTTGAGCAAACTCCAAGACCGGTTGAGTCAGGTCGGAGGGGATACCTGTATAACCGGTGGCGTCTGGTTCCTGAAGCACCACCTCTGTTCCGCAAATTTCTCCCTGGAAAATTCTCAGGTCAATCGTCTCATAAATCGACTGATAAGACACGATGCGGACGAAAATCTTTGATCCGGAAAGGGAGTAATCCCCCCGTGCGATCGTCTGATCGTTGCGGTTGAACCAGCGATCGACGTCAGACCAGGTGTCTGTGCTGAGATCACCTTCAAAACAGGTGAAGTCGGCGTATAGCGCTAACCCGTCCTGGTAAAATCGGTACAGTTTATAACAGCGACTGTCTTTGCTCCCTTCGACGGAAACCAGCGACATAAATACGGCATCCAATCCGCCGATTACACTGCCGTCAGGAAGCGGCGTAGTTGTTAATTCATATGGCATGGGTAGCGGAGTTGGCGAGGGCCAGAGTCCTGCCTGAAAGCATCCAATTCCAGGTAAGGCGAATAAAACCAGTAAGATCAATGGTCGATATTTCATCTTGATAATCAGATCGTCGGGATAGGGTGGCACCGATTATAACCCAAGCACCATGCCTGTATATTTTCAAGGTTTATCCTCTGGCGTAGCTTGAGGGCCGTCTCCGACGGAATTGACCGAGAGTAAGGGCACTCCCAGGTCGCGCACTTTCTTCAGCATGCCATGCAGCGCAGCCTGATCAACTACCGTGCCGGTCAGGAGCGTATTGCCATCCTCTTCCAGCGTGATCGTCAGTCCCCCAAACCATTCCGCCCATTGGGGATCCAGATGGCCCTTGATCCTGATTTGATAGACCAGTGGTTGGTCGGCATCATGTTTTGGGTTGTATTTGTCGGACATTGTTCTATACCACAGTGATGACCACATTGCCCCGTTTGTGCCCGGCCTCCACATAGCGGTGCGCCTCAGCCACCTGTTCCAGCGTGTAGCGCCGGTCGATCACCGCTTTGATTTCACCCGCCTCAATCAGCTCTTTGACGAAGGTTAATTCTTCCATACTTTGTTTCGTGTTGAGCTTTGCAATCGTTACGTAGGTCCCGTTCGGCGTGAGGGCTTTCGAGTACATTGATTTCGGGCATTTTCCAACCGTATCAAAAATGACGTCATAAAGCAATCCGCTTGTTGAAAAATCTCCTTTTGTATAATCAATGACCCGATCGGCCCCCAGAGACTTTACCATTTCGAGATTGGCCGTACTGCAGACTCCCGTCACTTCTGCCCCAAAATACCGGGCAAGCTGGACTGCATACGTGCCCACACTTCCAGAAGCGCCGTAGATCAGGACTTTTTGTCCGCGTTGGATATTTCCTTTCCGGAGCAGGCGCAGGGCTGTGGGTCCTCCAATCGGAACGGCGGCAGCCTCCTCATAAGTCATATTGGCCGGTTTTGTCAACACCAGCCCGTCTTCGGGCATGCATTTATACTCAGCGTGGGCGCCAAAATTCTGCGCCAGGGTCGAGGCAAACACCTGGTCGCCTGCCTTGAACCGGGTTACATCTTTGCCGACGGCTTCAACTTCCCCGGCGAGTTCCATTCCGTAGATTGGCTGTTTGGGTTTCGTGATACCCAGCGTGATCCGAGCGGGGATCCAGAATGCGGGAGGGACGTTAAAGCTTCGCATTCTGATGTCCCCGGCAGTGATGGTCGTGGCATGCACTTTAATCAACAGCTCATTGTCCTTAGGTGTCGGTTTTTCAACATCCTTAAATTGGAGTACTTCAGGTCCACCGTATTGGGTTGCTACAATTGCTTTCATCTCATAATCTCCTGAATAAAAATGTGAGAATTGGAAGGCAGTGCGGGTTGAATATCCTTTCTTCCATACGCGATATTCATGCTGCGCTCACGAGCTCGCTGGTCGCTGTTTTTGCATACAGGGAAGTGACTGCAGATGGGTTGAATCCCTTGACGGTGAGCCAGACGCCCAGCGAAAACTCAAATAGCGCGA
>CAZGIX010000139.1:0-3282 GCA_964525785.1 uncultured Anaerolineaceae bacterium
GTTTGCACGCTGACCACCATATGTGGCCGAATCACGGTAACTCCCAATGAGCCTCTATCAGCCCAGGTCCGGTCATCTCCGCCGCTGGTATAATAAAAATCTTACGGGTGTGTGGGAGGGTGAATGATCACAGCCGTGAGCAGGTAACCGTATACCCCTGGACAGGCACATGAGCCGGCTGGCGACAATTACCTTATTCTTAGTTCTGCTGATTATGGCATCTCTCGGCTATCTGGTATGGACCAGCTCTCGCCAGGCGTCTGTCCTGGTCGAGTGGAGCACTGCGACCGAGATGGATACTGCCGGTTTCAACCTGTACCGCAGCGATAATCCAGATGGCCCATTCGTGAAGATCAACCCCAGTGTCATCCCGGCTTCATCGAATCCGCTCACTGGGAGCGCCTACAGCTACCAGGACCAGGGCGTGTTGCCAGGAAGGACTTATTACTACGAGCTTGAAGAGATCGATGCGCGTGGGAGCCTCAGCCGCTTCGGGCCAATCTCGGTGCAGGCCCGGGCGGGTTTGCCATCCTGGATTGTGCCCCTCCTGGGGTGTAGCATGTTAGGTCTGCTGGCGGTCTGGATGCTCAACGTACGACGCCACGCGAAAAAGCAATTGAATCCAGGCTCGCTCACCTGAATGGACAATGTCTCCGGAAAATACCCCTCCTGCTGACAGTACCAGCCTGCAAATTGGCGGGCTGGGCCTGGCGCTTGAGTTCAATGATCACCGCTTGCAGGCACTTTTCGAGCGCCGTTACGCCGATTTCATCCCTGCCGGGGTAATCCATCTCAGAGCATCTGTCGAGATCGAGACTATCACGAGTCGGGTCAATCTGCAGGATATGCCGCTTGATTTCCAGGAGAGTTCCCTGGTGTGCAATGTTCCCGACTGCCGCTTGCGGATCGATGCGGGTCAACGGCGCGCCGAGCTGTACCTGCGCTGTGCGCAGCCGCTGGTGCAGCTTGAGTATTTCCTGCGCCTGGTTTATGCCCTGCTGGCTTACGAACAGGACGGCCTACTCCTGCACGCCTCTGGGATTGTTCGACGGGGGCTAGCTCTGGCTTTCTTCGGCTATTCGGGCAGTGGCAAGAGCACCATTGCCCGTTTCTCGGACCAGAATGCTGTGCTGAATGATGATCTTCTGCTCCTGCTGCCGCAGGGTGGAAAGTGGGTTGCTCACGCCACCCCCTTCTGGAATCCGGGCATTCAGCATAAGGTTGTCGGGTCCGCTCCACTGGCTGGTTTGCTGCGCCTGGTGCAGGACAGCCAGGTATACCTGGAACGCCTGCACGAGCCGCTGGCAGTTGCAGAGCTGTTCGCCTGCCTGCCGGTCGTCTCCGCCGATCCAGATCGTTCTGCCGGGCTGCTACAGCGCTGTCAGGCAATTTTGGGAGCGGTTCCTGCTTACCGGCTGCATTTCCTACCCGACGATACCTTCTGGAAGGTCATCGACGCGGAATTTTGAGACGAATTTGAACCCGACAGGCTCTCTACACGACTATATAGAAGAAGACGGAGCGCCAGCTGGTGATGCTTACCTGGTTCGCCAGGTTGCTCAAGGGAACGGCGATGCCTTGGAGGAGCTTTACCGGCGCTACAGTGCTATGCTCTTTAATTTCTTGTGTAGCCTGGTCGGAGACCCTGCTGTAGCGGAAGACGTGCTCCAGGAGGTCTTCATTGCGGTCTGGAAAGGGTCAGGCAGTTTCCGGTCGGCTGCATCGGTAAAGACCTGGCTGTTTAATATTGCGTATAAGCGGGCAGTATCCTGGCTGCGCAGGCGCCGGGACCTGCCCATCGACAGCGTGGTGGCAGGGCTGGTCGAGCAGGGAGTAGAAACAACCGCCTTGCAGAACCTGCAGATTCGGGCTGTTCAGCGGGCATTGATGGATTTGTCGCCCCAACACCGGGCGGTGATCGAATTAGCCCTCTTTTTCGACTGCGCCTACGCTGAGATTGCTGAGATCCTCGGCTGTCCGGTGGGCACAGTCAAGAGCCGTATGAGTTATGCTCGCCAGCATCTCCAGTCGCTGCTGCTAGCTGGCGGGCAAATCGACCGGCTTCCAGAATGATGGCATTATGGGCTGCACCGATGAGGTGGGCGCGGATGGTTGTGTAAATGAAATCTGAGGCATATTCCAGGCAGGAGCTGTCTTCCTGGCTGCCGCTGTATTTGAACGGCAGTCTGGATGCAGACAAGCGGTTGATATTGGAGAGCTGGTTGGACAGCGATCCTCAGGCCGGGTTAGAACTGGAGGTGTGGCGCCAGGTACGCTCAGCCCTTGCCAGCCAGCCGCGCCCGGCGCTCTCCCAACACGCCTGGCGGGGTATCAATCAGACCATCCAGGCAGGTAGACCACCGGTGCGCCATGCGCTGGCAGGAGCGGCTGCCGGTATTTTGCTGGCGGCACTATCCCTGGTGGTTCTCTGGCTCGCCATACGACCAGGTGTTGCCCTTGAGTGGTCTGTGCGTGAATCAGTGCCTGTGACCTTCCGCATTTACCGCGCCCCGGCAGGCGGCGGTGAATTTGCGCTGGTTAAAGAACTGCCTGGCCAGCCAGGTGTGAGCCAGTACCGCTACCTGGATATGCTTTTTGTGCCTGGGCGTGCGTATATTTATCGCATCGAGGCGGTAGATCAGGGGCATGTCCTGGTATCCAGCCAGCCAGTTATTAGCCACACAAACGCTGCTCTGCCAGGACAGGCAGCCATCCTTGTTTCCAGCCTGCTGGTTGGGCTTCTGGCAGCCAGTACGGTACGCACCTGGAGACAGAATTTCCCAGGGCGACAGCCAGCAGCCTGCTGATACCGGCTGCGCCGGTCGGGGCTATCCTGCTCTGCTAGCTCCAAATCGGGTTTTTCAGACTACGAGGCTGTGAGGGCGCTTTTGCATTTTGGTTAGGCTCCCTACCGCCCGTTAGTTTCCGCTTGCATTCTCCCCGAACTTAAGATAAAATCATTAAATCAATTTGAGGTTTATTGCACATATTATGATAATGGGGACAATCAAGGAGGCCGATGTGTCGGAAGAGACAGACCGTAAACCCTATAAAAAACCAGAGATCGTCCATGAGATCGATCTGGAGACGCGCGCCGGGTCGCCTATTCCGCTCGGACCGATTGACCCATTGGATCCAGCCAGCCCGTAAGTGTCGGGAAGCGCTGACCGACGACATTCACCGCAGCCTGGTGTCGTCACTCACCTGAACCTAAAAAACTTGCACGAGATCGGATACCTGGCGAGCTTCGACACAAACGAAGCTCGCTATTCATTATAAAAC
>CAZGIX010000139.1:3382-12719 GCA_964525785.1 uncultured Anaerolineaceae bacterium
CCATAATCAATCCGAATCCCTTCGAAGCGGTATTGCGCGCTGGACTGCTCAACTACGACTCGGCGCGCCAGTGGCGGGCGCTCCCATCTCAGCAGAATGTCCCCATGCAAACCCGGCTGGATGGTCCTGCCTACCGCATACCCATCCGGCGCGACGGCCTCTACCGCCTGACCCATGAGACTCTGGGGGAGGCCGGTCTGGATGTCGCTAACCTGGACCCCACCTTATTCCACCTGGAAAGCCAGGGTCAGGAGGTGGCTTACTACTTGCGGGACAGCGACGGCGACTTGCATAATTTCAGCCCTGGCGAGTATATAGCCTTCTACGGGCAGAAGTTCTACGGCGACCGCCTGGCGGAGCTCTATCAGGACGAGGACAACCAGTGGATCACGTTCAATGCCCAGGATATCGATGGCACTCCGATCCATTGGACCCCGCAGTTCAACGCTGCCATGCTGGAGAAGTACACGTCCGATAATATCTACTGGCTGAGCCTGGAAAGCACGCCTGGCTTGCAGATGGACACTATCCCCGGGAATCCACAGGCTGGCACCCCGGTGGCGCAGTCCTACCCCGCTGTGGTGCACGCCGAACGCTCCCAATATCTACAGCTTACCCATTTCACCGGTGAAGATACCTGGTATTGGGACGAGCTGCGCTTCAGCACCCCCTCCCTTACCCGCAGCTATACCACCACGCTGACCGCTCCTGCCAGCGGTACATATTCAGCCACCCTGCGCGGCGAGATCATCGCCCGGGCTTTCAACGATAACGCAGGCCCGGATCACCACTCCGTCCTGTCTATCAACGATCCCACCCACACTCAGCCGGTCGATGACCGCTACTGGGAGGGCAAGAGCCGCTACAGCTTCGAGGCCAATTTTCCCCAGTCCCGCCTCCTGGAAGGTACAAACACACTGGAGGTTGTGCTTTACGCCATGCCGGCTGTCGGCTCGGAGCTGATGTATTTCGATAGCTTTGAGATCGAATACCAGCGCCAGTTTCGAGCTGACGAGGATGAGATTGCATTCAACCCGTCCCAATCTGGCACCTGGCGCTACCAGGTGGGTGGTTTCACCCACCCGGTCTATAACGTGCTGGATATCACTTACCCACTCACACCCACCTGGGTGACCGGGGCATTCTGGAACGGCGGCACGCTGGACTTCCAGCTCAACTTAGGCACAGGGTCTAAAGTCTATGCCGGGGAGTTCACCGACCTGCCGGCAGGCAGCCTGCAGCTTTACACGCCCGCCGACCTATCACAGCCTGCCGACTACGTGATCATCACCCACGCTGATTTCATCGCCAGCGCCCAACGCCTGGCGGACTACCGCGCCTCGCAAGGTCTTTCCAGCCTGGTGGTGGATATAACCGATCTTTACAACCAGTTCAACTTCGGCATCTTCCATCCGATAGCGATCAAGAATTTCGTCCGCTACACCTTCGAGCAGTGGGATTCCCCGCCGAGCTATGTCGTGCTGGCAGGCGACGGCACCTGGAACATGGTCGGCTCGACCTATTACAACCAACCGCCGGTTTACCTTCCGCCAAACCTTTCCTGGGTCGATCTTGTTCAGGGCGAAGTAGATAGCGCCAACCTGCTGGCGGCGGTGGTCGGAGATGACCCCTTAGCCGACGTGTCGATCAGCCGCATGCCGGTCAATTCTCCTGCTGAGCTAGACGCCGTGATCGACAAGATTATCGCCTACGAAAGTGCTCCTCGAGAGGAGTGGCAGCGCCGCCTTTTATTCGTGTCAGATAACGCCGATGAAGCCGGCGCGTTCGAGATGATATCGAACCGCATTATTACCGATTATGTTCGGACTGGTTTTCAAGCTGGGCGAATCTACGTACGCGACTACTTTGAAGATCCACCCGATGATCAATATTGCGATCCCAGTAAAGTCTGTCCCCCGGTCAACCACGCAATCACAACCACATTGAACACAACGGGTGCCTTATTGGTTAATTTCGTCGGTCACGGAGCGATCGACCGCTGGACGCATGAGTTTGTGTTTGTCAATGATGATATCGACGGGTTGGTAAACGGTAACAGGCTGCCGGTGATTTTATCCCTGACCTGCCTGGATGGCTACTGGCTGCACCCGGGTTTTGCCAGCATCGGCCCGCTAGAAGGCCTGATGGAGGACCTCCTGCGCGCCCCCGGAAAAGGCATGCTGGCCTCCTTCTCGCCGACCGGGCTGGGCGTCGCGACTGGGCACGATTCGCTGCAGCGCGGTTTTTACGATGCCCTGATACACGACGGCTCCTGGAATCTCGCCCAAGCAGCTGCCTCTGCCAAGCTGCGCCTGTACGCCACGGGAAGCAACTTCGACCTGCTGCATACCTATACCATCTTCGGCGACCCGGCGCTGCGCATCGCCAGCCCGTACAGCCTGGGTGTCTTGCCCACCAACCAGGCCGATTCCGGCCCGCCGGGCGCGGCGATCGAATACGCCTTCACCCTGACCAACACCGGTGCAATCACCGACACTTTCCATTTTGAAGTCGCGGATGGCGATTGGTCGATCGCTCTGCCGGAGAACTTGACCCTACCGGCTGGAGCTTCAGGGCCAATCACGATAACTGTGACCATCCCGGAGGATACGCCGGATGCTGCCAGCGACACAGCTGTGATATGGGTTGCATCGCAGGGCGATACCAGCCAGGTGCGCAGCCTGCAGGTGACCACTTCCCTGGTTCACCGCCTCTACCTGCCGGCGATCGTGAGGGAATAGAATACAAAATCGGTGCATTAATCGCATATTAAACCATCCGCGTCTATCCCATAAATCCGTGTACAATGTCACAATAAATAATCAATCTCTGCGGATTCCGCGTACTCTGTGGTGAATATTTTATGCCAGAAATCCAACCAACATTGAGCGCATACCCCTCTCCAGCCCCCGGCGTGGTCGGGCGGCAGGTGCAGAATGAAGCCGTGGTGGTGCTGGCGAAGGAGTCCAAGATCAAGGTGCTCAACGAGGTAGGGGCGCGCATCTGGAGCCTGGCGGATGGCTCACGCACTATCGCCGATATCGCCGCAGCCTTGTGCGCCGAATATCAGGTGGGCCTGGAACAGGCCCAGGCCGATGTACTGCAATTTGTGGTTGAGCTGCTCGAGCGCGGAGCGCTGGTGCTCTCAGAGCATCCTACTGGGATACAGGTGTGAGGTTGATGCGCCGTACCAGATTTGGAGTCGGGGGGAGAAGGACGTCCTGGGCTGTGCATGCCCGCGGTCTTTCCTGGCTGTTAGCGCTGGCTCTGCTGGCGAGCCTGAGCACTAAGTCTGCCCTGGCCTCTGTGACGCTGGCTTCCTTCACCGTTACCGCGGAGGATGGACAGGTGAGAGTTAAGTGGGTGACTGCCACCGAGCTGGATAACGCCGGATTTTATGTGCAGCGCAGCACCAGCGAGAACGGCACTTACGGTCGTGTCAGCAGTTTTATTTTGGCACAAGGCGACCCACTGACGGGCGCTTCGTATGAGTATATAGATTCAGACGTTACAAATGGGATGCAATACTGGTACAAGCTGGAAGCCATTGACCTGGGCCAGAATGCCGAGTTCTTCGGTCCCATTTGGGCAATTCCTGGTGAGCCGACACCGACTGCTACACAGACTTTCACCGCAACGCCTCCCCGTACACCGACTCAGACTGCTACCAATGCCTCCGTAAACACCCTCACTCCAACAACAACAGGCACTCAAGGAGCCGCACCGACCTCCACACGCACCCAGGTGCTGCCAACCTCAACATCCGGAACCGCCTACCCGGCGCCCACTTCGGCCCAGCTGCAGCCGACGCTGGCGCCGCCGACGATCCCCCCGCAGCCGACAAAGGCTGACCTCACACCATTGGCCTCACCCTCCCCAATCGTGACCGGCGTTCTCACCGCCACAGCCACCTTGCTGCCACTGCCCGATATCACCCTGACTTTCCCTGAGGGCGGGATCGTCCTGAAAGGCCGCGGCACAGCCACTTCGGCGCCAGCAGCAGCACGCAGTAGCACCACTTCATCTGGCTGGAGCCCGGTAGGAGGCGTGCTGCTGATCTCGGTCGTCGTCCTGATCTGGATTATCCTGGGGGTGTGGTTCTATATGTCGTTCCGCCACGTTGAATAGGCCCTGCCTGTGGTGGACGTGTACACCACCCACCTGAAGCTCTCTTCTGGGGAAAATGACACCCGCCTACTCATCGTTCTCATCTGCTGCACTCAGGCGGCGAAGCCTTGCCGCTGGGCAGGCGGTCCTCCTGCTGATCCTCGCCGTGTTGCTGGTCCGCTGCTCCCTGGACCGATCCACACCACCTGGAGGGGCTCAGGCGCTTAAGATCATCACTTCCGCCGAAGGTATTACCCAGGTTGCGCAGGAAGAGTTGATGGCAGCGGGCTTCGCACTCAAGCTGGATGAACCCGATCAGCTGCGTCTTCTGAACCGTGGCAGCCCGCAGCCCTTCTGGATCGATGATCTCGATGGCAGCCCGGTATTGAGATTCTTTGCCCGGGCCAGCCAGAGCGCATACACGGCTGAGAACGTCTACATCCTGGCTGTTTCAGGATCGCTCGCTGATGGTCCGATAGGTGATCTGATCGAGCCAGATACTTCAACGCAAACACATATTGATGAAGAGAACCAGGTGCTCCTCAGCGCGCCCCCGCAAGGTGCATATTACCACACGGCGAGGAACGAGCAGAACCAGCAGTACCTGCCGCAAGCCGGAGGGAACCAGCACTGGTATGCGCAGGTCATCCCGGCTGGTGGATCGCAGGACCTGGCGCTGGAGATAAGCCAGCCCTACCCGGGCGCGGTCAAGGCTGCCTTGCGGCTGGGCGTGTGGGGCGCCACCGAAGCCAGCGCCGATCCCGATCACCACCTGCGCGTGCAGATCAACGGGCAGCTCGCCCTGGACCAGAGCTGGGACGGGCAGTCTTACCAGGTGATACAGGCCGTCTTTGATGTCGATTTGCTGCGAGAAGGGAGCAACCACCTGACCGTGTTTGCCCCCGGGGATAGCGGTTCAGCGGTGGAAGTGAACTACCTGGATTACCTCGAGGTCATCTACCCGCGCCGCTTGGCAGCCGAGCAGGATCGCCTGGATTTCATCTCCCCGGGCGGGAAGGTCCAGTTGTTGGGCTACACGGCCGCGCCGCTGGTCTATGAAATCGCCTCCAGGGAAGATGTCAGGCGCATCGACGATCTCGATCTGCAGGGTAGCGGATCGAACCA
Source organism: uncultured Anaerolineaceae bacterium (assembly GCA_964525785.1). Taxonomy (GTDB): domain Bacteria; phylum Chloroflexota; class Anaerolineae; order Anaerolineales; family UBA4823; genus JAQBDA01. The sequence continues at coordinate 8,615 of CAZGIX010000139.1, forward strand.
GGGTATTTCATTCGAGACCCAGGCTGGTGCCCGCTATCTGGCGCTGGCTCCTGGGGCAGCATACCGCCCGGAGCGCCTGGTGCCGCTTGCGAGCACGCCCGACTTACGGATGCTGGACGGCGGGGCGGATTACCTGGCTGTCGGTCCACCTGATCTGCTCGCCCCGCTGCAGCCCCTGCTCGATCTGCGCGCCTCCCAGGGCTGGAAACCCCTGTCCGTTCCCCTGCAGGCAGTTTATGACCAGTTCAACTATGGTCTGCCCGAGCCAGAGGCCATCCAGCGCTTTGTCCAACATGCCTCTCAGCAATGGCAGCCTGCGCCGCGCACCTTGCTGCTGGTCGGCGATGCCACCTACGATCCGCTGGGGTACCTCGCCCCTCCCGTGGCCAACCGGCTGCCGGCTTTCTTCGTCGATACTGTCTATGGTGGGCAGACAGCCAGCGATGTGGGCTTTGTGCAGGTCAATGACGATCCCTGGCCCGACCTGGCGGTGGGTCGCATCCCTGCCCGCCGTCCGCAGCAGGTTGCCGATTACGTCGAAAAGGTCCTGGGATATGAGGCCCAGCTAGAGGCCGATAGCGCCTCCACAGCGCCAGCCATTCTGTCGATGGCCGATGTGCAGGATGCCAGTTTTGCGCAGCACGCGCAGTCCTTCCTGGATGCTTTCGGCCCAGGATACCCAACGGATCTGTACGCCCCACCTCCCGGCGATGCAGGGGCGCCGGCGCGGGTCAGCCAGCTTCTCTCTGATGGCCGCCGGCTGGCAGCTTATTTCGGGCATGGCAGTGTGAATATGTGGGGCAAGGACCGCCTGTTCACCGTCGACGACGCGGCGCAGATGCACAACGCCGATCATCTCCCGGTGGTGCTCAATCTGACCTGCCTGACCGGTCTGTTCACCCATCCGGAGGTCGAGTCGCTGGCAGAAGCGCTGCTCTTCCAACCGGGCGGCGGTGCCGCCGCAGTTCTGGCGCCCTCCAGCCTGACCCTGGCAGCAGACCAGGATTTTCTCGCCCGGCCTTTCGTACAGGCGTTCCTGGCTGACCCACGAGCCGCCCTGGGCGAGCTGCATCTGGCAGCGCGCCGCCAGGTGGACACCGATCTGCCAGGTCAGCGGGACGTGATGCTGACCTTTATGCTCTTTGGCGACCCGGCGCTGCGGCTACAGGGGCGTTAGACTTCCAGATATTAGTAAAGTGACATATAACTTAAGCAGCGCTGTTGGTTGTACTGGCGCCGTATACGCAATCATCTAAAATCTCATACCATGCTCGAAAAACCTGCCATTCCCGATGCGCACATCATGGCATGCCTGGCGGCCGAATATGGCCTGCAGGCTGCTGGGTTGAGCTTCCTGACGTTGGGGGCGGACGTAAACACGGCTGTCTACCGCGTTGCTATCGAAGGTGACCCTGGGTACTTCCTCAAGCTGCGGAAGGGCGCTTTCAACGAGGTTGCCGTGTTGCTGCCCGTATTTCTCCTGGACCAGGGCATCCGCTCCGTCATCACCCCGCTGCCGAACAGGGCAGGGGATTTGTGGGGCAGCCTGGATGAATACCGGTTGGTGCTTTTCCCGTTCATCGAGGGGCAGGACGGATACGAGGTCTCCCTGGCGGATGATCAGTGGATCCAGCTGGGAATGGCGCTCAAGCTGATGCACACAATCCACGTGGTGGCATCGCTCGCCGGCTTGATCCCGGTGGAGAGCTATTCCCCTCGCTGGCGCGAGCAAGTGAGCTCGTTCCAGGCGCAGGTGGAGCTGGATACATTCGCAGATCCCACCTCCGCCAGGTTGGCGGCCTTCATGCGCCATAAGCAGAGGGAAATCAGCCACATGGTCAGGCGCTCCGCCGAGCTTGGTGAGGAGCTGAAAAGGCATCCGCGGCATTTCGTCTTGTGCCATGGCGACCTGCACCCCGGCAACCTGCACCTGACTGCCGATGGGGCGCTGTATATCGTGGATTGGGACGATGTGATCTTTGCCCCCCAAGAGCACGACCTGATGTTTCTTGGGGCTGGCATGGGGGAGAAGGGACCGGGTGATCGTGAAACCGCCCTCTTCTACCAGGGCTATGGCGATGTGGAAATCGACCAATCCACCCTGACGTACTATCGCTTCGAGCGCATCGTTCGCGATCTCGTCGAATTCTGCAAGCAGGTGTTCCTGGTGGATAGAGGGGACGAAGATCGAGAACAGGCATACAGCTACTTTGCCGGTCAGTTTGAGCCGGGCCGGGAGGTCGAAGCGGCGTTCAGGGCGGATAGGTTTACGTACTAATACTGCGTCAGGCTCCCCTCCAACTTGGCGCGGTGCACCGAGTATCGGAAGGCCAGCAAGCTGAGCGGCAGCAGTACGATAGCAAAAGCGCAAAGCGCCAGCAGGTCGGGCAGCAGGCGACCCCACGCCGCGCCCTCCAGCAGCGCCAGGCGCATGGCATCCAGGGCATAGGTGATGGGCAGCAGGTAGGCAATCCAGGAGAATGGCGCCGGCAGCAAGGCCGCCGGGTAGTAGACTCCGCCGAAGAAGCCAGTCAGGGTGCTCACGCCCCAGTTGATTGGATCGCCGCGCTTGACCACCATTACGAAGCTGGCAGCGATGATGCCCAGGCTGCTGGCGACTACCACCGTCAGGCAGATGACTGCCAGTGCGGCGAGGTAGTTGCCCTGGGAGAAATCCACCCGCAGAAACAGGATGCCCACCAGCAGGTACACCACCACCCGCAGCGTGGTGACCAGGTAATCCCACAGGGATGAAGCCAGGATAATGGCTGGCAGGCGCGTGGGCGTCGCCAGCATGGCCTCCAGCGTGCCGGTAGTTTGGGCGTGGCGCAGGTTGTTTGAAAAGCTCGACAGCCCGGTGCTGAAATAGCCCAGGAAGGCGATGCCGATCAGCACATAGGAAAAATAATCGCCCCCGTAGCGCTCCAGGTACGGCGATGCCGCCTCTCCGATCAACTCCGAGATGAAGTAGAAGATCAGCACGGTGAAAACGACGTTGAAGAACTGCAAGAAGAACGCCAGCCGGTAGCTGGCTTCCTGGATTAAATCTCTTTTCAGGAAGGCGGGCAGGATGCTCCAGAAGGAAGGAATGCGTACTGCATTGGGGATCTCTCCGGCAGTTTTGTCAGCCGGGTCAGTCGAGTGCACCGGAGCAGCGACAGGCCCGTCCACTGGACTGGCAATGTGGTGAGCAAAGATGCGCTCTATAGATACCGGCTGGCGGCTGATGGACTGGATGGTGGCGCCTGCCTGGCGCAGCAGGTCGATGGCTGTGTTTACCTCTCCATCCTCCAGGGCCGCCTTGCCTGGTGGGGAAGGCAGCTCGATGTGGGTCGAGGCGGATTGGTGGTCTTCGCCCCCCTCCTGCTTGAATTCCACCTGGCTGTCCCCGAAGTACCTCTGCAAATCCAGTCGAGCGGTCTCCGGCAGGTCCACCACCTGGATGACGGTGCGCTCCCCCAGGTCCAGCGACCGGCGCAGCTCCTGCGGCGTTCCAACCGCGCGGATGCGTCCAAGGTGCATGATGGCGATGCGGTCGCACAGCGCTTCGGCCTCGTGCAGGTCGTGGGTGGTGAGCAGGACGGTGATGCCTTCCCCATCCACCAGCTCCTGCCGTATCAGACGCTGCAGGCTGGCGGAGGCGATCGGGTCCAGACCTTTTGTGGGCTCGTCCAGGGTGAGCAGGCGCGGCTTATTGAGCAGGGCGCGGGCAATAGACAGGCGCTGGCGCGTGCCGGTCGAGTAGATCAGGAAGCGCTTGTCGGCAGCCTCCAGCAGGTCAACCCGTTCCAACACAACCTGGCTGCGGTCACGTGCCTCTCCTCGATCCAATCCCTGCAGGCGGGCGAAAAACTCCAGGTTCTGCCGACCGGTGAGCCTCCAGTAAAAGCTGCGCTCGTCGCTGGTCACCAGTCCGCAGGTGGCTTTGATCGCCAGCTCCTGGCGAAGATCGTAGCCGTTGACGCGCGCTGACCCGCGGGTCGGCTCGATCAGCGTGCTGAGCATCTTGATCAGGGTTGTTTTACCAGCCCCGTTGGGTCCCAGCAGGCAGAACAGCTCGCCCGTGGTTACGCACAGGTCGACGCCATCAACTGCCGGTGGCGAC
>CAZGIX010000140.1:0-12573 GCA_964525785.1 uncultured Anaerolineaceae bacterium
TGCACTTCCCCACACGCGGGCGCAACCTGCTGCGCGTGCAGGGCGACCTGCTGGCAGCGCACGCCCTCGGCATCCGCAACGTCTTCGTGGTCATGGGCGACCCGACCTCCATCGGCGACTACCCCGAGGCCATGGACAACTACGACCTGGTGCCTTCCGGGCTGATCAAGCTGATCAAGCAGAATTTCAACGCCGGGGTGGACCATGCCGGGGTGGAGATCGGGCAGCCGACCTCATTCTTCGTCGGCTGCGCCCTCAACCTGACCCCCCAGGACCCTGAGCGGGAGATCAAAAACCTGCAGCGCAAGCTGCAGGCAGGGGCAGATTTCCTTCTAACTCAGCCGGTCTACGAGCCGGAGCAGGCGCAGGCATTCCTGGCGCGCTACGCCAGCCGTCACGGTCCCCTGGAAGTCCCGCTGCTGGCCGGGGTGCTGCCGCTCTATAGCGCCCGGCATGCCTCCTTCCTGCACAACGAAGTCCCGGGGGTGAGCATCCCGGAGCTGCTGCGCGAGCGCATGCAAGCCGCCGGCGAGGAGGCCCCTCAAGAAGGGGTGCGCATCGCCCTGGAGCTGGTCGAGGCGATGCGCACCTTTGCCTGCGGCATCTACCTGATGCCGCAGTTCAGCCGCTACGACCTGGCGGCGGAGATCATCGAGGGGGTTAAATAGGATACGGATTTGCGCGGATACACACGGATGCCTGCGGGAAGTCCGTACCCCAAATACTCAAGAGCGGATGCGGGCCTGCAGATCGCGTTCCAATCTCTGGATGATGCGCTGGCGCACTTTGGCGACCTCGGCGTCGGTCAGGGTGCGCTCGGGATCCTGGTAGGTCAGGCTGTAGGCCAGGCTCTTCTTGCCCGCCCCCACCTGCTCGCCGCGGTAGACGTCGAACAGGCGCAGGTCGATGACCGCCTTGCCGCCCGCCTGCCGAATGGCCTGCGCCACGCGCTCGGCTGGCAGGTCCTCATCCACCACCAGGGCCAGGTCTTCCAGCACCGGCGGGTAGGCGGGCACCACTTCGACGTCGTAGCGCTCAGCCACAGCCCCCAGCAGGGCCTGCAGATCCAGGTCGGCTGCCAGCACGGGCGTCTCGGGCAGCTCGTAGCGCTCATGCACCAGCGGGTGCAGCTCACCCATCACGCCGATGGCCCGGTTTTCGACGGTCAGGCGGGCGCACTTGCCGGGATGGAAGCTGGGGTGCTCGGTGGGCTCGTAGCTCACAGCGCCGCTCAAATGCAGCCCGGCGACCAGACCCTCCAGCACGCCTTTGAAGTCGTAGAAATCCATCGGTCCGGTGTCCGCCCCTTGCCAGGCAGGCAGGTGGCGCGGCCCGCTGAGAGCGATGACCAGCCGGCCCTCTTCCAGCGGCAGCTCGCCTTCTTCCTGGACCAGGAATACCGGGCCAATCTCAAACAGCGCCTGGCGTGGGCGCAGGCGGGCGTTGCGCTCCATCACCTCCAGCAGGCTGTTCAGCAGGCTGTGGCGCAGGACCACCTTGTCGCTGCTGATGGCATTCTCCAGGCGCACGTATGGGCGCGGGTCTGGCGGAACGCCGGGCGGCAGCAGGCGCGCCTCCCGCTCGGGGGCAGTCATGCGGTAGGTGACCACCTCCTGCAGCCCCAGGCTGACCAGCAGGTCGCGCATGCGCTCCTCCATCTCTAGGGACGGGTTGCCGCGCTGGGGCGGCAGGGAATCTGCCATGTGCGTCTCAGGGATGCGCTCGTAGCCATAGATGCGGGCGATCTCTTCCATTAAATCCGCCACGCCGGTAATGCCGGTGGCAATGTCCAGGCGGTGGTCGGGAGCCGTGGCGCGTAGGCGGTCGCCGTCCACCTCGACCTGAAACTCCAGCCGGCGCAGGATATCGGCGATCTCAGCGCTCTCCAGGCGGATGCCCAGCCAGCGGCGCACGTCATGCAGCGTGATCTCCACCGTGGGGTCCTGCGGGGGCAGCGGGTAGGCGTCCACCAACCCCTGGGCGACAACGCCGCTCCCCCACTGGCGCATCAGCTCCAGGCCGCGCCGCACGCCCCGCTCTGCCATCGCCGGGTGCACGCCGCGCGAGAAGCGGTAGGCGGCCTCGGACGACATGCGCTGGGCCAACAGCGTGCGGCGGACGTTGATGAAGTTCCAGGCCGCCCCCTCCAGCAGCACGTTGCGGGTGACCGGCGAGACCTCCGATTCTGCTCCGCCCATCACGCCGGCGATGGAGAGCGCCCCGGCAGTGTCGCACACCAGCACGGTGAAGTCATCCAGGGTATGCTCCACGCCGTCCAGGGTAGTCAGGCACTCACCCTGGGCTGCCCGGCGGGTGATGATGGTGGGCGGCTTGCCCCCGGCGCGCTGCACCAGCACGTCGTAGTCGAAGGCGTGCAGCGGCTCGCCCAGCTCGAGCATGGCGTAGTTGGTGGCATCCACGATGTTGTTGATCGGGCGCATGCCTGCCAGGCGCAGCCGGCGCTGCATTTCGTACGGGCTGGGGCGGATGTCCACATTCTCGACCAGGCCCAGTACGAAGCGCGGGTTGAGCTCCGGCTCCTGGATCTGCAGGCTCACCCGCCCGGCGAGCGCAGGGCCTTCCATGCGCGCATCCAGATCCGGCAGGTGCAGCTTTTCCCCGGTCAGGGCAGCGACCTCGCGCGCCACACCCAGGATGTTGGCATCCCGGGCGATGTTGGGCGTGATGGCGATGTCGAGCACGGCGTCGCCCATGTAGTCCACCAGGGGCATACCCACCGGGGCGTTCTCATCCAGAAAGATGATGCCTTCGTGCTCGTCGGAGATGCCCAGCTCTTTCTCGGAGCAGGCCATCGAAAACGAGTCCACGCCGCGGATTTTGGCGCGCTTGAGTGTGGTCAGCACCTGCCCGGGCTGGTGCCCGTCGTAGATCTGGGCGCCTTCGCGGGCGTAGGCCACCTTGATGGGCACTTCCAGGGCTCCCTGCCCTTTATAGGGGTACAGGTTAGGCGCGCCAGTCAGCACGATCTTCTCGCCCTCACCGTCGTCCAGGCGGCACAGCACCAGCCGGTCGGCGTTGGGATGCGGCATCACCTCGTGGATGGCGCCCACCACGATCTTATCCGCCGCCCACTCGATGCCGGTGATCTTGGTTTCCTGGCGCCCCTGCGCCTCGTGTTCAGGCATCGGCAGGCCGACATAGTGGATCTCTTCTACCTCCAGCCCGGCCATGGTCAGCTTATGGGCCAGCTCCTCCAGGGGGAGGGTGATATTGACAAAATCACGCAGCCATGTGATGGGTATCTTCATGAATAACCTCCAGGGATAGGACAATCGAGTAATCAGGTAATAAGGCAATCAGGTAATAGGTGATCAGGTAAGCAGGAGATCAGGAAGCCTGATCATCAAGATAGTAGTCGACATCGGCATCTTCATCGCGGATGGTATGGATGGCGCCGGGTTCTGCGGCTCCGCGCTTGCTCTTCCTTAAGAAAACAATGTATCCGTTGATCATGCGGCGAAGCTCGCCGATCTCATCTTTTAGATGAGAATATTCCTCTTGAGAGAGGTACCCCAGCTCATACGCCAGCGTCAGATGACTGTAGGTCTCTTCAAGGGATCCTCGAGCGATGTAGCAGAACCGCACGCTATCCTGGTAGTAGTAGCGCCCGTAGCCCTCAGCCAAATTCGCAGGGATGCTTTGAGCTGAGCGGCGCAGTTGATGCACAAGGCCCCACTTCTCTTCGAATGGCAAGACTGGCAGCACGCTTTGGCAGATTTCCTTCGCGAAGGCCATAGAACGCTGCCAGTCCTTCAATGTATCCAGACCTTTATCGTTATCCTCCGCCATATCTCACCTTGTTGCCTTATTACCAAATTACCTTCCCACTTTTCAAAATTGCTCGAGGAATCGAATATCGTTCCCCCAAAAATACCTGATATCCTCGATGCGGTAGCGCAGCATCGCCAGGCGCTCCGAGCCCATGCCGAAGGCGAAGCCGGTGTAGCGCTCGGGGGCGTAGCCGCCGTTGGACAGCACCACGGGATGCACCATGCCGCAGCCAAGCACCTCCAGCCAGCCGGCGCGCTTGCACACCGGGCAGCCGACCCCACCGCACACGAAGCACTCGACATCCATCTCGGCGCTGGGCTCGGTGAAAGGGAAGTGCGCGGCGCGGAAGCGGGTACGCACCCCTTGCCCGAACATGCGGCGGGCGAAATCGCTCAGCGTGCCTTTTAGATCGCTGAAGGTGATGCCTTCACCGACCGCCAGCCCTTCCACCTGGTTGAACTGTACCTCCGAGCGGGCGGTCACCTGCTCGTAGCGGTAGCACATGCCCGGGAGGATGATGCGCACCGGCGGCGGATTGCCGGGATCCGCAGCGCTGTACTCGCGCATGGCGCGGATCTGACCCGGCGAGGTGTGCGTGCGCAGCACGATAGGGTTATCCGCGGCGTGCGGCGCCTGGATGTAGTACGAGTCCTGCATCTCGCGCGCCGGGTGGTGCGGGGGGAAGTTGAGCAGCTGGAAGTTGTACTCGTCGGTCTCCACGTCCCGCGAGCGGTAGACCTGGAAGCCCATCTCGGCGAAGATGCGGTAGATCTGGCGCAGCGTCTGGTTGGAGATGTGCAGGCGGCCGCGCGGCCGCGCTCGACCCGGCAGGGTGACGTCCAGGCGCTCGCCCAGCAGGGTGCGTTCCAGAGCTTGCTGGCGCAGGAGGGCCGCCCGCTCGGCCAGGGCGCTCTCCAGGAGGCGCTTGACCTCGTTGGCGCGCCGCCCGATCGCCGGGCGCTCCTCTTTAGGGAGCCCTCCCAGCCGGTCGAAGACGCCCATCAGCGGCGAGCTGCGCCCCAGGTGAGCCACCCGCCATGCCTCCAGGCTGTCTTCTGCTTCGACCGCCCCCAGTGCCGACAGCGCCGAAGCTTCGATCTGGTCGAGCAGTTCAAGTGGTGATTCTGGCATAGTAACCTCCGTATAACGAGAGTAGAGAGGAGAGAATCGAGAATAGTAAAAGCAAACGCTTAGGTAAGCGCACACGGTTTACGGCCCATACTATTCTCTACTCTCTATTCTCCACTCTCTCCTCTCGAATTAAACAAAAAACCGTCCCCTGCTAGGGACGGGAGAAAACCCGTGGTGCCACCCTGCTTGGCCGCCTACGCGGCCCACTCGGCAGCCAGAGGGGCAGACGCCGTGATGGGGCGCAGGCTCGTCTGGCTCTCCTGCTAACGCTGGAGGTGCGGCTCAGGCTAGCAGGCGCTGGTGCGCCGTTCACCCGGGCGGCTCGGGAGTGAAATTCGGCCAGTTCGCGCCGGGCGGGGGTCCCAGTCTGTGCCCCGCGCCTCCCTGTCGGCGTGCCCGTTCCCTGGCTTACTTTGCTCCGTCGAAGCCTGTAGGTAGCGTATAATTACCACCTATTATCTGCAAAAAGGGTGATCTGTCAAGGACATGTCTGAACCATCGAATTCATCATCTGTTTTATCATCGATCCATGCCGGCGCATTCGTCCGCACCCTGCTCCCGCCGCTGATCGTCTGGGGCGGCATGGTGGCAGCCGCCACCCTGGCAGGCCAGCCCGGCATCATCTGTGTTACCCCGATGGCCTGGCTGCTGGCGCTGTGGTGCGGTGGGCATTATATCCATCTGGTAGGTGGAGTGCACGGTCGCAGACCACTGCTGGGTCCAGGATTGCTCGGTGCCGCCCTTGGCCTGTGTATGGGCGTCATGTTCATCCTGGTCAGCACATTCTATATGCCGGTTGGACCAGACCCAGGTGAAGCCAGCCGTGCGCAGGTGCTCTACGTCGTGCTCAGCCTGGGGGGTGTTATCATCTGCACGCTGCTCAGCCTGTTTACCGGCTGGCTGACGATGCGACGATATTGAGAACAAGGATAGCGCCACACGGATGTCGAAATGATTTTGAGAGCACACCAGGTCAATTATTCGATAGAGTGCGGAAACTAGAATAGACGATTGGCTGCTGGTGGGTATGGCGAAAGCATATCTATTTGGGGCAGGTTCATCGCCGTTTGGCAATAGCTCGCCGCAAGGATTAGTCTATGTTAAAATGATCCTTGGACATGAATGATTATGAAACGGGATGAAGTTATTGAGATCATCAACGAACATCTTGCAGAGCTAACCGATCAATACGGTGTAAAATCAATCGCCTTATTTGGGTCAGTTGCCCGAGATGATGCCACACCGGCAAGCGATGTGGACCTACTGATCGAGTTTGACCGACCAGTGGGTCTATTTGGACTGTTTGCTCTACAAGACCATCTCGAAGGATTACTTGGCTGCCCTGTTGATGTCGGAACTCCTGATAGCTTGAAACCCCGCATCCGGGAAACCGTGTTGGAAGAGGCTATCCGTGTCGCCTAGAGGCTGGCATGAAAGGGTGCAGGATATCCTGGATTCGATCAACGAAATCCAAGCATTTACAAGAGGTTTGGATTACGAGAGATTCAAATCTGACTTTAGAACAATTCGGGCTGTTTAATTAGATTTCATTATCATTGGAGAAGCAGTCAACCAGATACCTGAAGAAATCCAAGAAGCCCATCCGCAGATCCCCTGGCATTTTATGCGGGGCATGCGGAATCGCCTGGTTCACGTATACTTCTCGGTTGACCCTCGCTTGCTATGGGATACGATACAGAATGACCTGCCAAATCTTACCCGCTCATTGAAAGACCTTCTCACTAGATAAAAATAATCATTGCTGTTCTCCTAATCTCTGGTATGTTGAAGGCGCCTCAAGGGCGCCTTTTCCATACAAATTGCTGAAATATGCCTACACCGGATTGACCGGCACTGGCTCCGCCTGGAACGGTGGGGCCTTCTCCCCCAACAATTCCTTCAACCTCGGATGCCCGGCGTAGTACCCCCAATACTTCTCCGGCAGCATGGCGGCGATGCGGCACATGATCTCGTCGGTGTTGCGCTGCAGATCCTGCTCCCGGCTGCGCCTCTCCACCGGCGGCAGGTGGAACGGCTCGCCAAAGCGGATGCTGATACGCGGCCGGCGCAGTCGCAGGAGCTGGCGGAAAGCGTCCTCCGTCCCGGTGATCGCCGCGGGCAGCACCGGCACACCAGCTTTATCCGCCAGGTAAGCCGCGCCGGTCTTGGCCCGGATCAAGGCGCCGACGCGGCTGCGCGTGCCTTCCGGGGCGATGCCCAACAGCCCGCCGCCTTTGAGGTGGCTGCGCGCCACGCGCAGGGCGTCGATATCGGCCTCCTCGCGGTTGAGCCAGATGCCGCCCACGGAGTTGACCAGCCAGCGCATGAACGGATTGCGCTGGTATTTATCCGCCACTAATGCGGTGGCATCCTGGCGCTCCAGCAGGGCGAAGATCAGGGGCGGGTCGATGCGGCTCATGTGGTTGGATGCCAGCAGGATGCCCCCCTGGGATGGCAGGTTCTCCAGCCCGAAAACCTCGCTCCGGGTGAGCAGCCGGAAGAGCAGCACCATGGCGACGCGCAGCGCCTTGCGAATCTTATTCAACTGGACCTCCGGACTGTGCGGTGATGGGTACTATTTTATCGCCTTCTGGTGGTCCGCGGCATACAAAGCTGTAAATCCCGGCCCGCCCATATCCCCCCTGAACGCGGTTATAATCGGCGCAGTGAGCACCCGGTTTCTGCAATGGACGCCGCGAATTGGCGTGGCTGCGATCTTCATATTCCTTGGGCTGGCGGCGGCTGCCTGCCGGGGCGCCGCGCCTGAGGTCACGCCGACGCTGCCCGCTACTGCCGCCCCGCCCACGCACACGCCCACTCCCTTCCAGCCATCGCCGACCCTGCAGCCGCTGGCGGCGCGCGTGAACGGCGAGGTTATCCCACTGGAGCAGTTCCAGGCGGAGCTGGCCCGCTACCAGGCGGCAGTTGGCACGCAACTGGCAACCGAAGACGAGCAGCGCGTGCTGAACGACCTGATCGACCGCCTGCTGCTGGCCCAGGCGGCGGGCGAAGAAGGCTACAGCGTGGAGGATGCCTCCGTCCAGAGGCGTATGGATGAGCTGGCGAGCAGCCTGGAGAGCGACCAGGGTCTGGTTGATTGGATGGCAGATCAAGGCTATACAGAAGAGAGCCTGCGAGGCGATTTAGCCAGCTCCATGGCAGCCGCCTGGATGCGCGATAAGATCGTCGCCGGCGTGCCGGCGGCAGCGGAGCAGGTGCATGCCCGCCAGATTCTGCTATATAATTCTGAAGACGCCGCCGCTGTCATCGCCCAGCTCGGCGCGGGCGATGACTTCGCCGCCCTGGCAGCCCAGTACGATCCGGTGGGTCACGGCGACCTGGGCTGGTTCCCGCACGGCTACCTGACCGATGAGCGCCTGGAGCAGGCTGCCTTCCAGCTTCAGCCCGGTGAGACCAGCCCGGTGATCGAGACCAGCCTCGGCTACCACATCGTGCAGGTGATCGAGCGCGACCCCGCCCGCCCGCTGGAGCCAGACGCCCTCCTGAGGCTGCAGGAGCAGGCATTGCAGGAATGGTTGGCGACCCGCCGGGCTCAGAGCGACATCCAGGTTTTGCTGCCGTAGGCCGCTGGCGATTGGAGATTGATCATGGACAGCTTCGACTATCAGGATAACACCCAACCCACCCGCAGTGTATCCGCGCTCGTCTGGAACACCCTCACGGTAGTTGTTTTGTTGGCCGCGGTCTGTGTGGCGTTGGTCGTCTTGATGCTCTTCGTCAATCCGAGTTCGGCCTTTAACCCCTTCCCGCCTCCTACGCTGCCGGTTGCCATTTCCCTACCCACCATCACCCCCACGCCGCGCAGCGTTCTGCCGCCGACCTGGACGCCCCTCCCGACCGATCTGCCGACCGCTACCTATACCCCGCGGCCTACCTCCACCCCTGCCCCTACGGAGACACCTTTCAGCCTGTTCACTCCCACCAACACCACAGAGGCCCTCTTCGGAATGCCCTACGATGTCGCCTCGGGCAGCCCGGTGGCAATCTCCAGCGTCACCTTCCACCCCGAGGCGGGCTGCAATTGGATGGGCGTGGCGGGTCAGGTCTTGGATATTAGCGGCGCGCCGGTTTCCACCGGCGTGGTCATCCAGCTCAGCGGCGTGATCGGGGGGGATTTCGTCGATATTACCAGCCTGACCGGCATCGCCCCCCAGTATGGGCAGTCGGGCTACGAGTTCTTCCTGGGCGACCGGCCTATCGCTTCGAACAATACCCTGTGGGTGCAGCTGATAGACCAGGCCGGGCGGGCGCTCTCGGAAAAGATTTATTTCGAGACCTTCGATGACTGCAGCCGCAACCTGGTGTTCATCAATTTCAAGCAGCTGCGCTGAGCGGGCAGCCTAAGCCTCGCTCTCCCCACTGATCTCGCTCCACAGATCCTTTGTTTTCAGGGCGTCTGCCTCCATGACGGGGCTTTCGCACAGGATGCGCCCGCGGCAGCCGGAGGCCCGCAAGGCGCGGAAAATGGCCCCCAGGTCCAGGTCGGCTTCAGCCAGCGGAAGATGCTCCCTCTCGCCTTTGAGTCCGTACTCGATGCCCGAGATATGGCAGTGCAGGTCCTGGAGCGCACCCTCTCCCAGTCTTTTTCCGATTGCCTCCAGCGCGCCTGACCACTCATCGTAGGTATTCATCGAGCCATCCCCGGGGCGGGCGTGCAGGTGGGCGAAGTCGATGCAGGGCAGCACACCCTCCAGCGCCTGGCTCATCGCCAGCGTATCCTCCAGCGACCCCAGCATGGCAGATTTGCCCATCGTCTCGGGGCGGAGGATGGCCGGATTGCCGGCTGCCCGCAGCTCCTCCACGCAGCCTCTCAGGCGCTTGATGGCGACCGGCAGCACCTCCTCAGCGGGGCGCTCGAAGTACGAGCCGGGATGGAAGATGATGTCGGTCGCCCCGGCTAAATTGCCATAATGGGCGGCGTCCATCAGCCGCTGGCGTGACTTGGGCCACTCCGTATCGTCCGCGTTCAGGTTGATGAAGTACGGGGCGTGGACGCTGAGAGCGACGTCGTTCTCCTGGGCCGCGGCTTTGATGGACGCGCAAGTCTCCTCGCTCACCCGCACCGAGCGCACCCAGCCCAACTCCAACCCGTACAGGCCTAGCTCAGCCGAATAAAGCAGCGCGCCCACGCTGCCCCCGGGTTTCTTAGGCGTGTTGAGTGGAGCGCCGACCGTACCGAAGCGGAAGGATAAAGGGGACATAGGCAACCTCGCGTGTGTGATATCTGCCCGTCAGGGTGCGGGAAGGCTATCCCGGTTTAATTGCCGAAGAGCAGCAGCAGGCGCTGCCACAGCGGCGGACCGAGGATCAGAAAGCCGATCAGCGCCGCGCTGGCAGCCGCGATCAGCACAGCCGCTGCGCCAACATCTTTGCCGACTTTAGCCAGTTGACTTTGCTCGTGCTGGCTCGCCAGGTCTGCCAGGGCCTCCAGGGAGGTGTTGATGAACTCAGCCGCCCAGACCATGGCGATGGCGATGATGATGATCGCCCAATCGCGCGCATCCAGGCGCAGCCACAGCGAGACCAGGATGACCGGCACACTGACCATGGTATGGATCCAGGCATTCTTTTGGGTGCGGATGACGAACCACCACCCGGAGAAGGCGTAGCGGAAAGAGAGGGCGCGGGATCGCAGAAAGGCGAGCATGGGATTGGTTCCAGTATAGGCGATTCAATCCCCGGTTGACGCGGGAGCGCTGATCGAGCAGCCCAGGCTCTTCAGGATCTGCGCCTGCAAGGACCACATCTGAGATTTATCGTCTTCCTGGTCGTGGTCGTAGCCCAGCAGATGCAGCACGCCGTGCACTGCCAGGAGCTGCAGCTCGTCTTGCAAGGGATGCCCGCCGGATTGGGCCTGGGCTTGCGCGCGTGGGTAGGAGATGAGGATATCCCCCAGGTAGATATCCCCGCTGTCGGGGTCGGTTTCGTTGGAGGGGAATGAAAGCACATCCGTGGGCGCATCGATGCCCAGGTACTGGCGGTTCAATGTCTGTAGGTGTGCATCGCCGGTGATGACGATGCTCAGCGCCGGTGCAGCCGGACCGCCGGCGCGGTCGAGCGTCTCCAGAGCGGCGCGTTCCAGCAGCTCGCTCAGCGCCGGGTCAGGCGGGCCGGGCAGGTCATCGTCAATCTGCAGGCTTATCATGGTCCGCTATTGGCCCGGCAGGCGAGGTCGCCAGGTCGCTGGAAAGGCGCTCGACGGGACGCGGGATGGGTACGGTGTCCACCTGGGCGGCGGCGCTCTTCTCGAACTTCGGGTACTCAATGCGCGGGTGGTACATGCCGCGCAGGGTGGTGGTGAACGAGTCGCCGATCTGATCCAGCTCCTTGAGGGTCAGGCTGGTCTGGTCGAGCTGCCCGGTCGATATGCGGTTTTCGATCACAGATCGGACAACCTGCCGAAGCTCGTTTTCGTCCTTGGGGCGCTCGGCGCGCACGCGCGCTTCGCTGCCATCTGCCAGCATCAGAATAGCAGTCTCACGCGAGCGTGGGCTGGGACCAGGGTAGCGGAACTGCTCAATATCCACCCGGCTCTCATCGCCGCCGGCGGCTTCCAGCGCCCTGGCATACTGGTAGCGGGCGATCATGGTGCCGTGATGCTCGATGATGAAATCTTGGATGCGGCGTGGGATGCGGTATTTGCGCGCCAGCTCCAGCCCATCGAGCACATGCTGGATGATGATGCCCCCGCTGGACTGCGGGTCGAGCTTGTCGTGCGGATTGGGGCTGCCTGGCACCTGGTTCTCGATGTAGAACATCGGATTCAGCACCTTGCCGATATCATGGTACAGGGCGCCCACGCGGGTCAGCAGGGTATCTGCGCCGATGCGCTCCGCGGCTTGTTCCGCCAGGTTGGCGACCTGCAGGCTGTGCTGGTATGTGCCGGGCGCGTTGCGCAGGATGAGCTGCAGCAGGGGATGGTCCGGGCGGGAAATCTCGATGAGCTGCAGCGCCGTGGTCATGCCCAGGAACTGGGCCAGGAAGAACTGTAAGATCGCGGTCAGGCTGGCAGAAGCGATGCCGTTCAACAGCGCCGCGCCCAGCAATGGGTAGATGGGGATCAGCTCTGCCAGAGAGGATGGCGGGCGGAAGGCGATCGCGATCAGGGCACTGCACCCGGCGACTGCCGCTCCAGCGCGGAAAAAGGCAGTCAGGCGGCGCGCCGCCCCGAGGGTCATGACGCCGATATAGCCGCTGAGCAGGTAGTACAGGTGCAGCTCAGCCGCGTTTGTCATCCCGAAGACTACCAGGAATACCATTGGGAGTGAGGCAATCAGCGCCAGGTCTATGCGGAACAGCACCGCCACCGTCATGCTGTAGGCCGCCAGGGGCAGCAGATAGGATATGAACGATTCGGCGTGGATTAGCAGCCGCCCCCCCAATAAGAAGACAATCGAGAGGAAAGCGAAAACGGTCAGCCCGCGCAGGTCTTGGAGCAAGGCGGGCCGGCGCCGGATGTAAAGCAGCACCAGCACGACGGACAGGATGGTCACGATCGTTGCGCCGATCACATCCTGCCAGTTGAAGCGCGGCTGCACCAGGCCCATCACTTCCAGCGCTTCGATGGCCGAGGCGGTGATCACCTGGCCGCGCTGCACAATGATCTCGCCGGCTTTGTAGGAGCGGTTG